>NZ_CP013661.2:1232500-1552436 GCF_001465835.2 Planococcus kocurii
ATCTTCCATTTTCAAAATATCATTTTTCAATAAAGGTTGTGGGAATTCATCACGCGGATCACGGAATGGTTTTTTCAACGCATCCACAATATCTTTCAACGTAATTTCTCCGACACCCCACCCTGCACTTAACTCGCTTAGCTCGAGTGCTTCAAGTTTTTCAGAGAGCCCTGCTTTTCCAACAGATTTTTTGTCTTCGCCTACTAGTTTCAGCAGTTTTTCTGCAATGTCATAACTCTCAGGATGAATCCCTGTTGCGTCTAATAGGTTCTTGCCTTCAGGAATCCGTAAAAATCCGATTGCCTGCTCATAAGTCTTGGCTCCTAGACGCGGAATTTTTTTCAACTGCGCACGTGTAGTAAATCGGCCATTTTCATCACGCACTTTAATCACATTTTCCGCTACAGTTTTACTTAACCCTGCCACATAATGCAATAACGAAGCAGATGCTGAATTGACATTGACCCCAACTTGGTTAACCGCCGTCTCAACAACAAAAGTTAACTGGTCCGCTAATTTCTTTTGAGAAACATCGTGCTGGTATTGTCCAACCCCCACCGCTTTTGGATCAATCTTTACCAACTCCGAGAGTGGATCTTGTAGACGGCGTGCAATCGAAGCCGCACTCCGCTCTTCCACTTTTAAGTCTGGAAACTCTGCTCGCGCAATGTCAGATGCCGAATAAACACTAGCTCCTGCTTCATTTACAATCACGTAAGAGATATCTGCCGAAGTTTCCGACAAAAAGTCCGCAACAAACTGTTCTGTTTCTCGTGATGCAGTACCATTACCAATTGCCATAATTTCAATTGGGTATTTAGCTGTTAAGCGTTCCATAATTTTCTTCGAGCCGGCTAGATCTGATTTGGGTGGATGCGGATAAATCACTGCCACTTCTAACAGCTTGCCTGTTTCATCAATGACTGCAAGCTTGCAGCCTGTCCGGTAAGCTGGGTCCACTCCTAAAACCATTTTGTTTTTCATCGGTGGTTGCAGTAAAAGATTCCGCAGATTTTCCGAAAAAATATGAATGGCTTGCGTTTCTCCTTTTTCACTTAGTTCAGTTCGAATTTCCCGTTCCACTGATGGTTGGATCAATCGTTTGTAGCTGTCTTCAATCGCTTCGGCTATCACATCTGTTGTTGAATGCGTTTGCTTTATCCAATTATTTTTCATCAAAGTGACGATGCGATCCACAGGCGGATTAATGGAAACTTTTAGAACGTCTTCTTTTTCTCCTCGATTAATCGCTAAAATTCGATGCGGAACAATTTTTTGGATAGCTTCTTCGTATTCGTAATACATTTGGAAGACTTGTTTTTCGTCTTCGTGATTTTTTTTGGCTACGGTGGCAATGGTTCCATCTTTTCGAGTCATATAACGAATTTTCTCTCGAACATCTGGGTCGTCCGCAAATAATTCCGCTAGAATATCCTGTGCTCCTTGAATTGCATCTTCAGTCGAAACGACATCTGCCTGTACACCGACAAATTCCTTAGCCTTTTCAGTCACTGTTTCATCGCCAGGCTCTAGTAACCAATCCGCTAACGGCTGCAACCCTTTTTCTTTTGCGATAATCGCTTTTGTCCGACGCTTTTGTTTGTATGGTCGATATAAATCTTCTAGCCGCTGCAACACAGTGGCATTGTGAATCGCTTTTTCCAGTTCTTCTGTTAGTTTTTCCTGTTCTGATATCGAACGAATCACTTCTATTTTCCGTTGCTCTAAATTCTGAATGTATGTATAACGGTCATCAATCGCTTTAATTTGGACTTCATCCAAAGATCCGGTTGCTTCTTTTCGGTAACGTGCGATAAAAGGTACGGTGTTGCCATCTTCGATTAATGCGATAACTTGCGCGACTTGATTGTTTCGCACGCCCGTTTCTTTTGCGATCAATGTATGAATTTGTTGCGCTTCCATCTAGACACTCCCCTTCATTTCTTTCTTATTTTAACACATTCAGAAAAGAGCAGCCCACGACGTCCCTATTCCTTGTTCAAGATTGTCCATATAAAAAAGAAGCCAACTCATTTGAGTAGGCTTCCTGTTATGAATGTAGCATCATCACCCGTTTGGATGGATTCTAGAATATCACGATACAATTGCTCTGGAACTGAAGCTTTTCGCATCATAGCTTTTGGGTTTCTTAAATCCACCCCATCAGAGTGAATCAAGAACAGATCGTTCTCTACATACGTATACAGTTGAGTACGTAATTTTTGCGGACGTCCTGACAGATAACCCATCACTGGCAATGGATAGATAATTTCATCTGTTGCTTTGCGGTATACATAAAACCGAATATTGCCGACGCAGCTATATTCAAGCGTTTTTTTCTTGAAATCAACTTTAAAAATAGCAACGGCAGCACCACGCTTTTGAAGCATTAATCCATTAAAACGATACATCAATTGATCGATCGTTTCATGATGAAACTCTCTTAAAATCTGAGGGATGACCTGAGACGACTCCCGCGCAATTGGCCCACTCCCTAATCCATCAGCTACGGAGCAAATAAAATAATCATCTGTTAAGACCGTATGGTAACTGTCACCAGATTCATAATTCCCTTTTTTTGCTTCGTTGAAAATAAAAGCATTCACAAGATTATGCTGAATGCTCTCCACTACAAAACTCCGCCCGCTGCTAAAATAGCTTCTTGGAGTTTTTTAATAGCTTTTCTCTGTAACCGGGAAACGTGCATTTGAGAAATACCAAGCTTGTCTCCGGCTTGTTTTTGGCTCAGCTGCTCTATGTAAGTGAATTGGATGATTTGCTTTTCTCGCTCAGAAAGCACGTTCATCGCTTCAGCTACAAGCATCCGCTGATCCACTTTCTCGTAACCATCGTCTTCCTGACCTACTACATCAAATAATGTGACGGTACTACCGTCTGAATCCGCCTCTAAAGAGTGGTCCATGGAAAGTGCTTGATAGCTTTTACCCATTTCCATTGCTTCTAAAATGTCATCTTCTTCAACATCCAGGTATTCGGCAATTTCCCACACTTGTGGCGAACGTTGAAGCTCTCTTGTTAACACTTCAACCGTCGCTTTAATACGGGGCCCTAATTCTTTTATCCGTCGTGGAACATGGATTGCCCAAGTCTTATCACGCAAAAATCGTTTAATTTCTCCGATAATTGTAGGCACAGCAAAAGCCTCAAAGCTACGACCAAATGATGGATCGTACCGTCTGATAGCCCCTAAAAGTCCAAGCATACCTACTTGCGCAATATCTTCGTGATACGATTTCCCATTTGAGTATTTTCGCGCAATGGATTCAACAAGGCGTTTATAATTTAGCACCAAGTTTGTTTGGGCTTCTTCATCTTCTGTCTTTTGGTAAGCTTCAATCCAATCAAGCACCTGCTCTTTAGTAGGTTGATTAGGATGAGACTGTTTCGACATCCTTCTCCACCTGCTCTCCTTCAACATGCTTTGTCATAAAGATTGTAACTCCTTCTTGATGATGAACTTTAACTTCATCCATTAATGTTTCGATTAAATACAAGCCGAGGCCTCCTTCACGGAGAAAAGCACCTTCTTCTTGGTCGTGATACGGACCGACTTTTGCTTTTGTTTCTTCAAAATTAAAGCTTTTGCCGTGATCTGCTACCATAATCTCAATTTTATCTTCATACAGTGCACATCCGATAACTACTTCACCTTGCTCATCTTCTGCATAAGCATGCTGAACTGCATTTGTTACGGCTTCACTTGAAGCGATTTTTAAATCTTCAATATCGTCAAAAGAAAAACCAACACGGCTGGCTAAACCTGAAATGGTAAGTCGTGCAACTCCAACATACTGTGATTTGGCAGGAACGCGCATTTCTACGTAATCAAAAGGACGCATGCTAGTTCCCACCCTTCTCTGCAGATTCGATATCCATAATGTCACCGAGACCTGTAATGTCGAACAGTCGTTTTAGTCGTGCTGAAAGTCCTTTTAACTTTACATGTCCACCATTTGAATTAATTGATTTATAAAAAGCGACAAAAACTCCAAGTCCTGTACTGTCCATATAATTAACGTCGGAAAGATCCAACTCTGCTTTTAATCCTTGGTGATTCTGGTAAGTTTCTAATTTTCCACGTAAAACTGGTGCAGTGTGCGCATCAATTTCTCCGCCGATAAATCCTTCAAGAACATTATCCGATTCAGTTAAATCTACTTGAATATTCATTGTGATTTGACACCCCGTTTTTTTAAAATTCAATTTCACTAAAAAAGTCTATTCTAAAGCATTAATACCACAATTAGTTGGCAGTTAAACCTGTTGTTAAACTTTTTTATAAATTACTAGCGTGAAATCGTCTTGGAATTGCGCATTTTGCATTCGTTCAAGCTCGTCGTAAACATATTGCACAATGGCTTGTGCCGGTTCTGTTTTTTTATGCTCAATTAACTCATAAATAACTTCGCGTTCGATAAACCCTTCTTCATTTCGGCCTTCAGTTACTCCGTCTGTCATCATGATGACCAAGTCACCATTTTCTAAATCGACTGTATGTTCTTCATAGACCGCGGCGGGGGATACCCCTAACAGTAGACCTTTTGCATATAACTCCGTAAATTTATTGTCTTTTGCACGATATAAAATAGCAGGTTCATGTCCTGCTGAGCCATAAGTTAAACGCGCTCGTTTAGCATCGTAGTTCCCATAAAACATAGAAACGAACATCGAGTCATCAATACTTTTTTCAACAATTCGATTAATGACACTTAATACGTCTTTGGGTAGCGCATGTGCACTGTTCAAACTATCCATACCAAATTTAATCATAGACATGCAAAGAGCAGCCGGAAGGCCTTTGCCGATTACATCCGCAACTGCCACCCCAGCATAGCCTTCTTGGTCACTAACAAAATAAATATAATCCCCATTCATTTTTCGCGCAGGGATAGAAAGAAGGCCGATATCCAAACCTTCTAATAAAGGTAATTTAGTTTTCAGCAAGGTTTCTTGGACATTTGCTGCCAAATCCATTTCTACTTTTAGCTCTTCCTGTTGTTTGATAAGACTTTGTCGTTCTTGAAGTGCCAATCCGTAATTGATCATCATTTCAATCAAAAAATCAAATGAATGCCAGACTATATCTGGCAATTCACCATAAAGCTCTTGAATTGCTACTTTATGCATGCTGATCACTTCTTCAGGAGCGATATTCTCCAAGATGAGCTGTCGGCTAAAATTTTGGCCGACATACAAATTTTGTTCTGTTTGTTTTTTCATGTATTCATTTAAAATCTCTTTATATTGATTCTCGATTTCCTGAACCATTGGGTGTTCCCCCTAACGAAGCCACTTAGTAGCTCGTATATCTGTGCCTTCACCTATACTAGTTTCGATTTTAAAATCATCCATTAACCGCTTAACGCCTGGAAGTCCTGCTCCCAATCCGCCAGAAGTTGTAAAACCATCTTCCATCACTTGACGGATATCCGGAATCCCTGGACCATTGTCTGCAGCAATAATCAAAATGCCTTTAAGGCCATTTTGGGTTAACTGTTGAATTTCGATCCTGCCTTTTCCAGCATATAAATAAATATTGCGCGCAAGCTCGCTGATAGCCGTCGTAATACGGGCCTGGTCAACCGTGCCAAAGCCAAGCTCTTTCGCTACATTGCGTCCGAGTTGTCGTGCAGCAACAATATCCCATTCTGTTAAAATTTCAACTGAGGACTCACCGTTCATTGTTAAGCCTCCAATTCCAATTGAAGTTTATCCAAACCATTTTCTAAATCTAGCGCTGTCATAACATCTTCAAGTCGAATTCCCAACTCGATTAAAGTGATAGCAACTGCTGGTTGGATACCGGTAATAACTACTCTGGCCCCCATCAAACTCGACATACTGATGACATCCCCCAGAACTTTCGCAATAAATGAGTCGATAAAATCAATCGACGTCAAATCGATGACGACACCACGTGCACTTGTTTCATGTAATTTCGCCAATAAGTCTTCTTGAAATTGAAGAGCCGTTTGGTCATCAAGTTCCCATTGAATCGAGACAATTAATGTATCTCTTAACTTTAAAATCGGAATTCTAAAATTCATCAGTCTTCAACCTCCACAATTTTTCGATTCGTCCAAGCTAACGCCTGTTCTACGCCTCGCTGTAAAGTACTCGTTGTCGTAAAGTCGTTCAAATTAATGCCGAGTGTAACAATTGTCTGGGCAATTTCAGGACGAATTCCGACGAGCATACATTTCGCGCCTACTAAACGAACAGCATCTGCTGCTTGAATAATATGATGTGCGACCATGGTGTCTACTACTGGAACGCCAGTAATATCGAGCAATACAACTTCTGCACGATGCTTCACGACACCTTCCAATAAGTTCTCCATAATCAACTTTGCTCGCTCTGTATCTATTGTGCCTACTAGCGGCATGACTGACACTTTATCGAACACCGGAATTAATGATGCCGACAATTCTTGCAACGCAATTTTTTGCAAGCTTACCGTACGTTCCCATGTTTTAGAGTAGGCTTGAATAGTACTTTCACGAATTGGTGATATCCACTTAGAGAATTCTTCTATATAAGCAGCCAGATTACCTTCATGGATGATTTGTTCTTTTGTTAAGTCTTCGTAAACAATTTCAGCAAAATGATTGATTGCCTTCGTAACAAATGTGATAGACCAACCGAGACGCACAACTTTCTCAGCAAAATCGTTTACACGACTTTCATAAGCTTGATGGCTTTCCAGTAAATTAGAAATCATTAGTTCTGCGAATTCTTGGCTCGTTTGATTCATTAGTTCTTCAGGCATCAACTGAAAAGAACGTTCATTTTTTTCATCTTTCATTTTTTCTTGCCATTTTGAAACGATTTCGGTTAAGTTGCCCTGTATATATTGAGCCATTTGTTTATTCATATAGATTGAAAACCCTCCCTGTGACACTATGTATCGCTAATTTTATCTGCTACTCTTTATTGTATCGGAAATTCGTTTTTTTCACATCTTTTTTGTCAGTAAGGTTACTTCTTTAAAAAAACACCTCGAGAAAGATTCTCGAGGTGCCTTTAAAAGAATATGTATGCTTAAAATTTAACAAGACCTACGCTGATTTCTAATGCTTCGTCTACTTTTTCCATCAAAGTGTCGTCAAGCTGCGTAATTTTGTCGGTCAGTCGCGACTTGTCAATGGTTCGCAATTGTTCTAGCAAAATAACGGAATCGCGCTCAAAGCCGTATTTCTTGGCGTTGATTTCTACATGAGTCGGTAATTTGGCTTTTTGAATTTGCGCCGTGATTGCTGCAATAATAACAGTGGGACTAAAACGATTCCCTATATCGTTTTGAATCACCAGTACAGGTCGGGTCCCACCCTGCTCAGACCCGACGACTGGCGATAATTCCGCAAAAAAAACATCTCCGCGTTTTACAATCAAGTTGTCACCCTCCGCTTACGAGTCGGACAGTCATATGCTCCGCTTCATACTCAGCGTGAGAACATTCACAAGCAATCGATAGATTGATTTGAGACATCTCCACGTAGCCTTTGATCATCGCTTCTCGAATATGATATGAGTCATACAGATTTTTTGTCACCCGGCTTGTGGAAACATAAATATAATCTCCACTTTCTTGGACATGCTCATTTGAATGAGTTGTCAACTCTGAAATAAATTGCTTTGGCATTTTCACAACCACTTCTTTTGTCTTTGACTTCTCGTACACAGCCGACACCTCCGAAAATCCCGTTCTTCTGTCTTCGTCTGCTTCATCTTACCATTTTATCAAGCTTGTGAAAAGACAAATCGGAAACCTCCGCGCTTTCGGAGTAAACACGCGGTACTCGTTTTGTTAAGATACAAGGAATTTCATATGGAATTGTCTCCAGTCTATCAGCCCACTCATCAATAAAAATTTGCTGCTCTCCTTGACGTCCAATCAACTGGACTTTTTCACCCACAGGCACCTTTTTAGAAAGTCGAATCATACATTGATCCATACAAATCCGCCCAATAATCGGAGTACGTTGTCCGTTTACTAACACATCCTGCCCTTGTAGTCCTCGCAACATGCCATCTGCATAACCAATTGGAATCGTTCCAACCCACTCGTCTCGTGCCGCACGGTAAGTCGCTCCGTAACTTAACGCTTCTCCAGCTTTTACTTTTTTCACATGAACAATTTCTGTTTCTAGGCTCAGTGCAGGATACAAATGAAATTCCATTTCCTGACCGACGTACGGAGAAGGCGCAATGCCGTACAACGAAATTCCTACGCGCACCGCGTCACTCGTCAACTCTGGATGCATGATGGCGGCTGCACTATTGGATACATGGACCATCACAGATGGGTCTTCCAATTGTTTAATGACACTGTTCATGGCGTGAACCTGTTGGTTAAATAGAGAAGAATCCTCTTCGTCTGCAGTTGCGAAATGCGTAAAGATCCCGTTAAAACTAAAGTCGTGATCCGCAATAATGCCTAGCGCCTGATCTACTTCATCCAGTTGAATACCAATGCGTCTCATCCCGGTATCGACTTTCAAGTGAATTTTTAGCATCTCTAACTTCTCTTCCAAATGACTCGCAGCCATCGATAACCAATCAAGAGAAATAGCTGTCACAATAATATTGCGCTGTTGCGCAACCCGAATAAATTTGGCAGGTGTCGCACCTAGTACCAGTAACTCCGTTTCAATGCCTTGGTCGCGCAGGAAAAGAGCTTCGTCTGGTGTTGCAACTGCTAGCATATCGACACCCGTTTCGATAACTGCCTTTGCCACCGCTAAAACCCCATGTCCGTAAGCATCTGCTTTTACCACTGCAATCACTTTCGCATCTCCACTTTTTTCTTGAAACACGGTTAAATTTTTTTTGATTGCTTCTAGACTAATGACCGCTTTTGTCGGTCGATACTGTTCTGTCATGTTGACACCACCCAGTTAAATTGTTTGTAGAAGAACTTGTGCCGCTGCAAATTCTTTGGAATGAGTAATCGATACTAGACCCGTTTCCATATGCTTGAAATAAATAGACGGCTTGCCTTTAGCGTCTTTTCTAATTTCAATATCTTGAAAAGAACAGGCACCACCAATTCCAGTGCCTTTAGCTTTAGAAAATGCTTCTTTAGCCGCAAAGCGCCCTGCTAAAAACTCTGCTTTTCTCGTTTCTGTTAATCGACTGTATTCAGCCTGTTCAAATTCAGTTAATACACGTTCGCGAAATTTTGGTGACTTGGCATCTATTCGTCGAATTCGCGACAATTCAACGATATCTATCCCAATTCCTGTAATCATAAATGTTTCTCCTTTCAATCACAAACCAGTAACAGGTATAATTAAATGTATGAAATAGAGGTGACAAAATGTTTATTCGAACAGAAAGCTTTAAGCAATACTTGCGGCTATATCCGGTCGTTTCTACTTTGATCGCGCTTAATTTATTGGTCTATGTACTGGGTTTATTGCCTTTACTCGGTGATTGGCTTTACTTTTATGGCGTTGGATCCAACTTTTACATTGCTGAAGGTCAGTGGTGGCGATTCATTACACCCATGTTTTTACATGGAGGATTGATGCATCTCCTGTTTAACATGTTCTCCTTGTTCTTGTTCGGACCTGAATTAGAACGTTTGACTGGAAAAGTTCGTTTTATTACGATCTACCTGTTGGCAGGATTTTTCGCTTCTTCGGCTACTTACTTTTTACAGCCGCTCGATTACGCACATGTCGGAGCGAGTGGTGCGATTTTTGGAGTCTTTGGTGCATTTGGCGCATTGGTGTATTACGGAGGACGTGCTTTACCGCAACTCAAACAAATTATACTCCCTATTATCGTCATTAGTATAGTCATGACTTTCCTGACGCCAAACGTTAACGTAACAGCCCACATCGCCGGAATGATTACCGGGTTCCTTATTGGACTCAGCTACTTCCACCCTAAACGAATTGTTAGCTGGCGAGCTAAAAAATAAAAACAGCCGGAATATTACATTCCGGCTGTTTTTTTGGACTTTTTTACTCTTCAACCTCTTTTGTTCCAGATGGTTCATACCAAGACAAAATCCGACTTGCGTCTTCTTTTTCCATATGGGCAATCGTTGCAGTAGCTCCTGCCATACCCGCTTTAATCGTTGCATGAATCGATGCAATTCCTTTACGACGCTGGAAATAGCTTTGCGTCACTTGAATAACTTGAATCCTTTTTTTCAAAATATAATAGCGATTTTTACTAAGACCTCTAAATTGCATCGTTAGTTGCTTTTCAGCTAACGAATAGCCGACCGTCCTGTGCTGCCAAACTCCAGAGATGACAATAATCGGCACAACAAACAACGTTAGCAATCCATATGGATAGAAAAAATAACCTAAAGCGACAATCCCAGGAAACAGCCAAACTAAATTCAGGCGATAGAAAAAGTGAATGCTGCGTTTCGGCGCCTTAACCAATTCCGGTGTCCATTGCAGTTCCGGAAACAGCTCTGTTAGTATAGGTCGCATCCGACTCACTTTCACTAACGGAAACAGACGAATTTTTTCATCCTTATCGCCAACTGAGCCACCTGCACTTTCAACTACGACCGTCGCATATCCAAAAAGCTCACGCAAAGGATTCTGACTCACTTTAATTCCTTGAACTCGCTTTAACGGAACTGAAATTTTCTTTTTCTCTAATAATCCTCTAGTAATATAAATATGGTCTTCATCGCGTTGAAGGCTAAATTGGTAATTTGCTACAATTGTCATAATTACGGAAATAATCCATGCAATCAATAAGATAAAAAAGAGTGTTAACGCAACAATCAATACACCAAAACGCAAAAATAGCATGACTTCTTCATAAATGGCATCATACGGTATAAACTCAGAAAATTGGGAAAGAAAAATTGCGACTGCTGAAATGACTACGCCAATTCCGCCGGAAGTCGTTGCAAGAATCATTAATTCTTTCATAGACATGCGATAAAGTTCTGTAGTCACTTTTTTAGCAGGGACTTCCACATATTCTAGCGGTCCCATTTCTGAAAAAACTGCTTCTGTAGGGTGTTGCTTAGCTTTTTCTATTTCATTTTCGATACGATCTGCATCTTCTCGCGAAATTGCTGTTAGTTCAGCTTCGGCCTGCCCCACTTTTCCTGAGCCTGCTGTTTCTACTTTCACTTTTACTAACCCAAATGGCCGATGAAAAATTCCTTCTGTATAATTTAGACTTTGAATCCGTTCGAACGGAATATACCTCTTTTTCTTTACAAATAGGCCATACTCAATTCGTAATTCTCCATCCTCGAACCAATACACAAAACGCTTCCACTTAATAATTCCACCAACTAACAGAAAAATTAGCACAACGCTTCCTATTAATACCGGAATTAACCCCTGCCATCCTTGATTGAACATCGAGCTAATTCCACCGTCTCTGAATAGATTGACTCCAAAAATAATAATGAACGGTAGGATTAATTCCTTTAATCCTTTAATGAAATTTAAAAAAGCCGAAATGGGATGCAATTTATAGCGTTCTTTAGACATCATCTTCCGCCACCCTTGCTAAACCAGAAATTCTAGCTCTTAGTTCATCAGCCTCCGCCGTTATCAATGCCGGAATTGTATGAGTGGTTGCCGCTGTCGAAATCGAAATTTGTGCCAAATCATATTTTCGTAAAATTGGTCCTTGCTCAGTATCTACGTGCTGGACACGAACCATTGGTACTAATGTACGGGTCACAATGAACAAGCCATGCTGTAATTCAATTTCCTGTTCTCGCACTTCATAACGCCAGCGCTGCCAACGAATCTTCGGAAATAAGTAAATGAGCAAAAAGCCAAACAGCAAAATAACCGCGCCATAAACAGCATATAACCATTGTGGCCAATCAAAGAAATACGTTAACACACCTGCCCCAATAGCAACCAGTGCAATAACCGTAGTTTCCATACTGCCGTAAACGCGCCAAACCGTTAAGCCTTTTCTTGAAATTTGATTTTTGGGCTGATTTTCCATCTATTTCTCTCCAATCGCTTCTTTATCAGTATACGAGTTACTCATTCAGACGTTTCATTCCATTGTACATGATATGTAGACAGCAAAAAAGAACGTACGCCAAACAGTTTCCTGTTCGGCATACGTCCTTTGAATTAATCGGTATTAAGATTCGCTACGACGAGTCGTACGTCCTGGACGTCCGCCGCCAGTTGCACTTCCGCCTTCACGACGACGGCTTGCGCCTGAGCTTGCTCCACGGCTTGATGATGGACGAGCTGAACCTGATGAACGATTACCTTTGTAACCGCCGCCTCCAGAACTGCGTCCGCCGCCGCCTTTACCTTTATATCCGCCGCCTCCGCGTGATGGCAAAGGACGTTCTTCGGAAATTGATACTGGAACATCTTCCGGTTCTTTAGTCATTGTTTTAAGAGCTGCTGCAATCAAGTCAACCGCATCATGCTTTTCAAGCATTTGCGCCGCGAATTCACGGTAATCGCCAAGATTGTTTTTCTCTGTCATTTCAAACAATTGTTCCATCGCAACTCGTTTTTGACCAAGTACAGCCTCGTTCGCAGTTGGAGGAATTAAAGCTTCCATCTTTTTCTTCGTAGTGCGTTCAACAATGCCCAAGTAGCCCATTTCACGTGGTGTTACAAACGTTACTGCGACTCCTTTTTTACCTGCACGACCCGTACGGCCGATACGGTGAACATAGCTTTCAGGATCTTGTGGAATATCAAAGTTGTATACGTGTGACACGCCTGAGATATCAAGTCCGCGAGCTGCTACATCTGTTGCTACCAAGATATCGATTTTGCCGGCTTTAAACTGCTTTAAAACAGACATACGTTTTGCTTGGCTCAAGTCACCATGAATTCCTTCAGCAAGGTAGCCGCGGATATTCAAAGCTTTAGCTAATTCATCAACACGGCGTTTTGTGCGTCCGAAAACGATCGCAAGTTCCGGTTGTTGAACATTCAAAAGACGTGAAAGGAAATCAAATTTCTCGCGCTCTACAGACTTCACGTAGAACTGCTCAATGTTTTCAACAGTCATTTCTTTTGATTTGATTTTAACGATTTCTGGAGTTTTCATGAATTTCTCTGCAATGCGACGGATTGCATCCGGCATAGTTGCTGAGAACAACAATGTCTGACGAGTATCAGGAACACTTGCCATAATTGTTTGAATGTCTTCGATAAAGCCCATGTTCAACATTTCGTCTGCTTCATCAAGGATTAATGTGTTGACATTGTCCAATTTAAGCGTACGACGGTTGATATGGTCTAATAGACGTCCTGGAGTACCAACGATAATTTGCGGACGGTTTTTAAGTGCACGGATTTGTCGGCTAATTTCTTGGCCGCCGTATACTGAAAGAATACGTACGTTTTTATCTTGTCCCAATCTGTAAAGTTCTTCAGAAACCTGGATTGCCAATTCGCGTGTTGGTGCGATGATTAATCCTTGAACATTACCGTCTTTAGTGTCGATTTTTTCAATCAAAGGAATTCCGAAAGCCGTAGTTTTACCAGTACCAGTTTGCGCTTGTCCAATAATGTCTTTACCTTCCATTCCAAGACGGATCGTTCCCTCTTGAATTGGTGTTGCTTCTTCAAACCCCATACGTTTTACGGACTTTAAAGTTGTTTCGCTAATATTTAACTCTGAAAATTTTACCAAATTTTTCAATCTCCTTTTGTCTTCATCTGATTTACAAATGGTGTACATTTTAGATGAATTCGTGACAAGGGCGAGCCTTTATGAGGAAGTTTCACGTCGAAAATCATACTCTGTAGTTTTAAGTCAGAGGGGATGTGTGAACAGGAAAAGCTCGGGCTTTGCCGAGCGGTCTGATCGGCGGGCGTTTGATACCCTATCTATAGAACAAACCGTTTTGCTCAAAAAAATACTCTTCACGGGGAAGAGTTTCTCAAAAATGTATCCATTGCTTTCAAAAGAATAACATGTATTTTTTTTATTTGCAATCAATACGCAAAGGTTCCAATAATCAGTTTACTCTAGTCCTCTGTTCATAAACTCAAAAACGTCCTCGAACCACTCTTCTCGATCTTCGCTATAGCAGATTAAATGTTTGCCAAGCTCCGAACGAATCATCTGTTTTTCAACTGCCCCAATATGGTTATAGATAAAGTCCGCGGCCGAAGCAGGCACGATGCTATCCCTGTTACCTTGGACAATACAAACAGGCACAGTAATCTTAGAATAATAAGGTTCTACCATTTTGACTACTCGCAAAAATTCAATAGCCGAGCTGACAGGTGTATTCGTCAGTTTGTATTGGTAAAGATGCAAAGGTGCATTTTCTGCTATTTTTCCAGATACTATATCTTTTAATGCCTCTTGCACTTCTTTAAGAATCTGTGCTGGGCTAATGTATTTAGCAGCAGCACTTAATAGTACAAGCCGGTCGATCTTATAGCGCATGGCCAAATACATAGCGATCAAACCACCCATCGAAAATCCGACAACAATGATGCGATCCGCTGATTTTTTCAGCCTTTTTAAGGCTAATTCAGCTTCCATCATCCAACTTTCTGCCGACATTCTCTTTAGCGCTAGTTTTTCACCATGCCCTGGCAGTGTCGGTATTTCTACAATCCAGTCGGTTTGTTCGTTTAAAAAATCAACAAAAGGCTCAACTTCAAACGGTCCTCCTGTAAAGCCGTGTATACAAAGAACACCGGTTTTCAATCCACTCGCCTCTTCTCACCACTTAACAGCGTGGTATTTCAAACATCACCGTCAATTGCACTTTTCCACAACTACGCTGTGACGAAAGGTTCGATAATGTTTTCTAAAGCCATCCCCCGAGAACCTTTTACCAAGATAACGGAGTCTTTATTTGTATAAGTTTGCAACAGCTCGATAATCGGTTCATATTCCGTTTCGCTCCATAATAGCTTGCCTGCATAACTCGGCTGCAACTTATCGTAAAGCCACTTCATACGAGGACCATATAGACAAACGCCTGCTAAATTATCCGAAATGTACTTACTAAGTGCTTCGTGATAGTTTTGCTCATTGTCTCCAAGTTCAAGCATATCCCCTAGCACTACCCACTTTTTATCTTTCATTGTCGTTTCACGAATAAAATTTAGCGCTGCAGTCATTGATGACGGAGCTGCATTGTAAGCGTCGTTAATAAACATCGCACCGTTATCTGCTTGAATCATCTGCATCCGCATATCGGTCAGTGCTGCATCTTTTAAAGATTTACGGATTTGCTCTTCCGATAAGCCTGCTTCGAGCGCTACCAAAATAGCGGCAAGCGTATTTTTCACTTGATGCTCCCCTAAAACTGGAATAGTGAATGCAGCGTCTATAATCCCGCTAACCATAAAGCTGCTGCCATCTTCAGTAGCTTTAATATCTGTCACCGTCAACTCATTGTTGTCGTCGAACCCAAAAGAAACACCTTGTGGAAAAGTTTCCATAAAGGGTTGCAATAGAGGCTCATCGCCATCATAGAAAAGCTTGCCATGCTGTTGTAGACCTGCAGTAATTTCGAATTTCGCTTCGGCGATAGCTTCACGAGATCCAAGGTCTTGCAAATGTGCTTCGCCTATGTTGGTGATAATGGCATAATCGGGACGCGCTAATTCTGACAAAAACTCAATTTGCCCTTTGCCGCTCATGCCCATTTCGAGGACAGCAACTTTCGTGTCTTCTTCTAGAGACAAAATGGTTAGAGGCAAACCTAGCTGATTATTAAAGTTACCTGGCGTTTTCTGCACTTTAAAATAAGGCTTTAAGACGCTTGCTACCAGATCCTTTGTCGAAGTTTTACCATTTGAACCGGTGATTCCAATCACAATCGCTGACAATTCATCGCGGTACGTGCGAGCCATCTCTTGCAAAGCTACTTCGCAATCGTCCACAAATAGCAACGGTAAATCTTCTGGTGCTCCTGGCTCGTCGCGCTGCCATAAAGAAGCTACCGCACCTAATTCGATAGCCGAACGGACGTACTTATGTCCATTTACTTTTTCTCCACGAAAAGGGATGAACAAATCACCCGGCTCGAGCGTTCTCGTGTTAATCGAGACCCCTGTAACGTCGAAGCCCTTTAAATTAGTTTTGATGTCTAGCCATTTGGCTACTTGTTCAATCTTTTTTTTCATTTGGTTTCTCCACTCAGTCTATTTTAACTTGCAGTAATTGTTTTTCTTCGTGCCGTTCGATTGCTAAAACGATAAGGCGTTCAATTAACTCCGGATAAGGCAAACCTGTATGTTCCCACAGTAACGGGAACATACTGTAAGGTGTAAAGCCTGGTAATGTATTCACTTCGTTAATCAGAATTTCACTATCCGCTGTGACAAAAAAATCTGCTCGGACAAGCCCAGAACAGTCCAGTATTTTAAAGGCTTTCTTAGCATCTGTTTCTAGTCTTGCATAAACCGATTCGTCTAATTCAGCCGGAATAATCATGGCTGTATTGCCGTCTTTGTACTTCGCCTGGTAATCATAAAAAGCTTTTAACGGCTTAATTTCACCTGCTACTGAACAAGCTGGTTCGTCATTTCCGAGAACGCCAACTTCGATTTCACGAGCGTCCACTCCTTGTTCAATGACGATTTTGCGATCAAATTTCAATGCTTCTTTTACGGCTAAAATTAGTTCTTCGCGATTGTCAGCCTTGCTGATTCCTACACTTGATCCTAAATTAGCAGGTTTCACAAAAAGCGGCCATACAAGTTCTGATTCTATTTTATCCAACCAAAAACTTTGGTTCTGATCCCAGTCTCTTCTTATAAAATACACATAAGGCGTTTGTTTTAAACCTGCCTGCTCAAATAATTGCTTCATTACGACTTTGTCCATACCTGCAGAAGATGCCAGTACACCATTCCCAACATATGGGATATTCATCACTTCAAGAAGACCTTGAACCGTTCCATCTTCGCCATTTGGTCCATGCAACAAGGGAATAATAACGTCCAGCACGTCACTACTTTGTGATGGAAGAAATCCAGAAATATCATTGGGTTTCGAAGATTCTCCAGGCAATTGAAGCTGTTCAATTGTTTTTACTGCACCTTCAAGACGATGCCCTTTTCTCCACTCGCCGTCTTGCGTGATATAAATTGGGTAAATTTCATATGCTTCAAAATCTATTGCATTTGTAACTGCTAAGGCTGTAGACAGAGAAACTTCATGCTCTGCCGATTTGCCTCCATATAATAAACCGACTCGTTTTTTCATCCAAGAGACCTCATTTCGTTATCCATATTTCTTAGTTTATCACGAACCTGCAGTGACTAATATTTTTTTCATGTCAGCCACCGAAAATTTTCAGGCCAATGACTCCTGCTAAAATACAGGATAGAAAAAATATTTTTGCCAGTTGCTTGCTTTCTTTGAAAAATATCATACCGACTAGAACGCTTCCTGCAGCACCGATGCCTGTCCATACAGCATAGCCTGTTCCAAGCGCAATTGTTGTTAACGCCAGTGACAGCAAATAAAAGCTAAGCGCGCCGGACAAAATCGTTAGCGCTGTGTACCGTTTTATTTTAAAGCCATTGGATAGTTTCATAGTAGTGACAAACGCCACTTCAAACAATCCCGCAATTACTAATATCAGCCAATCCATCATGACTGCACGCCCTTACTCGAAGTTTCTTTTCCGTCTAAAACTTTTAACCCAATTATCCCAATTAGCAATAAACTTAAAAAGAACAGTTTTTCTAAACTAGCGTTTTCATTAAATAAAAAGATACCTAAAATGGCTGTACCTGCAGCACCAATACCAGTAAATACTGCATAAGCCGTACCGATTGGAATTGTTTTCATCGCAATCGCAAACAGCATAAAGCTGATGACGATAAAAACAAATGTTATAAGTGAAGGAACTAAGTTCGTAAAGCCTTCAGCAAACTTCAAGCCAATTGCCCACACAATTTCTGTAATTCCCGCAATCATGAGATAAATCCAGGCCATGTAATTCCCTTCTTTCTTTTCACACTTGCTCTGTTGGAGTAGAGCATCGATCCAAAAAAATGATACCTGCTGCCAGGTATCATTTCCACGTTTTTTGTTTTCTATCGTAGATAATCTTACGTGAAACCCCTTGTTTTGTATATTCTTCAATGTCGGACCAAAATTCATCCAAAAATGAAATCTCTTCTACTGGACGAATGTGCAATTCAATCGTGTTTTTCGTTTTTTCGGGGTCTGCCAATGAAATGAGTACGCCTTCACGATAATTCTTTTTCAAGGATTGAAGAATTTCAGCAGGCAACTCTGGGATTAAGTCTTTTGCTTTACGTCGCCAAAAGTTTTGCCCGTTCTCTTCTCGCCGAATTAAATACGTAAAGTAATTTCCGACCAGCTCATTCAGGCGCTCTAATTTGCGGAAGTAAATTTTTGTGGTTTCTTCTTCTTCACTCGATAAATAGACAAATTCATTTTGAAGAGTTGAATAAAACGGTGTCTTGAGCGGCTCTTTTTTGTGGCCAATATACAGCAATTCGGCTTGTTCCTGAGGCGTCAAAGAATTTAATTGCTTTTCACTCCTAAAATCAATCCAACAAAATTCACTTTTCTTATTTGCACGCGCTCTTCTCAACTGACCAAACTCTTCTTGTGTAGCAAACTCCATATGGGTATGCATATTAAAAGATGCATCTTCATAGGGATGCTTTAACAACAGAAGATTTTTAGGCAATTTCATGGCATCCAAAAAATGGGCAAAAGTCAGTCCGCTGAATAAGGCAAATTGATCAGATTCGTTCAAGTATATATATAAATGCTGTATGTAGACGTCCGCGTTCAACGGTTTTCTCTCCATTTCCTCCACTCCATTCCGTTTCTTATTATACGTCCAAAAAGAAGAAATATGAAACATACCTGCTTCGAAAGCGTCATTACTTTTATCATGCGCATATTGCAGTTATATACGTTATAATAGTTTTCGACTCACAATAATAAAAAGTACAGGTGAAAATACCATGCAAACTAACAAAAGCTTTACCGATCGAATCGACTGGTCGCTAGCTTTCATCTTATTTCTATTCTTCATCATCAGTCTAGTGGCCATTTCTTCTGCTCAGACTTCTGGTCAGTATTTAACGAACTTTGTTCCAAGACAAGCTTTATTTTATGTTGTTTCTGTCGTAATGATTGGGGTTTTGATGTATTTTGATCCTGAACAATACAAAAAGATGGCTTATTACTTATATGGTTTCGGCATTTTCTTGCTGATTCTACTTATGATTTCGCCTGACGGTGTTGGTCAGATAGCTGAGCCAGTCAACGGTGCCAAAGCTTGGTTTCACACACCATTTGTCAACATTCAGCCCGCTGAGTTTATGAAAACTTTCTATATATTAGCGCTGGCAAAAATGATTTCTACCCACCACGAACAAAATTTGATAAAATCCATCAAATCCGATTTTTTTCTTCTTGGAAAAATTGGTCTTTGTCTGGCTATCCCTCTTGGCTTTATCCTGCTTCAACCTGATTTAGGAACTGCTCTTGTTTTTATTGCTATCACTTTAGCCGTTGTGGTTGTGTCAGGAATTTCTTGGAAGATTATTGCGCCGAGTTTTGGTGGCGTCGCTGTTGTTGGCAGCGTCTTGCTATGGATGACTATTAATGCCCAAGATTTTCTGTCTAGCGCTTTTGGATTAAAACCATATATGTTCGAGCGTATTTATACGTGGCTTGACCCGTATTCCTACGCAGAATCTGGCGGATATAATTTAATTGCGGCATTGAATGCTATCGGATCAGGAGAAGTATTCGGCAAAGGTTATCAAGGACGACAGGTTTACGTGCCGGAAAACCATACAGATTTTATCTTTACTGTGATCTCAGAAGATTTCGGATTTGTCGGAGCGAGTACTGTTATCATCTTGTTTTTCATGCTTATCTATCATTTGACCAAGATAACACTGCAATTCAAAGATATGTTCAGCACTTATGTGTGTGCAGGAATTATTGCGATGATTACATTTCACGTATTCCAGAACATCGGCATGACGATTCAACTTTTGCCAATTACGGGGATTCCGCTTCCCTTCATTAGTTACGGAGGTAGTTCGTTGATCGGGAATATGCTAGCACTCGGAATTGTCTTTAGTATGAAATTTCATCACAAGAACTATATGTTCGATAAAAACAAAAAATAAAAACTCCGGCGCAGTGCGCCGGAGTTTTTATTGTTGAGATTGCGCTTGGATTGGTTGCGGCAAGGCAATTGCTTTTATTAACTCGACTCGGGATTTTGTGATTTTTGCTTGGATTCCTAGTTTCGATAAATTTGAAACAATGTTGCGAACGTCTACGTTTTTCGCCATCCAGATCACCTCTTTGTATTTTTCGTTACCTATAAGGACGTATGTAAACTTGCTACGTTTCATAAGCAAGATGCAAATCGTTGACTTTTCTGTGTCTATGTATATAATACCATCATTTCAGAATTTTAAACTTATCATTTTGATGACAATTGCGAAGAAAATGTAAATCCTTTGATTTATATACCCCATAGAGGTATAATATAAGCAGATTTAGGAGAGGAGAATCTTCAGATGAGCGAATTAATTGAAAAACCCTTTGCACTGGATAACTCTTGTCGAAAAAGCCACCATCCCCTCTCCGTTAAAAGGGATTTGACCAACCGTCTGAACCGCGTGGAAGGACAAGTCCGGGGTATAAAAGGTATGGTGGAGAAAGATGTTTATTGCGATGACATCATCACACAACTTGCGGCTACTCAGTCTGCACTAAACAGCGTTACTAAAGTTTTGTTAGAAGGCCATTTAAAAGGGTGCGTTAAAGATCGTCTCGAAAATGGTGAAGAAGAAGTATTAGATGAACTACTTATAACCATCCAAAAAATGATGCGGAAATAACAAGGAGGAAATTATGATGAAAGAACAAATTAATTTACAAGTAGGCGGCATGTCGTGCCAACATTGTGTGAAATCTGTAACAGAAAGTGTTATGGCTTTACCAGGAGTCGACAAAGTAGAGGTCTCTTTAGAAAACGCTTCTGTTGATGTAGCTTATGACGCCTCAACTATTGATGTGGCTCAAATTGCGGAAGCCATTGAAGATCAAGGATACGATGTTGCAGCTTTAAGTGAGTAACTGCGGAAACGCAGTTATTTTTTTCAAAACATTATACCCCCAATAGGTATATAATTTCAGGAAGGGTGGGAGAATTATGAGCACAAAAAAAACTGAAGTGGCGATTACTGGAATGACCTGTGCAGCGTGTGCGAATCGCGTCGAAAAAGGTCTTCAAAAATTGCCGGGCGTTTCACAAGCTACAGTCAACTTTGCCACCGAAAAAGCTTCGGTCGTCTATGACGATGAGCAAGCCTCTGCATCGGCAATGCAACATAAGATAGAACAATTAGGATACGGAGTGCGACAAGAAGAAATCGACTTTTCTATCCAAGGGATGACGTGTGCCAATTGTTCGGCGCGTATTGAAAAAGTATTGGGTAAAATGGAAGGTGTTCAATTAGCCAATGTCAATCTAGCCATGGAAACGGGGCACATTTCGTATAATCCCAACGCTGTCAAGCCTGAGGATTTTATCAAACGGATTCAATCACTCGGTTATGATGCGATTCTTAATCAGGAAAGCGATGAAGCCGCCGACTACAAACAACAGGAAATCAAAAAGAAAACTCGTTTGTTCTGGATATCAGCCGCATTTTCCTTCCCTTTACTGTGGACTATGTTTAGCCACTTCTCTTTCACTTCCTGGATGTATGTACCTGATATTTTGATGAATCCACTCGTCCAGTGGGGACTCGCAACACCTGTTCAATTTTGGATTGGCGCTTCTTTCTATAAAGGTGCCTATTTTTCTTTGAAAAACAAATCAGCTAATATGGACGTTTTGGTCGCACTCGGCACATCGGCCGCTTACTTTTACAGCGTCTATTTAGTTCTTGCCAATTGGAATATGAGCCATAATATGGGGTTATACTTCGAAACGAGTGCGGTCTTAATCACGCTGATTATTTTAGGAAAAGTATTTGAAGCAAGAGCCAAGGGGCGTTCTTCAGATGCCATAAAAAAACTGATGAAGCTTCAGCCTCAACATGCATTGGTCGAGCGCGGAGACGAATTCGTTAGCTTGCCCATCTCAGAAGTTAAAACAGGCGATATTCTATTGATTAAACCAGGAGCATCGATTCCTGTTGATGCTGCTGTTCTTTCGGGCAATTCAGCCGTTGATGAATCCATGCTAACGGGTGAAAGTTTGCCGGTTGATAAAGAAGCAGGCGACGCTGTGTTTGCAGCGACCGTCAATTCTAACGGCTCACTTCGCGTGCAGGCTGACAAGATTGGTAAAGATACCGTCTTATCGAATATTATTCGCGTCGTCGAACAAGCACAAGGATCTAAGGCGCCGATTCAGCGGCTCGCTGACCAAATTTCCAGTATTTTTGTTCCTGTTGTCGTAGGAATCGCAGTCATTACGTTTATCATCTGGTATTTCCTAGTGTCACCAGGAAATTTTCCAGCTGCTCTCGAAAGTACCATTGCAGTACTCGTTATTGCCTGCCCTTGTGCACTTGGTCTGGCTACACCGACTTCCATTATGGCAGGGTCTGGACGTGCTGCTGAACAAGGTGTTCTTTTTAAAACAGCTGAGTCACTAGAAAACACCAAACATATCGATACGATTGTCTTGGATAAAACAGGAACGATCACCAATGGGCATCCTGTTGTAACAGACTTTATTCCAGTAGCTAATTTTGACTTAACGGATTTGAAAAATTTGGCGGCTAGCGCAGAAAGTCAATCTGAACACCCTGTGGCGCAAGCCATCTCTGATTTTGGTGACGCTAACCTAAACGTTAGTTCGTTTGAAGCGATACCAGGACACGGCATCCGCGCAACAGTAGCAAATCGCCAAATCGTAATGGGCAATCGACGCTTGATGGAAGGAATCGCAATTGACGAATCTCAAGCAGAAATCTTTGAACGAGACGGCAAAACCGTTATGTTCATCGCAGTCGATGGCCAGTATGGTGGACTTGTTGCAGTAGCTGACACGGTTAAAGAAAATGCCAAACAGGCAATTCAGGAAATGCGCGATATGGGTCTACATGTCGTCATGCTAACCGGAGATCAAGAACAAACAGCAATGGCGATTGCTAAACAAGTCGGCATTGATGAAGTATTTGCAGGCGTTTTACCTGCCGAAAAAGCAGATGTTATTTTAAAACTTCAAGAACAAGGCCGACGCGTTGCGATGGCTGGAGATGGATTGAACGATGCACCTGCTTTAGCTACTGCTGATGTTGGTATGGCAATGGGCACTGGAACAGCGATTGCGATGGAAGCCGCCGACATCACATTAATGCAAGGTGATTTGCTGAGAGTGGTCGACGCGATTCGAATGAGTCGCTTAACTGTCCGCAATATTAAACAGAATCTGTTTTGGGCACTCGCCTATAACACAATCGGCATTCCAATTGCAGCAGCTGGCTTCTTAGCTCCTTGGCTTGCTGGTGCAGCGATGGCTTTCAGTTCCGTATCAGTTGTGATGAATGCGTTGCGACTTCAACGTGTAAAACTAAATAAATAATTATTCATTTTTGAGAGAGCCATTTCTGGCTCTCTTTTTTTCGATCATTGTTCTATAGAAGAAACAAGGGTAAAATAAGGACACATTCTTTTCAGAAAGCGGGAATTTCTTATTATGAAAAAAACCATCTTACTATTGATGTCCGTTCAGTTTTTTGTTTACTTAGGTTTCGGCATTATTATCCCAATTTTACCCGAAGTAATCGTTCAACAAGGTTATTCAGAAATCCATGTCGGTGGACTCATCACGATCTATGCCCTATCTTCTTTTTTCACTGCACCACTATGGGGAAGACTTTCTGATCGAACCGGGCGCAAGAAACTGATCCTTGTCGGTTTAGCCGGCTTTAGCTTGAGTTTTTTCTTATTTTCACTATTTCTAGATCATTTAATGTTATTGTACTTTTCACGTATTGTCGGTGGTTTATTCTCTGGTGCACTTTACACGGCTGTCACAGGCTATGTAGCAGATATCACCACAAATGAAGATCGCAATAAATATATGGGCTTTCTTGGCATGTCGATCGGTCTTGGGTTTATTTTTGGACCTGCAATCGGAGGCTTGCTCGGCTCTGTGTCTCTTTCGTTACCGTTCACGGTTTCTGCAGTACTGGTTCTGCTATTGATGGGCTATGCAAGCCTCGTCTTAAAAGAGCCTGTTCGTAAAGGTGAAGCAACAAAACGTGCGCTTTTGCCAAAAGGCTCTAGCACACTCTGGCAATTCCGTATCCGCTATTTATTTTTAATGTCCTTTATGGTTACCATCTTACTAGCGGGGTTAGAATCAACTTTTCAATTGTTTCAAATTGACCAAATTAGCATTACTCCACTTCAGCTTGGTTATTTGTTCATCGCTAGCGGACTGGTTGATGCCGCGATTCAAGGTGGCGTCGTCCGCCGCATAAAAGATGGTGCTGAAACAAAATGGATCATTGGTGCACAAGTCGTTACAGCTCTCGGCTTGGTTATTCTCCCCTTTACCAACAGTTTGATTTTCGCAGGTGTTGCACTAAGCATCTTTACTGCTGGGAATGCCCTTTCTCGTACTGCATTGGTATCACTGACGTCAAAAGAATCAGGGGGTAAGTACGGTACAGCTGCTGGATTGACTTATTCAATGGACAACCTAGGTCGCATTATTGGTCCTTTGGCATTTACGTGGCTGCTCACCATGCAAGCAGGGGGAATTTATTATTTATCTGCAGCGCTGGCACTAGCTAGCATCTTGCTCATCCTACTGTTTAAAGCTTCTACTAAATCTTTAGCCACAACAAACAAAGCCAATGCTTCTGCGTAATTGGCGTTTCTACTTAGCATAAGCATCGCTGCTAGCGGTGCTTTTTTGTAGCCGAATTTCTTCTAGCTACACAAACAAAATGATTAGCCACATTAGATGAAGTAGGAGAACGCCTGAATAAAGCAAGTTTGCGAAAAAAAGTGTATAACGCCATGTGCGGGATTGAATCTCGATGAATGGTGTAAAGAGGAAGCTGAAGAGACAACAAGACAATAAGATTTTGATGCCGAGGAGAGCTAAGGGAGATAATGACACTAACAATGGATTGGCTTCGTTTATAACACCAAATGAGAGACCTATGTAGGTCAACATCCCATCAAAAAAATTCAAAATGACTAAGCACCAGACATATTTTTTTAACGGGTTACTTTGCTGATCAGACCTCATGCTTTACACCCCATTTACTAGAAATACATGACCTTAGTAATGGGTTACCCTTATTTCTTAATTTTCAGACAATAAAAACAGGTATTTGTTCATATATTTTTTATACACCTAGGAATAACCGATCGATTCTATTAAAACCGAGAAAGCTACTATGCATGCCCCATGTCATTGATTTACCAAGAACTTGACGACAACAAACTCGCAAAAAAGCCCATCACTCTTCATGATAGGCTTTTTCTTTTGTATGATAGCGCTGATAGACGTCGTGAAACTCGAGAAAATGCTGCCAATCCTTTTCGAACTCGGGTTGGATGCAAGAAACTTGGAACAACTGACGCACTTTCAAATAACTGCTGGCACAATGTAACTCAAATCCTGAAAGATGAGCATCTTCGACTAAAAATCGAGTCTCTTCTATTATTTTAAATGTGCGAGACGTCGGGTAGCCAGTAGCCAAGTTTGGCCAGTCTTTCGTATCTTCTTTCATTTGTATAAACCGTTGTTTTAATCGTTCATATCGCGCAGGATACGCTTTTAATGCGCGATGCATGCTTTCTAATAAACTTGCAGAAAACGTAAACGGTACATCTGTTGCATAAAGCCCCAAATCCAAATAACTTGGCAAGTTGTCGTCTGGATCAATTTTATGGCTACTAAAAACGATAGCGACTCCACTTAATGTTCCAAGTGCTTTGCCACTCGTTGCTGTCGCAAGCCACACATTTTCCAATGACAACGGTACGGCACCAAAACTGCTAATGCAATCTAAACACAATTTCACATTTCGCTGTTTACATGTATCAGCTAGTATACGAAAATCATTTAATTGACCAGTAGACGTTTCGCCATGAGCCATCAAAACCCAACTGACATTCTCTTGTTCCAGCTGACGCGCTATTTTTTCCATTTGAAAAGCTTGACCCCACGCTTCTTCAACTACCTCAAATTCCATGCTTAATCGCTGTGCTTGTTGGACTAACCGTTTGCCAAATTCGCCATTTACTAAAATCAGCCCTTTGGAGTTTAGCCGCTTGATTTGCCCAAGCATTGCTTCGTTTGCTAAAGTGCCACTCCCTGAAAGCAGATGTGGAATCATTTCCGTCATTTCTTCGAGCATGCGGTCTACTTCTTGTCGAACTTCACGAAAAGCCGCGGACCTGTGAGAAATAGGTGCTTCTTGAAAAGGAGTAGCGAGTTCCGCAGTTAACGCCACAGGACCAGGTAAAAATAAGCGGCGCTTTGCTTGTAACCTCGCTGCGACAGAATCATTGTACTGATGACGTGTCGTGACCATTGGAACAAAGACAGCTGCGCCTGTCCCCATTGGTTCCGCAAATGCTCGAAAGCCCAGCTGTCCATACAGTTTCATCTGACGGACTGTTCCGGAAATCACTGCCGAGTCAAACCCTTGCTCGAGACAATAATCGGACAGGGCGCGTGCTAAAAGGAAAAAAACACGCCCATTCCGATGTTCTTTTCGAACGGCCAGCAAACGGATTTCACAAACCTTACCGGCATCTGGTAGGAACTCTTCAATAGATCCAATTTTGAGATCCAACGAAAAAGGACGTTCAGAACGTAGCGCAATCATTCCAACTACCTCCACTCCTGACAACACAATTAAGTAGGTATTCTGTTTATGAAATAGATCCGTGCGCGTCCCACTGTCATTTGCTTGGTGTTGAGGAATTTCTTCCACAAAGGTTTCGTAGTTTAAACGCGCAATGTCCTTAAATTCCGCCTCGGTTCGAGCAACTTTGCACCAATACATGATCTTCCGCCTCCCTTCAGCTTCTAAATGCATCTTCTACTTGATAAAGACTCAAATCGATATCAACAAGTTCCCCAAGTGCGAGTTTTGCTAGTTGCCCTCCCAAATAAGGACCTGCAGTCAGACCTGAAGCGCCAAGTCCGTTTGCCACATAGAAGTTTTCGTAGCCCGGAACTTGACCAATAAATGGCAATGCACTTGTGGTAGCTGGACGAAATCCGGTAGCAGCACCCGCCATTTCCGTTTGTCCAAGCCCAGGTGCTGCTTCTAATGTTTTATCTAGAATGTGGTGAATACCGCCCGCTGTTAATTTGTCATCAAAGCCTACTCCGTTTTCATGGGTAGCTCCAGCAACAATTCTACCGTTCGCAAAAGGCACAATGTATTGACCGTAAGGAACCATAGCAACTGGCCAATCACCTGTACTCTGTTCATCTGCTTGCAACTGAAGAATTTGCGCTTTTTGTGGCACAATATCTAAATCTAATTCCAAGGGTTTGAACAAATCTGCAGCCCATGCGCCTCCTGTCGAGATGACTCGGTCTGCATAGATTTTTTGTCCTTCTACTAGAACGCCAACCACTTGTGAGTTTTCTACAAACAATTCAGCATCGCCGGTTAAACGCTCTGCTCCAAGTTTTACAGCCGAAGAAATCAAAGCGTCTCGAATGGCTTTTCCATCCACTCGAGCCGCTCCGCTGACCCAAAGCGCTCCATATTCCTCTGTCGCATACGGAAAAAGGGCTATTGTTTCTTTTGATGACAGTCTCTTGATGTCTCCCATTTCAGGTGCATCCACTCTTCGTTCATATGCTTTTTGCTCCATCTTATCTAGTTTGCTCTCTTCATGGATGCTAACGATGCCGACTTGTTTGTAACCCGTATCGGTTTCACCTAAAGCTTCAAGCTCACGAATCAATTCAGGATAATACTTGGCACCGCTTTTCGCTAGTCCGTACCATGCTTTGTTTCTTCGCTGCGAAATCCATGGACAAACGATACCCGCTGCCGCTCCCGTTGCTTGTCCTTTATCGCCTCTATCTATTAAAGTAACTGACGCTCCAGCTTTGGCTGCATGGTAGGCAGTAGAGGCTCCTAAAATTCCTGAACCAATAATAATTAATGATTTCATGTAAACACCCAGTTTCCAAAAGTCTTGTGTCTTCATTCTAATCCAGTCAGCCAAGAGACTCAAATCCATTTCATAGATTTAGCCTGATACGGATTCAAATTTAGAATTTCGGGTAAAGCTATTAGTAGTAATGTCAGCAGAAGTTTACCAGAGGAGGAACTAATCTTATGGAAAGAAGTCAATCAACTGAAAACCTATTGCCCATAACTTCTATTCATAGCGGGTCTGGAGTCGAGATAGCTCCCGATGTATACTGCTATACCGTCCAAGTAGCCAATGTTTTCTTTATCGGCAATCCCGCTACCAGTAACGAGTGGGTATTAATTGATGCAGGCATGCCACATAATGCGAATAAAATCCTCGAGGCCGCAGAAAAACGCTTTGGACCTGAGCATCAGCTCAAAGCCATCATTCTAACACATGGTCATTTTGATCATGTGGGTAGTCTCATTGATATTTTAGAACAATACAAAGTGCCGGTTTATGCGCACCCTCTTGAATTTTCTTACTTAAAAGGCATCACTGATTATCCAAAGCCTGATACGACAGTCGAAGGCGGACTGTTGGCAAAAATGTCAAGCATTTTCCCAGCCAAAGCAATTGATATTTCTGCGCATCTCCATGAACTACCCTCAGATGGTAGCGTCCCAACAATGCCGGGGTGGCAATCGATTCATACACCAGGACATTCAGCGGGTCATGTCTCACTGTTCCGCGAACAAGATCGTCTTCTCATTGCGGGCGATGCTTTTGTTACGGTGAAACAAGATTCGTTGTATAAAGTTCTGCGACAGAAAAAAGAAATACACGGTCCACCTGTTTATTTCACAACAGATTGGCGTGCCGCTTGGGAGTCTGTCTGCAAACTGGCTGACCTTAAGCCTTCAATCGCTGCAACAGGTCACGGCAAACCAATGACTGGTGCAGCTCTCGCTAAAGGATTGGTTGATTTGGCAGAGAATTTTCAAAAAACCGCGGTGCCTGCTCACGGTAAATACGTCCACACAAAATAACTACCATTTATCAGCAGAAACAGCTTTCTCGTTCCTGATGATTTCCAAAAAGAATGACAATTCAAAATACAATGTTTAGAATTTTGTAGTGTGGGTAAATAACTATGATAACCTATTTTACTAAACGACCAATAACACGAAAAGGAGTTGAGCTTTTATGAGTAAGAAAGCATTATTTATTTCGGATCATGGCGATCCATTAGCTGAACTCGGTGGCAAACAAGCGGGTGGCCAAAATAATTACGTAAAGCAATTAGCACTCGCATTAGAAAACAAAGGATGGCAAGTAGACGTCGCAACTCATTGGTGCGATTCTTCAGCACCTCAAATAGAAACGTTCGGGACAGCATGTCGAGTAATCAGACTGGAATCTGGACATAAAGGATTCGTGTCAAAAGATGAGATGTACACAATGCTTCCTGCCTTTTATGAAGAGCTAAAAAGCACAGTAAATCTGGAATCCTATGATATTGTCCATACTCATTATTGGTTATCTGGTTTAATCGGTAAAAAATTGAAGAAAGACTTTGGATTGCCTTATGTACACACCGCTCACTCACTCGCATGGGCAAAAGAAAAAGCAACAGGAGTTCATGATCAGCGCCGGATAAATGCAGAAGGAGCTATTTTAAAAAATGCAGACTATGTACTTGCTACTACTAATAACGAAAAACAATTGATCCAAACTTTTGTCAACTCTCCTTCTCCCATCAAAGTTATCCCCATCGGTGTAGACCGAGCATTTAAAGTACGTGGAAACCGATCACATTTACGCAAAAAATTCGGTTACCACAACCCTCTCTTTGTTTTTGCCGGAAGACTGGAAGTAACTAAAGGAATTTTTACGCTGCTAAAAGCTTTTCAATTACTAGTAGAAAAAACGGGTCCTACCGATACACCTTATTTGATTATTGCTGGTGGAGATGCTGAATCTATCGATTTGGAAACAAATTTACCTAAAGACAAAAAACTGCGTGAAGCCGTTCGCGGGATTGAACATCGCATCGAGTTCTTAGGTTCGCAGTCTCAAGAAGAGCTGGCATTATTATTTAACTCAGCTACAGCTACAATTGTACCAAGCTTTTATGAATCATTCGGAATGGTCGCCGCAGAAGCCCAGGCCTGTGGCAGTCCCGTTATTGCTTCAGATATTGGCGGATTGAAAAACGTTGTTCAAGACGGTATTACCGGTCTGTTAGTCGAAACAAAAAATGAAATTGACTTGGCGATTGCGATGGAGGTCTTGTCAGCAAACGCATTATTAACTGAACGATTAAGTCGTCAAGCCGTGCAAATTGCGCGCAAAGATTTTGACTGGGACTCTATTTCCAAACGCATAAATACATTGTACGAGGTGATTATCGATGAACAGAGCAACGCATTTGTTGGCAACAGATTTAGACGGAACGCTCGTCGGTGATCGCAATAGTTTAAAAAAATTGTTGGATTTTTATAATGCCCAAACTTATACAGTTTCGTTAATCTATATTACCGGGCGTCATTACCAATCTGCCCTATCTCTCATGACAGAACAAAATTTACCGGTTCCCCACGTGCTTATTACAGACGTGGGAACCGGCATTTACATAGGCGATTCATTAAAGCCAGACCTTGAATGGTCTGCATTCTTGGAAAAGTCTTGGATGCCCCAACAAATAGATGCGATTGCAAGAGTGATTCCAGGTTTGGTTTCGCAAAATTTGCCAATTACTACACGCTGTTCTTACTTCGCTTCAGACTTAGCCATTGTAGAAGCTTTTCGTTCACAACTAAATAAAGCCGGCATTCCTCACAAGCTCATTTACAGTGGCGGTCGTGATGTCGATATCCTGCCATCCGGTAGCGGCAAAGGACAGGCTCTTCAATACATTTTGGATAAGTACAAGCTAAATACAGCTAAATTGTTAGTGGCCGGTGATTCTGGAAATGACGTAGAAATGTTGACACTGGGTTTTCCTTCAGTCATCGTTGGCAATGCACAGCCTGAACTACTCAAACAAACTGAGCACCCGTCTATTTACCGGGCCAAACAAGAATTTGCAGGCGGCATTCATGAAGCTTGGCGCTATTTTTATACAGATTGACCTTTTCCCTTTGAGCAGAAATTTGTTTGAAGGGGTTTTTTCTTCGAAATTTAAGGTTCTAGGGTAAAGGTTTGTTTTTTTACCTATATGGTTTATATTTAGTAGGAGATCATTTTGTAATCAGAAGGTTTGCCATATTTAAAGTCTGTGAATGTCAAACCACACAACAGGAGGAAATTGAGATGAGCAAAGTTTCGAATTTACAAAAAGAGTCCTTGGCTATGCTAAAAGAAACAAGCCGGACCTTTTTCATCCCAATCAGCTTTTTAGAACCTACGTTGAAGAAAACTGTTGGCTCAGCCTACCTTTGTATGCGCGCGATTGATGAAATTGAGGATCATCCCGAACTAGAAGATCAGATTAAAATTCAGTTACTGAGCACCATTCAACAAATGCTGGAAACAGATTTTAATGAGTCCAAATACTTGGAGCTTGTTGCTCCCTATGAAAATTTTCTTCCTCCCGTTACTATGCGTTTAGCTGACTGGATTAGTGTTTGTCCTGAGGAGATACGAGGGAAAGTAATGGAATCTACAGCCATTATGGCTGGTGGCATGTCCAAATGGGTAGAAAAAGATTGGGTCATTAAAACAAAAGAAGATTTAGATGAGTATACGTACTATGTGGCTGGACTCGTTGGCACAATGCTTTCAGACATCTGGTACTGGCATGACGGAACAATAACAGACCCAGATCACGCTATCGCTTTTGGCCGAGGATTACAGGCCGTCAACATGTTGCGAAATTACGATGAAGATTTCGAACGAGGTGTGACGTTTGTGCCGGAAGGTTGGACACGTGAAGACATGTTCAATTACGCCAAAAATAACTTGGCTAAAGCTGACCAGTATGTCAAACCCATAAAAAACAAGCGAATTCTCATGTTCTGCAAAGTTCCGTTAGCTTTAGCACATAGTACGCTAAAAGCGTTGAAGTCCGGAAAAGAAAAGATGAGCCGGATGGAAGTCGAAGGCATTGTAGAACAGTTAAAACAAGAAGAACATTTAAGCTAGCCTGCTCCAGCCTGCTGTTTCTAAAGAGGCTGGATTTTTTGAATCCGCGGCTATGGAAAAGCCTGTTTTTCTTTTAATTGCGTATTTTTAGACACAGGGATTAAAAAATTGTTGCATTTACTTGTGCAAGTTTTTAAAGTTAGGAGAATTCCAATGACAGTAACCATTATTAGTGTTCTCACGGCAGCCATTTTTGTATTAAACATTATGCTTGCAGCAGCGCTCGTATTTCTTGAACGACGAGATGCCTCTTCTACATGGGCTTGGCTACTGGTCTTATTTTTTATTCCGATTTTTGGTTTCTTCATTTATTTGTTTTTGGGCAGACGCTTGAGAAAAAAGACACTTTTCAAGTGGGAAGGCAACAAACGAATCGGTATCGAAAGCCTAATTGCTCATCAAATGAACGAATTGCACGATCACGAGTTTGAATTTAAAGATCCCAACACAAAAAAGTATTCCGATTTAATTTACTTACATTTAAGAAATAATGGTGCTTTGCTGACTCAAGACAACAGTGTTCAAATTTTTAATGATGGTCGTGAAAAATTTGATTCACTACTCAAGGACATCGCAACTGCCAAAAACCATATTCATATCCAATACTACATTTTCAGATTAGATGAACTAGGCACTCGGATTGTCGATGCTTTAACTGCTAAAGCAAAAGAAGGCGTGAAAGTGCGTTTACTTTATGACGATATGGGTTCACGTAGTTTAAGAAAACGGCATTTCAAAGAATTATTAGCAGCTGGAGGAGAAGTCGAAACTTTCTTCCCTTCAATTTTACCTATCATCAATCCGCGGTTAAATTATCGCAATCACCGAAAAATTGTCGTAATCGATGGCCAAGTTGGATATCTCGGTGGCTTTAACGTGGGCGATGAGTACATTGGATTAAGCCGAAAATTTGGGTACTGGCGTGACACTCATTTGCGTATTGAAGGCAGTGCCCTGCATCCTTTGCAAACACGCTTTATCCGTGATTGGAATCAGGCATCTGTACATCATGACATTGCATACGATGAATTTTTCTTTCCTGTTAAACCAGCGCAAGGAAATACGTCTATGCAAATCGTTTCTAGTGGTCCTGACGAAGATTGGGAACAGATAAAAGACGGGTACGTAAAGTTAATCAACTTGGCTAAAGATTATGTTTACGTACAAACACCTTATTTTATACCAGATGCTACTTTCTACGATGCGATTCGCATCGCAGCTTTATCAGGTATCGATGTCCGCATTATGATTCCAAATAAACCAGATCATCCATTTGTTTACTGGGCAACTTACTCTTATGTTGGACAAATGCTAAGAGCTGGCGCACGTGTTTTCACTTACGACAATGGCTTTTTGCATACAAAAATGATTGTCACAGACAATAAGGCGTCTACTGTTGGCACCGCCAATATTGATGTCCGAAGCTTTAAATTGAATTTTGAAGTGAATGCTTTTATTTACGACGAAAAGATATCGACTGACCTTGCGGAACTCTTCCATCGTGATATGAAGCTCTCGACTGAATTGACTTATGAAATGTATTTGGATCGTACACGAATGATTAAAACCAAAGAATCGATTGCCCGCCTGTTAGCACCTATTTTATGATAAAAGTGATTCTTTTTATAACTTTTACGAATCTAAATTGGCTCATAAAAAAACGTCTCCGAAAAAAGGAGACGTTTTTTACTTTCTTAAATCCCTAAATATTCTTCTAATGTAATGTCTTGTTGATAGATTTCAGTCGCAATGTCTTTACCCACATATCGGAAATGCCAAGATTCATGCATATAGCCCGTGATGTGTTCGCTGCCTTCTGGATAGCGCAGAATAAATCCATACTGATGTGCGTTACTCGCTAGCCACTTGCCGCCTTCCGTATCACCAAACGATGCCGAAGCCCAGTGCTGTTCTTTTCCAGCTTCTCCAATATCAAACGTCAGACCTGTTTGATGCTCCGAATAGCCGGGACGTGCACTGTATCGATCTGCTGCTTGTTGACCATCCTTCGCTACATAGCTATCGTACAATTGCTTTTGTCGCGCAAAATCACGATATGTACTAAATCCGTGCAGATTGAGACCCGCTTCAGCCGCTGCTGCTTTCATTGTCTCAAAAGCCGATCGTGCTTCTGGTACTTCTCCAGGTGCATAAGTTTCGGGTAACGGATGCTGCTTGTTTGCCAATAGCACACCGTTAATAATGGTTGGCGCTTTCGGTAATTCAATGTCTTCTGGATAAATCGTAGCATCTGGCGCTTCTTCAGGTTTTTCAGGTTCAGTTGGTTTTGCAACTTCATCTTTCGGTGTTTCTACAGCAGACTCTTCCGTCGATACAGCGTCTGTCAATGCTTTCATGCTTTGCTCGACATCTAAGTCGTGCATATATAACCATACTGCCGCTAATGCAGCCATAATTGCTGACACACCAATCACCACCCATTTGATAGAGAACTTTTTATTTTTTTGATTTACGCGATTGATAAATTTCATACTAAGCCTTCCTTCTGTCGATTTCTATTTTATTCTATCATTCTTACTGACGAAATTCTTCGTTAACAAGTCGCTTTTTCTCTTTGTTTTTTAAAAATAACGATTTACTTCCAGAAGATGTGACAATGTCTTCTGAAAACTTTACTTTACTTGAGTTTTAAATGGATTTATTAGACAAAAAAAGACCTCATTAATATCAACAAAAAGACCCCCTTAAGTTTTTACCTCTTTTCGAATAACTATTTATAAACACTTAAGGAGCTGGAAGCATTGGATCAACTATCAGAACATGATATCCAGGCATTGATGAATCAATTAGATACACTACTTGAAGAACGCATGAAAGAAAAATATGATTATACAAAAAAAGCACAATCTCGTTAGTGAGATTGTGCTTTTTTTATAATAAGATCGTCCCTAGAACGACAAAGAACAATAGGCCGAACACGACGGACATGCCAAGCATCCATTTAGCTTCCCGGTGCATTCCTTGCGCTTTCATATGACGATAGCGAAAGCTGTTTGTTAGAACGAAGAGCAAAGTCATGAACAGCACAGCTACTTCTAAATAGCCGAACAGGAGAAAAGTCAATGCCGTGACACTCAAAAGTCCAATTGCTATTCCTTGTACAAGTTTCATATTCATATAAGTATCTCCCAAAAAAGAAAGCCGACAATAGTTGCCGGCTCTCTTTATTATTATTTTTTCTCTTCTACTGCTTCCAGTGCTTTTTCTGGATGATTCGAGTAGAACTTACGACCAATAAAGGTTTGGATAATCAGGAGAATCCCGCCGACTGTCCAGTATACCGGTAAAGCTGCCATCGATGTGAATGAAATGAACATGATCATAATTGGAGAAATGTAGACGAACAATTTCATTTGTTTTTGTTGTTGTTCAGGCATAGTCCATAAAGATACTTTTGCCTGGAAGAAATAGACCGCTCCGGCAATCAAAGTCATAATAACGTCCGGCGAACCTAGACTAAACCATAAGAATTCGTGGGCTTGAACATCCGGCGAATGCAGGATAGCAAAGTACAGACCCATGATGATTGGCATTTGGATAACGACAGGCAAGCATCCCATGTTTAACGGGTTTACTTCGTGTTTTTTGTAAAGCCCCATCATTTCCTGTTGCAATTTCATCTGTTCTTCCTTGTCTTTCGTTTCTTTCAAGCGCTTTTGAATGTCTTCCATTTCAGGACGCATAGCATCCATTTTCACTTTCATTCCCTGCTGGCGTTTGTATGTCCGCAGCATAAACGGCATTAATACTAAACGAATAATAACCGTAATCACAACAATTGCCAACCCGTAACTTCCACCAAACAAGTCACCCAAATAATTCAACGACACGTCAAACGGTTTAACAAAAACCGTATAAAACATACCTTCTTTGTTTTCTACCGCCGAACATCCACTCAATAAAACAACAGCGAACGCCATCATCATTAATAATGTAATTTTCTTTTTCAAATTAGTCACCTTCACCTTTTTTAACTACCTTGAAGTATAACGATAAGCACAACAAAATTCAATCCATGAACAGAACACTCGTGTAATTTTTAATTTTTGTGACAAAATTACGGCATTCCATTTGCTAAATTCATTTTAATGGCAAGAAAAAAAGGAGAATTTCTTCTCCTTACTTGGCATTTGGCAACGTATAGCGGAAATATGGAATGTGCTGGCTATCACGAAATTGCTTTGGTGTAACTTCCGTGTACTTCTTAAAAATTCGCGTGAAGTAACTTTGATTGCAAAAATGAAACTGCTTAGAAATTTCTGAAATGCCTTTATCGGAGTGACGAAGATAGTATTGAGACTCTTCTACACGACGAACGTTCAAATATTCAACTAGTGTAATACCCGCATGTTCTCTAAATATACGTGACAAATGGCTTGTTGAAATACTAAAGTGTTTGGCAATGTCTTCAACCGATAAATCGCGTTCTACTTCATCATTAATGTAAATAACAACTTTGTTGACTGTTTGATGCCCAAAAGAAGGCTGTTTGCGCTCAGAGATAATGGATACAAAAAACTCAATTAACTCATCAGCTACGAACATGAACTCTGAATCATTCATATGTTTGTCGACCAATTCCACACAGGCAGAGTTAAATGCAAATGCTTTTTTAGGCGGCACACGCATTTCATACAATTTTCGTGCCATAACAGAAGACAGGATGATGTAATAATTACGGATCGATCGGATAATATCTTTTTCGGAACGAAGTGAAAGCATGTCAATTAATTCTCTTAATGTTTCTTTAGCACGCTCTTTTTCAAGGTGGTGAATTTCATACATTAGCTGTGTTTCAATCTCAAAAAATTTATCCAATCCATCAATTTGGTTTAAACTTTCTGTTTCATTCATAAAGATCTTTGAAATAGTTTCTTGAATGGATGGTGCTGTGATAATATTCATCGTTTCCCCGTCTTTCTTTGTACAAGTTTTTGCGGCATTATCTCAACTATATACTGAAATAAACTAAAATAATAGAGTGAAGCTGCTATTTTTGTATTTTATTTATGTAATTTGCTCTATATGTGAATTCTTTCTCTTGTGCCTTCAGTAATGCTTTAATACAATTTTTATACTATATAAGACGATTTTACTCTTAATAAGTTTCATTTTTACTCACAAAACTTAATTTTAACAGGAATCCAGAGTAATCTATAGAAATCAGACTTACTGTAAATTCCTGTGTGGTAGTCATATCTGTTGTGCCATTATATTTTAACTAGCAGAATACAAATTCCGCTGTTATTCATCCTCGTTTGGTGGAATTAACGCACGGATATGGCGCGGTAATACTTCAATGATAAATGGAGTTGCGCAGCCTTCATCTCCATCAATATTACTAGATAACGGTTCATTTGTTTTAATCGATACTTTTGTTGTATGAATGACTTCTACTGCTGGATCTTCTTCTAACTTTCCTCTAAGTACTGAAGTTGCAATGCGGACAAAAGCTGGCAAAGCAGCATTTTTCACAATATATAGATGCAGTAGACCATCATCTGTTAAGGCGTCAGGCGCTAGTTTTTCAAATCCACCTACTGAATTCGTTAAAGCGACGAGCACTAATTTCGCTTCTCCAGACCATAGCCCATTATCATGTTCAACTTCGAAATAGGTTTCTGAGTCAGCCGCAATGGCCTTTACCCCTTCAATAAAATAGGCCAACGCCCCCAATTTGGTTTTTTTTGCTGGATCGATATCATAAGTGGACTCGGCAATGGCACCAATTGCCAGTATATTCATAAAGAACTGTTCTCCGACTTTAGCAATATCTACACGCTTTTCGTAACCCGTTTTAAGCGCTTCAATAGCGGACGGTGGGTCCAAGGAAATTCCCAAAGCTCGCGCAAAATCGTTGACCGTACCAAGTGGAATCAGCGAAAAAAGTGGCTCATGAGACTGTTCAGCTATTCCTGATACCGCCTCGTTAATCGTACCATCTCCGCCCATCGCCACGATGAAATCGTATTCTTTCTCACAGGCTTCTGCTGCAAAATGGGTAGCATCTTTTGCTTTTTTAGTTTCTCTTGTATCTACTTCGTATCCCATTGAGACGAGTGTCTTTTCAACTTGGTCGCGGTATTCAGAAGCTTGTTCTTTTCCGGAAGATGGATTTAATATAAACATTGCTTTTTTCATCATCAGACCTCCAATGGTATAATACACTTATAGTTGTCATGTGCCTTATGTCTGGGCAGACAAATTCTACAAACTGTAATTGTTAAGGAAAGTAGGAACCGTCTTGCGTATTTTCATTTATGTGATTATCTTTTTTTCTTTCTTCGACTTGTTCGCCCAGCTACCTATCATGAGTACGTATGCGGTGTCTTTAGGCGCTAGTCCTTTTATCGCCGGATTAGCAGTTGGTATGTATTCATTATCGAATACGTTCGGAAATATTATTTCGGGCATTTTTTCCGATCGAAAAGGCCCATTTGCAATTTTAGTCGTTGGACTCTTGTCGACAAGTACCACATTACTCACCTACTCCTTAATTGATGGGCCCTATAGTTTACTCGCAGTGCGATTTCTGCACGGCTTAGCAGCTGGACTTGTAGTTCCCGCGGCCTTCACGTACTTAGCCAATCGAACAGAAACAGCTAAGCGTGGAAAAGGAGCAGCCATATCAGGCGCCTTTATCGGTTTAGCTGCGATTGTCGGGCCAGCTTACGGCGCTGTCTATACAAGTCGAAACAATGTTCCTGAAACGATGCTTCTAACCGGAACGATGATTTTCCTTGTTGGCGTAGCGGCCTTTTTAGCCTTGCGTCGAACCGCCGTAACAAAACACAAAACTATCAAAAACTCTGCGTCTTTGATAGATATTCTAAAAAATATCGGATTGATTCGTTCTTTTTCAGGTGCCTTTTTCCTGATGTTCTCACAAGGTGTGCTGGCTTATATGTTGCCACTTAAAGTTGATAGCCTTGGATTCGATTCTCAACTTAGCGGCTTGTTGTTGAGCACCTTCGGAATTTCTGCAATCTTAGTATTTCTGCTCCCAACCAACCGAATTTTTGACATCGTTAAACCCATTTATACTTTAATCGCTGGATTTACCATCATGGGAGTTTCATTATTCTTTGTAAGTTTGGTGTCAACCGAACTGTTGCTTTATGTGGGTATGTGTTTTTATGGACTTGGATTTGCTTTGCTGTTTCCGTCCATCAATTCCATTTTAATCGATTCGACCAGCACTTCGTCTCGCGGAAGATCCTATGGTTACTTTTACGCCTTTTTCTCCGCTGGTGTCGTTGTCGGTTCTGGTATTACAGGGGCTTTAGCCCTCAATCCCAATCAAGGATTTATTGTCAGTGGCTCTTTATTAGTTGCTTCTGCTTTACTTAATGTGCTGACTTTAAAGAAATAATCGGTAGTAAAAGGGGCTGTCCCAAAAAGTCATGAAACATGACTTTTGGCGACAGCCCTTTTGTCTTTTTGTTGCAAGAACAGCTGGAGAAGATTAGGTATGTTTTCTCCACTAATTTTGGTTTCAGAAACGTACGTGAAAGCCTCTTATCTTTATAAATTATCTGTATTAATTTTGGTTTCTGGAGTAGCTGACTTCGTGTTTTCAGCCTTTTCGCTACCAGCGTCGTTTGATGACAACTTCACATCACTAGTTTCGTTGTCTTTCTTTTTTTGTTGTTGTTCGTTGTAGTACTGGATGCTTGCGGCTGCTCCACCTTCTGCAACCATTTTTTCTTCTCGATCTTCTGTAGTGTGTGAGACATTATCATCATTTGCAGTTGAATGATCGTTTTTGTTCAAATTTTGTGATTCCATGTAAGAATTCACCTTCACTTTCGTATCATTAAAAGCCTTAGTGGCTTTTTCACGATTTTCAGGATTTTTAAAATATGCATATGCTCCAGCAGCTAAACCTGCTAATAAGAGACCTCTTCCTCTTGCCATTTACAGCACTCCTTTATCCGTTTTTTTCATTACTTACTATTTACCCCGCTTTTCACAAAGCTAATCCTAAATTAGATGTCAAAAGTATTACAGTTAATTACGCGTCCACTTCATGTCAACGTGCGGAATTCCATCTTCGTCATAGCTTTCTGAAGTAGGCTGGAATCCAAAAGATTGATAGAACTCTTGCAAGTATACTTGTCCTTGCAATTGAATTGCCTGCGCCTGCCATTGTTCCGAAATATAGTCGATGCTCTTCTCGATCAATTGTTTGGCTAACCCGCGTCCTCTTGCCTCTTTGTGAACGATAACTCGACCAATTGACGGAAACTCATACTTGAGACCAGCCGGAACTAATCGCGCATAGGCCAATATCGCGTCATTTTCACTGTAAAGTAAATGAATAGCTTGCTGGTCTAAACCATCTATTTCTGGATAAGGACAGTTTTGTTCAACTACAAATACATCAACTCGCAACTTTAGCACATCATATAATGTGCGTGCTGATAAATCATCAAACTGATAGATTTTAAAATCCATATCTTAATAGTCACCCCTTTACTTCTATTATTCCACATTAGTGGCTATTCACCTTTATTTTTGATATGATTGCAGAAAGAATTTCAGAGGTGATTACATGATTCGTACCGGTACATCTGCAGATATCTCATCTGTTCAAGAGATCGCCAAAGTGAGTTGGAATGATACGTATGCAGGAATCATTCCCTCTACTGTTCAAGAAAGTTTTCTCGATAAATCCTATTCTACTCCGATGATGGAGATGCGTTTAAAAAGAACCATTTTATTACTGGCAGAACACGAAGGGCAGCCTGTCGGTTTTGCCAACTTCACGAAAGTCGATGAGGATGGCGATGCTGAGCTAATCGCTATTTACATGAAACCAGAATTTCAACGTTCCGGTTACGGTAAGCAATTATTTGACAGTGGCTTAAGTCATCTTACCAATGGCCATCAGTTATTTGTCTACGTTGAAAGTGAAAATACAAAGGGTCGCAACTTCTATGAAACGAACGGCTTTAAGTTTTTGGAGGAATTCGAAGAATTATTCGAAGGACATCCTTTGCAAACTGCCAAATACGTTTACTACTTAAAAACAGCCGCCTTGTAGAGGTGGCTGTTTTTATAAATTCAATAAAAAAGACGTTCAGGCGATTTCAGCCTGAACGTCTTTTTTATTTGTGGAACACTCCTATAGCGGACGGTAAGGGGTGTCATCATCATTACGTATTTTTGTATCGTCGTTACGTAATGAATCTTCTTTGCGGTGCAACTGATCTTCTTGGTATTTAAAATCATCACCACGTAAATTCTGATTTGACTCTATCCGAGGTTTTCGGACAAAACACATAATGGCAGCGATGTAAAACAGAATAGACGTTAATGACAACAATCCTGCAAACAATCCTGCAATAATAAAGAATACGCCAGCAATCGATGCTTTCCCTTTTTTACGAAGATTGATTAGCGCCACAATCGCCAAAATTGTACTTAGCGCCAATAATGCAATCGTTACCCATCCCACAACATTAAAACCTGAAGACATCATATCTAGCATTAACTGTACATCCTCTGGATTTGTTATTGTCGGATCTGCTAACATTTCCTCCTCCATGAATTGTCGCATCTCTGGCATAGTCGAATAACTGACCATCGCAAAACCGATTAAAGCCATTGCTAAAATGTTAAAAACAATTCCAATAATACCTAATACTTTCTCACCCGCTCGATTCACGGTGTTCTGAATCATGCGATTCACCTCTTTCTTTTGAGTTCTTAAGCTAGTATACGTAATAATTGCAGAGTTTAGTTGCTTACTTTATGCTTTTCCCTTAATTAAATTAATAAAACCTGTTTAAACAGCTCTCTTCTGGGTATTTTATTAATAACAAAGATTTGAAAGGAGTTCTAAAAAATGGAAAAAAATCTAATTTTTAGTCAAGCAGATTTCATGTACGGAGTTGGTGGAGCATCAGTCTTGACAGCCATCGTTCTTTTTATAACCAGCATTTAAATGGAGGTAATGAATGGAAAACTACATAGCAGACTATTAACAAAAAGCAATCCACTCAATTGAAAGAGGATTGCTTTTTGTATGCCTTTTTGTTGGTATAGCTAATAGAACAGGGTATAAATTTCTATATTTTCACATCCTCGTATTCTTTGTAACGATCAAAAGCAGTTACTGCATAAGAACACACGGGCTCTACTTTAAAATTATTTTTACGAGCAAAGTTCACCGCCTGGTCTAATAATTTTTTAGCCAGACCTTTGTTGCGCATTGATTCATCGACAAAAGTATGTTCAATCACCATCACGTCAGCTAACTTCGTCCACGCAATCTCTGCTTTCATAATGCCTTCTACTTCCAGACGGTAAGCAAATTCATCACTGCCTAATTCAACCAATTTAAAATCCATTTTTCAGTCTCCTCCTATTCACTAATTCCTCTTCAACAGATAAAAACACGTCAATTTCAATATGTTCTGTTACTAAAATATCGAAATTTACGAACGTTTGTTTATATGTATTTCGCCAAGCAGACCTTCATCTCCTGTTAAAAACACCTAAATAGCTTGCTCTTCTTTACAGAGTAGCTATTCTTTGATTTTTTCACTTACGTTAGAAATCCAAATTAACGGCATGTACCCCGATTTATGAAATTGTTCTTATCTCGAATTCAAGATAACAAACTTATCCTATCATTCACTTTTATTTCCTGCAAACCATTTGATTCAACAAAAAAAACAGACACATTCTCGAAAGGAGAGTATGTCTGCTTCAAATTAGTTTATCCAACCGCTAACTGTATCGGCTATTTTTTTAAAGAAAGATTTCACACTTTCCCAGAAGCCTTCGTCATTAACGATTGTCGTAAGCTTATCCTCAATCGTCTTACTCAAGTCTTCCAATTGCGTTGACCACTTTGAAAAGTCAATATCCAATTGACGAATGCGATCCATCAAATCTACTAATAATTGACGGTCTTCCGGACTCAACTCAATTTGAAGTTTGCTCAATTGTTCTTCAACAATTTGTTCTACTTCTTCGCGTGATGCAGGATTTTTTTCAGCAATTTGTTTTTTGATTTCAGTTAATAACTCACTGACTTTAGCATCTTCTATCCCGCCATCTGCAAGTTCAGTTGCCACAGTTAACTCATCATTGGCGACGTCTGTCCGTTCTGGATCCAACTTTTCACCATTCACTTCATAGGCTTTGTAGATTCCAACAAGTGCCGAATGGCCAGTTACCGCTTTTGGTGCCGCAACTTCTACTGTAGCGTTTTCGATACCCGCTGTCAGCATAGCATTTCCATACATTTCAGAAGTCACTTGTGTGATGTTTTCTGGTGTCACGATGTTAATGACTAATCCTGCGCCTTCATCTTTACGAGTAATTTTAGCAGATGAATACATATTGGCACGGGAATCTCCGTCTTTAATGTACTTGATCAAATCTTCACCGGTCACTTCAATTTCTTCTACGTCTACTTCTTCTGCGACATCTAGGCTGTCAGCTACAGATGCTTTTTCATCAGCTGATAAATTCCCTCCATAGACGACGATTGGCAGACCAAATTTCTCGTTAATGCCGACATTTGCCGAACTGTATGACGGCAATACGACAGACAGTGTAAACAGTAATGCTATGACAGTCATTATTTTTTTCATGTTAACTTGCCCCTTTCTTCAAATTAATACGAAATTAACTTGAAAAGGTTCCTTTACTTAGTTGACTTAGTCCATCCTTCTTCTTGGATGATCTGCCGATTTTTATACAATTTACCAATAGCACGCTTAAAAGCAGCTTTGCTCATGCCGAAAATTTCTTGAATTTCGTCTGGAGAAGACTTGTCGGTAAATGGCATTTGTCCGCCTGACTCTTCTAGATAACGCATAATTTGTTCAGAATCGTCCAGTAAGCGTTCTTGTTTGCGCGGCAATAAAGAACCATTCAATGTTCCATCATCTTTTACGCCAATAATACGAACTGTTTTTTCTTCTCCTAAACGCGGCTCTTCTTGACGTTCAGTTTCATGGATGAAAATTCGGTGCATATCAGGTACAGATAGCATAAACGTACCGACTGGCAATAATCGATAAGCACGTGCCTGTAAATTTTGGTTGAAAACTGTTTCCGGAGCTGGTTGCATCAATTCTAGTACTTTTTCTTCGGTTGCTAGACGTCCGTACAAATCACCGTGACGATCTGTTCGAAGTGTCATAAAAATATGATCACCTTGTTTTGGCCACAACTCCAAAATTTGTGGAAGGTCCGCAGGCAACAAATACACTTCACGTGTCGTGCCAATATCCACTACTGCACCTTCACGCTGAGATACTTTTAATACTTTAGCCCAGCCATACTCACTTGGCAGAATATGCGGAATCATCGGAGTTGCTGAAACGCCACCTTGTCGATTGCGGTAAAGAAAAACTTCAATTTCTTCTCCAATTTCCTGGCCTTCTTCTATTTCTGATTCGTTCATCATTACTTCATCGCCTGAGCCATCTGATAAAATCCATTGCGATGTCGAACGATCTTTCACTTGTAGTAATGCTTTTAATCCTGGGTGTAACGCCATAATTAGCTCCTCCTATTTCTGTTCACTATCTTTTCCTTCTTTTTTTAACTGTTCCAGTTTGTCCCTAAAATCCGGGCTTTCTTCAAGTAGTTGGACCAAATCGGTAATCCGATCGATTGAATTCCAGCTCAAGTGGTGTTCAATGCCTTCAACATCTTCATAGATTCGTTCTTCATCTACACCGATCAATTGGAGAAATTGCTCGAGCAAGCCATGTCGTTCCAATAACCGTTTGCCAAGTTTCTGGCCTCTAGGCGTTAACACAAGGCCTCTATAGCGTTCGTATATCAAGTAGCCATCTTTATCCAGCTTCTGTACCATCTTAGTTACAGATGAAGGTAACACGGATAAGGCCTCCGCGATATCCGATACACGCGCATAGCCTTTTTGCTCAATTAAAGAATAAATGATTTCAATGTGGTCTTCCATACTTGGAGTAGGCAAAATTCTTTCCTCCCTCACGTAGCTATGTTCAGTTTACTATACCGCCATCATTGAAACAACTGGACTGAGTTCACCGTAAAACGATTCATTTTTCAGAAAGGTTTAAGGCAATTATCTTAGGGGTAATTACTTAGTATAATAAATATTAAGTAGAAAGGTTAGGTGAAAAAAAATGGCACGTATTCTTTGGATTATTCTTGCAGTTATTATTGTAGTATGGCTTATCGGATTCTTAATGCAAGTTGGTGGCGGACTCATACACATTCTTTTAGTTATTGCTGCAATCATTCTAGTTATCAACTTAATTACCGGACGTAAGGGCTTATAACCGCCTTATTTATCACAAACAAAAGAGTTGTCTCAAAAGTCATCTTACCTGACTTTTGGTGGCAACTCTTTTTTGTTTATTCGTCTAATAGCAAAAGCAGGGGGAGAGAACATTCTCCTTACCTGCTTTTTTAAAGCTTATTGGCGGATTTTAGCATAAACACACGTATCGCGAAGCTTGTTTCCTACACGGGAAATCGTATCGTTGCGCAAAATGCCTTCTAATTCGAAATTTAACCGGTGTGCTACTGCACGGCTTCGAACATTGTCAGGATCACAGCGAATTTCGACACGATTAGCGCCCAGTTCCTCAAAAGCAAATCGCGTAATGCGCTCTACTGCCTCTGTAACAAACCCTTTCCCCTCAAAACGGCTATCGACCCAATAGCCAATTTCAAATTTCCGCACTTCCCAGTCAATCCGGTGAAGTCCCGTAGAACCAATAAATTGCCCAGTTTCCTTCAAGAAAAAATGCAATCGCAAATCTTTACGCAATTTAAAATCTGCGGCAGCTTCAATTAACGTTGCTTCGGTTTGTGCCAGGTCGGGCTTTTGTTGCGCAAATGGCAACCAAGGTCGGAATGCTTCTAGAGAGTGCATAACAGCTTCGTAACTAGCTTGTGCATCTTCTCTTCTAGGTGCCCGTATTAGCAATCGCTCCGACTCAAACTCGTCAGGAAAATCGAGTAGGACCGGATTGAAAGGTGATTCTTGCGTCTCGATTACGGTATCGTCCCACAAGACCGGCGTGGTAATTCCTGCCTGCCAGTCTTCACGGGTCATGCCATAGGTCACTGCATCGTAGTAGCGGTTTTCCCGTGGAGAAAACCACGCTTGCCGCAAATGAGCTTCTTTGACAAAGCCTGTTCGTTCAAAAGCTTTACGCATCGCAAAATTATCGTGGCGCGTATTACCTTCTAGACGAATTTTCTTTTCTGATAATGAAAAAACAAAATCTGCAATCATTTTTAATGCTTTTGGACCATAGCCCTTGTTACGGTAAGGATCCGCAATTCGCAAATCAAAAAGGGGAATGTCGTCTTGCAAATCAAATATTTTCACTAAGCCGACTTGTTGGTTTTCTTCGTCTTCAATCCAAAACGTCGTTACTTGATCTGACTTATAACCGCCTTCTTCAATTGTTTTTTCAATCAAAGCCCGGACTGGATGTTCATGACCATGAAAAGGCCACGAATTTGTTGTCATAAAATGAATTAGCTGTTCCTGCTCTTCCATTGTCCACTCTGTTAACTTCAATACAAAACCTCCAAACGTACCTCACTTCTGAACTTTCACAAGACGTAACGCATTCAAAATAACCAATAGCGTGGCACCCATGTCTGCAAAAATAGCAATCCACAAAGTTAACCAGCCTGGAATAATTAACAGCAATGCAATAATCTTGAGTCCTAACGCAAAGACGATGTTTTCTTTTATTATACGCAATGTCTTTCGGCTGAGTCGAATCGTGTAAGGAAGTTTTTCCAAATCGTCCGCCATCAATGCGATGTCCGCTGTTTCAAGTGCAGCATCTGTTCCTGCTCCACCCATTGCAATACCAATACTTGAAGCCGCTAAAGCCGGTGCATCGTTAATGCCATCTCCGACCATTGCTACTCGCCCATACTGTTTTTGCAGTTCTTTAATTGCTGATAATTTGTCTTCTGGCATTAATCCTGCTCGGACATCTGTGACGCCGATTTCTGCTGCAATAGCTGTTGCTGTTGCTGGATGATCTCCAGTCAGCATGATAATTTGGTTGATGCCCATTCCTTTTAGTTTTTCGATAATCGAAGGGCTTTCTGTACGAATAGCGTCGGCTACCGCGATAATGCCGAGCAATACCGTTTCTGAAAATACAGCTGTCACAGATTTTCCACTCTCTTGCAGTTTACGCGCTTTTTCAGGAATACGTAAGCCTTTTTCTTCAGCCCAATTTAAACTGCCGACGTAAAGAACTGTTTCATTAACAGTGGCATATGCACCTTTACCTGTAACGGAATTGAAGTTTTCAGAAGGATATGTGCTTGCTGCTTGTTTTGTGATAGCTCTAGCTAACGGATGCTGCGACATTGCTTCTACGGATGCTGCAAGCTTCAACAACTCTTGTCGTTCAATTGCGTCTTGCACTAAAACATCCGTCACTTCAGGATACCCTTTCGTTAACGTTCCCGTTTTGTCAAAAGCAACGGCATTAATCCGTCCGGTTTCCTCTAAATGAATACCGCCTTTAATGAGTACTCCTTGGCGTGCAGCATTGCCGATAGCTGTCACTATCGCAACGGGCGTAGAGACAACCAATGCGCACGGACATCCTACTACAAGTACGGCTAATCCTTGATACACCCAAATTTCCCAGTTACCCGTTAGAAATCCTGGAACTAATGCGACTAAAAAAGCGATGACAATGACTGCTGGTGTGTAGTACTTTGCAAACTGATCGATAAATTTCTGAGTCGGTGCTTTTTCAGCTTGTGCTTCTTCGACAAGATGAATGATTTTGGCGATGGTAGTATCTTCGACACGTTTTGTAACCGTGACTTCAAGTGCTCCTTCTTCATTCATCGTGCCTGCAAAAACTTCATCTCCGACTGTTTTGACTGCAGGAATTGACTCTCCTGTAATCGCTGCCTGATTAACGGCGGATTGTCCGCGTAGAACAGTTCCATCCATGGCGATCTTTTGTCCCGGTTTAACAATTAGCACGTCTCCTATGCGAATATCTTCTGTATCCAACTCCATCAGTTCGCCGCCGCGTTGAATGAATGCACGCGCTGGCGCTAAATCCATTAAACTGCGAATCGACTGACGAGCTTTGTTCATAGAGAACGATTCTAACGCTTCACTGACAGCGAACAAAAAGACCACTACAGCACCTTCACGCCATTCACCAATAATGACGGCACCAATGATTGCAATCGTCATTAAGGTTTTCATATCGAACTGGAAGCCACTGAGATTTTTCAGCCCAGTCCAAAACATATGATAACCACCTATTGCCATAGAACCCGCAAATAACGCAATCGACCAAGGATGCGTTTCGTCTAGTTGAAACGATACGATAATTCCAGCGATCAATAGCAGTAGTGATAGAACGGTCTCTATCGTCTGGCGTCGTTGGTAGAAAGGAACATGCTTGATCTTTTGTTTTTCAGGATAGACACGGATATGATCGAAAGCACCTGCTTTTTCAAGCGCTTCGATCGTTACATTCCCATCAATCGTTAGTTTAGACGCACCAAAATTCAAATTAACATTTTTGATTTCAGGCAAATTCAAGACATTTTTTTCAAATTTAGCTGCACAGCTAGTACACGATAAATTTTCCAGACGATAGGTTTTAACCAATCTCCACACCTTCTTTCGTGTGTTCGTGAGCAATTGTCACCAATTGACGAACATGATCATCAGACAAGGAATAGTAAATTTGTTTTCCTTTGCGCTCAGATTTCGCCAATGCTCTTTCTCTTAAGTAACGCAAATGATGAGAAGCTGTTGCTGTAGAGGACCCAATGACCGCTGCAATATCACAGACGCACATTTCCTCTTCTATTGTTAAGGCGTATGCGATACTCAGTCTTGTTTCATCCGCCAGCGCTTTAAATAAGTTCGCTACATCGCTCAGGTCGGTCATACTTTCTTGTACACGATCAACAACTTCTGGATGGACCTTCGTCACTTCACACAATTCTTTCATACGGCACCTCTTTCATTCAAATAAATGTTTGATTGTTTCTTTCAGTATATTCGCTCTAGCAGCGACAGTCAAACGTTCATTTGAATGAATTGTATTTACATACTAAAAAAAAGGTGATACAGTTTTATAGCCTGTTAGTGAACAAATTCACTAACTACTACGTTGCTACCCGTTCTAAAGCTGTTAGATAATGAGTGATTTCTCATTAGTTTTCATAAAAAAGATGAGGTATGGAGTCAACCCACTAAGACTTTTAATAGAAACAGTTGATTTTCAACAGCCTGGATCAAGGAAAATTATAATAGAAGGAAGTGAACATTTTTGAATACACTATCTTATAAAGAACAATGGTTCGGCAATATCCGCGGAGACGTTTTGGCCGGAATTGTTGTCGCACTTGCACTTATTCCGGAAGCGATTGCTTTCTCAATCATCGCGGGTGTCGATCCGATGGTTGGTTTATACGCTTCGTTTTCAATTTCCGTCATCATCGCTTTTGTCGGTGGACGGCCAGGTATGATTTCGGCAGCAACGGGAGCTATGGCACTCGCTATGGTCTTGCTAGTTCGTGATCATGGTCTGGACTATTTACTAGCCGCCACCGTGCTGACGGGTGTGTTGCAGTTAATTTTTGGTCTTTTAAAAGTTGCCCGTTTTATGAAATTTATCCCACGGGCTGTCATGATTGGTTTTGTCAACTCGTTAGCGATTTTGATTTTCATGGCACAAGTACCGTTTATTTTCGGCATTAATGCGTTGACTTACGTTTTTGTTGGCGTTACGTTGGCGATTGTTTATATTTTGCCTCGTTTTTTCACAGCTATTCCAGCACCTTTGATTGCAATTCTTGTCTTGACAGGTGTTGTTATATACAGTGGAATCGATATGCAAAATGTCGGTAGTCTTGGTACCATTTCACAAACATTGCCAAGCTTCTTTATCCCGAGCGTACCATTTAATTTCGAAACTTTACAAATTATTTTCCCAACTGCATTGGCACTTTCCGTTATCGGTTTGCTCGAGTCTTTATTAACTGCGTCGATTATTGATGATGCAACAGAAACTGGATCTGATAAAAACCAAGAAGCACGGGGACAAGGCATTGCAAACATTATTACTGGCTTTTTCGGTGGAATGGCAGGTTGTGCGATGATCGGACAATCAGGCATTAACGTTCAGTCTGGAGGACGTGGACGATTGTCAAGCTTTGTTGCTGGGGCCTTCCTAATGTTCCTCATTATCGTTTTGGGCAATTGGGTTGTCCAAATTCCAATGCCTGTTCTAGCTGGCATTATGGTAATGGTTTGCATCGGTACTTTTGACTGGAGTTCGTTCAAGTATTTAGCGACAGCTCCAAAAGCGGATGCCATCGTTATGTTGTTAACAGTTGTTGTTGTTGTTTATACACATGATTTATCAAAAGGTGTATTTGCCGGTGTTATTTTAAGCGCTATGTTGTTTGCCGCTAAAATTTCTAAGGTCGAAGTGCGTAAAGAAGGATTAGAATCCAATGTGTCGAATAGATATACCATACATGGACAATTATTTTTCGCTTCTTCACAAGATTTTGTTTCTGCATTCGACAAAGTTGAAGCTTCTGAACAAGTTGTATTGGACTTTTCGGATGCAACAGTATGGGACGACTCAGGCGTTGGAGCAATCGACCGGGTCATGAACAAACTGCAAGCACAAGGACAGTCTGTTGAGATTGTCGGGTTAAATGCTTCAAGTCAAAAGCTTGTAGACAAACTAGCAACCTTCAGTACTGCAAGTAAAGGCACATCATAAGGAGGATGCTTTATGTATGAGAAAATTTTAGTGGCAGCAGATGGCTCGGATCATTCAAAACGAGCTGCTCATGAAGCCGTCAGAATGGCCAAAACTAATCCACAGGCTTTTGTCACTTTGCTTTATGTCATCGATTACGAAAAAGCACGGACAGAAATTCTTCATGGCCAAAGCAGCGACGAAGTTCATTTGGAACGTCGTAAGCATCTAGTACCACTCGAAGAAATCTTCCGGTCTGCTGGTATTAACTTTGAAACGAAGACGCTTCACGGTGTTCCTGGACCAACCATCGTCAAACATGCTAATGAGACTGGTTACGATGTCGTCTTGATCGGCAGCCGCGGATTAAACACATTGCAAGAAATGGTACTTGGCAGCGTCAGCCATAAAGTGGCTAAACGCGTTGAGGCACCCGTTATTATCGTCAAATAAATTTAGCTACTTAATAAAAGATCCCTTTGCGATTTTCGCAAAGGGATCTTTTAAAGCATGTAACCATAGCCTAAGCTAAACAGCACAACTCCACTGACTACAGTGAGTAAAACGTAGCCGCCGCCTGTTAACCATTTGCCGTCCTCTAAATCTTTTACAACATCCAAAGCCATCGTTGAAAACGTTGTAAAAGCTCCAAGAAATCCAGTAATCCAAAAAACCGACAAATTGCCGCTGCCTATAAATAGACCAAGTACCAATGAACCAATAGTGTTAACTAGCCAAGTTGCGACTTTTGGCTGCCATAATCGACTTTCAACCAATAAGTAAAATACGTAACGCGTGATTGCTCCTAAAAATCCACCAATTGCGATACCGATCATGACGGTACTCCTTTTCGACCAGTCCACAGACCTGCTCCTGCTGCTGCAATGCATGCAACTGTCATCGTCATAGCAAAAACCAAGCCCCACCAGATAGACGACTCTAGCTGGTGGAACCAGTCAGCTGAAAATGCTGAAAACGTCGTAAACGACCCTAACAACCCGGTTGATATCAATAACCTCAGCTCTGCCGATTTCCGAGTTAATCGAACAGCCGCTAGTCCAATTAAAAAGCTACCCGCTATATTGACAAGCCAAAGACCCAATCCTTCTGCGACCGCCATGTATATGCTTGCACGCAAAAGCGATCCGATCATTCCGCCAAGCCCTACCGCCAGTATTCTTTTCATTTCAACCGCCTCGCATCTGTTTTCTTCCAGTATAACTTATTCAGCTTTTAATATTAATATCGATCCTTCCACGTCATCGATGATTTCGGTTTCGTGGAAATCCCCTTCAGCCCAATCGTCCACTTGGTTATGGAAGTAATCCGATTTCAAATGCCCACTCAGTCCAGGACCTACAATATGATAAGCGCTCGATAAATCCGCAAGATCTGCTACAAAACGCCACGATGCTCCGTGATCAACATTACCTTCTGGCGTAGATGCCGCAGCTTGCACGGTAATATTAGAACCTCCAATTGGCACGGGATCTGGATTAAGAAATTCAGCAAAAATTGGAGATGCACTTGCTAGTGGATGTGGGAAAGTTAATTGATGTTGCTCTCCCCAGTTCCAATCAGCCAAGTCCGTCCCTTGTTCATCTTCAATTTCAGTAACCGCTGTCTCTAATGAATCCACAAGCCATTTTTCCACACCGCCGTATTCCGTTACCCAAACGCCTTCTTTCCCAGCAAATGCATTGCGCATCATTTCATCCGTGATGTGATTTTTTCCATCCAACATTTTAAAAACGTCTTTCGGAAACTCTTCGGCAAGCAAAGTCTCCGGTAATTGCTTAATCCATTTATGGAATACTAAAGGCGCAGCCTGTTCTTTACTATCAACTTGGTCCCACTCTTCGAGCATTGTCAATACTTCATCGTAGTCATCCGTTTTACTACGTACCGTAGCAATCATATCCGCTAAAAATTCAGCGGCGTATAAATTCTTCTGGTCCATCTGCAAATCCATCATATCCTGTGCTGTCAATTCATCTGATGCTTCTAGCACCTCCGCAATCCGTTCATAACGATACGGTTGCGCCCAGAAATCAGTAATGTGATAAGGATAAGCATTGTCAATCACTTCATTATTCGCTGTCGCAATAAACCCTTCTTCTGGATTGACCGATCGTGGCAGCTCATCAAAAGGTATATAGCCTTCCCAGCCGTAGTCAGCTGAATCTCCCGGAACTGGCAATTGTCCATCTCCTGATTTTCGGATAGGAATCCGACCATTTGCTTTATAGGCGATTGTTCCATCTGTGGAAGCGAAGACAAAGTTTTGCGCAGGTGCTTGAAAATCTTCTAGCGCCAGTTCGAATTCTTCCCAATTGGATGCTTTATTGAAATTTAGTACTGCTTGTAATTCAAGTGTCGGCTCAAGAGCTGTCCACTGCATGGAAAAGACCGCTCCTGCCTGTTCTTTATCGTACAGTATATTCGAAACAACAGGACCATGCCTTGTCACCAACACTTCAAAGTCTTCCGTTTCTCCGTCTTTCACCTTGATGGGCTCTTTCCTTACTTCTGCTTGTTCCCATGCTCCTTCATAACGAAACTGTGTCGGATTTTCAGGATTGGGTGTTTCGATATAAAGGTCCTGGACATCCGGTCCAACATTAGTAACACCCCAAGCAATTTCTTCATTGTGACCAAGAATAATTCCCGGAATACCAGCAAAAATAACTCCACTTACATTTTGTTTAGGTGATTCTAAATGCATCTGGTACCAAATAGACGGAGTACTAAGACCAAGATGCGGATCATCTGCGAGCAAAGGTTTACCACTCGCTGTTTTGTCACCTGACACCACCCAGTTGTTGCTACCGTTAAATTCAGGTGGAATCACAGAAGTGTCGAATTCACCGGCTACTTTGACTGACTGTTGTTTATTTGCCGCCAAAATTGCCGGTGCGTTTTCAGGGTATTGGATAAATAACTCGCGTGCTTTGTCTTCTGGAAATTCGTTCAATGCCCAGTGGCGAACAGCAAGTGTGTTCCAATGTCCTCCAAGATCATAAGCCATGAATTTGCCGATTGTCAGCGAATCTACTGTTGTCCACTCGGTAGGTTCATAACCGAGAAGCGCAAATTCAAAACTCAAATCACCATTTTCTTTTGCCTCTTCCATATAAGCATTGACGCCTTCTGTATACCATTCTAGTACTTGCTTAGCTTCTGCATCGTAGCCTTCCCAAGATTTTTCAGCAGCATCTCGCAAACTAAAAGTTCGGAAAAACTTATCGGTATCGACTGCATCTGCTCCGATTACTTCTGCCAATTGCCCACTCGCTTGTCTGCGCGATAAATCCATTTGGAACATCCGGTCCTGCGCCTGCACATACCCTTGCGCCCGGTAAAGATCTGCGTCTGTGTCTGCCTGTATATGAGGAACTCCAATTTCATCGCGTGTAACTGTTGCATCGGTATCCAATATAGCTACTGCCACTTGTCCTTCAATAACAGGCTTAGACTTGGTTATGTAAACGTTTACAAATATGAGTGCTGCTACCGCCACTGTGACAAGAACACCCAGAACACCTAAAAGCCATTTAAGCCACGTCTTTCTTTTCACTTTTTTCTCCATTAACTTTCCTCCTCTTTCTTATCGTACTTCATTCGACTAGCGAAGGAAAAATACCTTTTTTCTAAAAAATCCTGCGCTCAGTTACCCGCTCTAAAGAGGCTGCGAAGTCTTTCTTGTATTTTACACCTAAAAAAAATGCCCCTTTTAAGGGACATCCGACAAATCAAGTTCGATCTTCTCCTACAATCTTCACTTCAAGTTCTAAATCAATACCGAATTTTTCCATAACAGTTGTTTTAACCATCTCAATTGTCTGGATATAATCGTTGGCTGAGGCATTGTCTTTATTAACAATAAACCCTGCATGTTTAGTAGAAACTTCCGCACCGCCAAACCCTCGTCCTTGCAAGCCGCTATCTTGAATTAACTTTCCTGCAAAATTACCAGGCGGTCGTTTAAAGACACTGCCTGCGGAAGGAAATTCCAACGGTTGTTTCGTTTCACGCTGATACGTCAATTCACTCATTTTGGCATCAATAACCGTTTGTTTACCCACCTCTAATTCAAATTCAGCAGACAACACGTAAAATCCTTCTTTTGTAATAATGCTCTTTCGATAACCAAGACCTAAATCGTCCTTAGACAACACCCGTTTTTCTCCTTCTTTCGAAAGAACTGTTGCTTGAACGATAATATCTTTAATTTCTCCGCCATAAGCACCGGCATTCATCGCCATGGCTCCACCGATAGAACCTGGGATTCCACAAGCAAATTCAAATCCTGTCAGTTGTTTTGCTGCAGCGGTTTTTGATACCTGTTTAATATTTGCTCCACCTTGAGCATAAACTTTCGTACCTTCTATATGGATCGTTTGTAAACTCTTTAAAGTTAGAACGATGCCACGAAACCCTCCATCTCGAACGACCATATTTGATCCATTTCCAAGAAGTAATAAAGGGATATTATTTGTATATGCGTATTTCACTGTAAATGCAGTTTCATCTTCAGTCGTTGGTGCCACAAAGATATCAGCTGGCCCACCCATTTTAGTTAATGTATGAAGGTGTAGCGGTTCATCCATTTTAACGTGATCATCTGCTAAAAAAACACGCAAATCTACCAACCATTGTTCTTTCGTCATCTAAAGCAAATCCCTTCTAAACTTATAGCTTCTACTAGTATCTAATTTTCAGCCTGATTTGACAAGCAATATAACAAAGTTCAGGTCAAAAGTCCAATTAAACATTCTCTCGAATCTGAGACTTGTTCATCAAAAACGATTGACTTTGAAATTTGATGAGGCTATATTTAGGGTTGTAAGTCGGACCAGGAGGTAGTTGATTTGAAAAAGTGGACGATCGACGCAACACATTCAGAAATTAGCTTTTCTGTAAAACACATGATGATCTCGAATATAAAAGGTTCTTTCACTTCTTATGAAGCAAACGTTGAAGCCAATGAAGAAAATTTGCAGGGTGCATCAATCGACTTTAAAATCGATGTCGCCAGCATCAACACCAATAACTCAGACCGCGACCAACATCTTCTTTCCGCTGACTTTTTCAACGCTGAGCAATTTCCACACATCACATTTACCGCTAATGACATTGTAAAAAAAGACAACGATTATGAATTAACTGGTGACTTCACCATGAAAAACATCACACGACCAACTACTTTCAAAGTAGCGTACGGCGGCAAAGGTACCAACTTATGGGGCAACGAAATAGTAGCATTTACCGTAGCCGGAAAAATAAATCGCCAAGACTTCGGTCTAACGTGGAACCAGGCGCTTGAAGCAGGTGGCGTGATGGTCGGTGAAGACATCAAAATCACATTGGAATTACAAGGCACTCCCGCTTAAAAAGCCCAGTAAAAAGCAGTGAGAGGATTTTTCCTCTCACTGCTTTTTACGTGTTGGTGCTACACGGGCGCTTGTGCTTTTCTTTGTCCAGGCTCCTGCGCCCAACACCTCGGGTCATAAGTCATCCCGGCTGTGCGGCAAAATGCGCCGCTCTGCCATTCTGTCTTATGCCTGTCGGTGCTACACGGGCGCTTGTGCTTTTCTTTGTCCAGGCTCCTGCGCCCAACACCTCGGGTCATAAGTCATCCCGGCTGTGCGGCAAAATGCGCCGCTCTGCCAGTCTGTCTTATGCCTGTCGGTGCTACACGGGCGCTTGTGCTTTTCTATACTTCTTCGATCTTTTTCAATGGTTTAACCGCGGGTCCGTTTAGTACGTCTCCGGTATAGGAGAATCGCGAACCGTGACATGGGCAGTCCCAAGAACGCTCGGCGTCATTCCAAGCAACATCACATCCCATGTGGGTACATGCGGTATCGACGAGATGGACTTGACCGAATTCGTCCCGGTAACCGCCTGCTTTTTTCTTGCCGACTTTCACTAATGCCCCTTCGTCTTTGCCTAAGTCTTCAACTTTTCTTGATGGTCTTTTCAGCTTACCTGTAACCAATGCCTTAGCAACGGATGCGTTATCTTTCGCAAAATTCTTGGCGTCTTCTGTTTTGACTTTTGTGCGGGTTGGACTAAACAAAGCAGCATACCGATTTTCGATACCAAGCACTTGATCTGACAGCATCATACCTGCTAATGCGCCGTTCGACATGCCCCACTTATGAAAACCAGTCGCTACTAGAATATTGTCATAGCCCGCAGTAATTGTTCCGATGTAAGGGATTTTGTCGAGCGTCGTCATATCTTGAGACGACCAGCGATACGGAATCTCTTGAATTCCGAAATGCTCGTCTCCAAACTTCTCAAGGTTATGATAATGCTCCATCGTCTGACTTGAGCTTTTACCTGTCGTATGGCCATCGCCACCAATTAGTAATAGTTTTTCGCCATTTTCATCTGTTGCATAACGCAGAGAGCGCGAAGGCAAATCTCCGCTAATGTACATATCATTTGGAACATTGCCGCTTACTTTAGCTGCAATGGCATACGAACGATTGACGGATAAACGCGAAAAATACAAACCGTCAAAATCATTAAATGGGTAATGGCTAGCAACAATCACTTTATTGCATGATAAATGTGAAAGATTTTCAGTTTGAATGACCGGATCGTTTTTGCTCAAAATTTTCATCGCACGTGTCTGTTCGTAAATTTTGCCGCCTAGTCGCTCAATTTCTTTCACCAGGCCTGCCAAAAATTTTACTGGATGAAACTGTGCTTGATTGCGCATGACTACCGCTTCTGTAATAGGAAACGGCAACTCCGCCTCTTCTTTTGCCAATTCGCCGTCAATGCCTAGTTGCCGATAGGCTTCCGCTTCTTTTTCAATCAGTTTTGCACCTGCAGCTGTATGCGCATAAACAAACGCATTGTGATGGGAAAAATCACAATCGATATCAAGTTCATGGGCAGTTCCTTCTATAAATTTCAACCCTTCCATGTTCGCCTGATAATAGAGTTTTGCTTGTTCTTGTCCGACTATATTAATCAACGAATCATAATACAGGCCATGCTGCGCTGTTATTTTTGCCGTCGTACGCCCTGTTACGCCATCGACTAATTTCCCAGCTTCAATCAATGTCACTTTTCTACCGGCTTTTGCCAGCAAATAAGCACTAATGATCCCCACCATTCCTCCCCCTACAACCGCTATATCTGTAGACTCATTTTCTTGCAAAGCGGGGTAGTTTGGAATATCTTTGTATTCTCTCCAATAAGACTTTTGCTCTTCCGGAACTCGACTCTCGCCATTACTCTGCACTTGCGCCATTCCTCCTTAGAAAGCTTTTTATAGATGTCTACCCCTATTATAAATTCTTAATCAGCTTAGCTATTCGAAAAGCATCATTTTCCAATTATTTGGATATACTGTCGGAAAGAGCTCGAATACTGTCCAGATTTCAGAAATACTGTCCATTTCAGCTCCTTTACTGTCCAATTCGCTGGATTTACTGTCTAAATTAAAAAAGACGACCCGTTAAGGTCGTCTTTATCACTTTATATTATGCATTTACTTTAACTAATGAATTGGCAACTTGTTCTACACGCTGCATTCCCTCAGCTTTGATTTCTTCCGCGCGATCAGGGTACATATTGTGTCCCTCAATGATCACTTCTTCAATGTCAGTGATTCCGAAGAAGTCCATAATCAACCGAATGTAGTTGACACTCATTTCAGCTGGGGCCATTTCTGGTGTTGAATAAACTCCTCCACGTGCGTTCAAGATAATGACTTTCTTATCAGGTACAAGACCGACTGGGCCTTCAGCCGTATATTTGAATGTCACACCTGCACGGTAAACGTAGTCGATGAACGTCTGCAATGGCGCAGGAATTGTTTTATTCCATAATGGGAATGCAAAAACAACCACATCAGCTTCCATAAATGCATCCATTGCTTTGTTAGCCGCTGTCAAAATGCGCTGTTCTAGCTCAGTCATTTCTTCGGCCTTTGCTGATTTTTGCATTGCATCAAAAAAGTCCTGGCCGAAATACGGCATGTCTTCTTTGAAAACGTCGAACGTATTGATATCAAGTTCTGTATCTGTGCCGATCGAATCCATAAACACTTCATACATTTTGCTCGATACCCCTTCAGATGATGGGCGATTATTTGCTTTTACTACTAAAACGTTTGTCATTAGTTTAAAACTCCTCTTGTCATCATATAAAAACTAGTACTATCGATTTGAAAATCTCATTAATTTTAATAAAAAAACAGAGTAAAAGTCAATTACTCTGCTCAGGTATTTTATAAGCCATCACACGAATCTCCTGTGCAATAGCTGGTTTTCTTACCAAGCGGTTTTAATTTAGGACGAATTCCTTCTTCTTCAGCAATTTGCTCTAACGCTTCCACAAAAGCTTCTACTGGCTGGGCTCCGGAAATGGCATACTTACGATTGACCACAAAAAATGGTACACCTTGCACGCCGATTTGACCAGCTTCTGCAATGTCCAACTGGACCTGTCCCATAAACTGGTCCGATTCCAGCACTTTTTCTGCTTCTTCACGCGGCAAACCAATCGTTTCTGCGAGTGTCAATAAAACCTCATAATTGCTGACATTTTTTGCTTCCACAAAATAATGATGCATTAGCTGTTCAGTCAGCTCTGCATCTTTCCCTTGTGTTTCAGCCCATTTCACTAAACGATGAGCAGCTAACGTGTTCGCTTCTACCATATTATCAAAATTGTATTCCAAACCAACAGAGCGGGCATGCTGCGCCACGCCTTCAGTCATTTCTTTCGCTTGTTCTATAGTCTGTCCATATTTTTTCGCTAAACTTTCATAAGTTGGAGTAGTGGAATTGATTGGCGCATCTGGATTCAATTGATAAGCCTTAAACGTAACTTCCGCCTGACTTTCAAAACCCGATTGAACCAACGCTTTCTCTAAAGTCCTCTTGCCTATATAACAGAATGGGCACACATAATCTGACCAAACTTCAATTTTCATATCGTTCACCTCGACACTAACTATAGCAACGAAAACAACAGCACTCAATTTTTTTGCCTGTGACAAAGAAAAGCGCAAGCGATCGTACTAAACCTGACGGGCATAAGGCGCGGTGGCGAAGTGGCATCTTTTCAGCCACACAGCCAACGTGACTTATGACCCGAAGGTTTGATCGCTGGAGCTAGACAAAGAAAAGCGCAAGCGATCGTACTAAACCTGACGGGTATAAGGCGCGGTGGCGAAGTGGCATCTTTTCAGCCACATAGAGAACAAGGTAAGTAGCTGAAGAGATTCTCAATTCTAGCTCAACTAAAAAACTGATCCCCATAAGGGAATCAGCTTAACGCCTCTGTAATTACAGGAACAATTTGCTTTTTGCGTGACACAACGCCCGGTAATAAGACACGGTGATCAATCACACTTGACTTAAATGCACTTTCGATGATGTCTGCTCTTTTACCAAGCACGATAGCCACTGAATTATTATTAAGGATATCCGTGACAACAAACATGAATAAATTTAATTTTTTTGTTAGAATAGCATTTGTCATTAATACTTCTAGTTCTTTTTGGCGAACCATAACTTCTTCTACATCAATTGCGTTAACTTGAGCAACTTCAAAACGGTGGTCGCCTGCTTCGAATTCTTTTGAATCCAATGAGATTAAGTCTTCTAACGTTTTATTGCTCAAATCAGCTCCAGCTTTCAATAAATCCAGACCATAGCTTTGTGCATCGACGCCAGCAATTTCTGCGAGTTCTGCAGCAGCCTTGACATCTTGCTCAGTACAAGTCGGCGATTTAAAAAGAAGCGAGTCCGAAATAATGGCGGATAGCATCAAACCTGCTATATTAGAAGGGACTTCCACATTATTTTCTTTAAATAGTTTTAAGATGATGGTAGTTGTACAACCAACTGGCTCTGCACGGAAATAAAGAGGATCCATCGTTTCAAAATTGGCGATGCGGTGATGGTCCACCACTTCTATCACTTGAACATCTCCGATATCATCAGCACTTTGCTGACGTTCGTTGTGATCCACTAAAATTACTTGTGTAGCTTCCTTCGCAACTTGTGTCACCAACCTTGGCTCATCAAACTTAAAAGTGTTTAAAGCAAATAAAGTTTCGTTGTTTACTTCACCTAAACGAACTGGTTCAGCAAGCATGCCCATTTCATTTTTTAAATACGCATATGAAATAGCCGAACAAATTGAATCTGTGTCCGGATTTTTATGACCTAATACTAAAACGTTTGACATGAATAGTAGCCTCCTGAAATACTTAGTTTCTGTTTTTATTCTATCATATTAACAGCAATTGAAAAAATTAGACTTTATAAATAGTAAATACAACTAACAAACTATTAAGTTTATAGAATTATCAGTATTTTTAAAATTCATTATGTACTTTAGCATATGCCAATGGTATAATATGACTAACTAATCTAAAGTTAGGTGGAAGGAAGAGATGCCTGTGACTATTTTACTGGAAAAGAAATACATTCCTCTGGCTAATTATTTTTCCGGAGTGACAAATTCTTCAATACGATTAACATTTTCTGAAATCGAGCAAATTATGGGACAGAATTTACCTAATGCCGCCTACTTGAATAAAAGTTGGTGGAAAAAAGTAAAAGCACCAGCTAAACATTTTCATGCATGGGCAGATGCTGGTTATTTTGTTAGCGACGTCGAGCCAGATCGCTTTGTCGTCTTTGAAAGAATCGACTCTACAAATGGAACAGGCACAGACGATGATGAAGATCAGGATATTCTATTGATTCGAACAGCAGAGCATGGGGATGCGCGGTCTCTTGCCGCTCTACAAAAAGTTGTAGAATCTGAATCTGATTTCATGCTCTACGCTAAAGACGAACGTACACAATCCACACAAAAAGTTCGCAAACAAATTATCGAGTGGAAACAAAGTGGCTATTCGACTATTATCATTGCCATTCTCAATGGACAGCATGTGGGCTATTTGATGATTGTGGGCAATGACGCAAAACGTGCTGCACACCGCGCCTTCATCGATCTCGGTCTACAAAAAGATGCACAAGGGAAAGGAATCGCTAAATCCTTGCTTAAAAAAGCTGAAGAATGGTCTAAAGAAAAAGGCATTAGCCGGCTAGAAGTGACGGTCGTCGAAGAAAATGAATCGGCCCGTAACTTATATGAAAAAGCTGGTTTTAAATCTGAAGGCATTCGACAAAAATCCATGATAATAAACAACAAACCCCATAACGAAATTTATTTAGCTAAGTTTTTAGACTAGAAAAAAGGAGCAAGCCATTGGCATGCTCCTTTTTTCTATAAACTTAATTTAAAATCGTCAACCATAAGTACAGGCCAGTCAATGTGATAAACAAAGTCGGAACCGTCAAAATGATGCCGATTTTAAGATAATAACCCCAACTAATCTCTACCCCTTTTGTTTTTAATACATGAAGCCATAATAATGTTGCCAGTGAACCAATCGGTGTAATTTTTGGTCCTAAATCTGATCCAATCACATTCGCATAGATTAAAGCTTCTCTAACAACTCCAGTTGTCTCTGTTTCAGCAATTGCCAATGCATCAATCATAACAGTCGGCATATTATTCATAACCGATGACAAAATAGCAGCGATAAAGCCCATGCCAATTGTCGCTGCATACAGACCGTGACTCGCTGTCCACTCGATTGCGGTAGCCAACACCGATGTGAGACCCACATTTTTCAAACCGTACACGACGACATACATACCGATTGAGAAAAAGACAACCGCCCAAGGAGCCCCTTTTAAGACTTTCATCGTTTCAACTGATTTACTCTTCCTCGCAATGGCTAGAAAAATAATAGCAATCGCTCCTGCAATAAAGGATACCGGAATATTTAAAGCCTCGCTACTGAAATAGCCAATTAGTAAAATTGCTAGCACTACCCAAGATAAACGGAAAATTCTCAAATCTTTTATTGCTGAAGCTGGTGTTTTTAATGCACTGTCATCAAAATGTTTTGGAATATCTTTTCGGAAATATAAATACAAGACCAACATACTTGCAGCTATGCTGAATAAGTTCGGTACAAGCATCCGGATTGCATATTCGGTAAAGCCAATATTAAAAAAATCAGCCGATACGATGTTGACTAAGTTGCTGACAACAAATGGCAAAGAGGCAGTATCAGCGATAAAGCCACTCGCCATAATAAATGGCAAGATCATTGCATCTTTGAATTTCAATGCACGAACCATTGCCAACACGATAGGTGTCAAAATTAGCGCTGCTCCGTCATTCGCAAACAACGCTGCGACAACCGCCCCTAGCATGGTAACTAAGAAAAACATCCGCAAGCCACTGCCTTTGGCAAAACGTGCCATATGTAAAGCTGCCCATTCGAAAAAACCAATTTCATCAAGAATCAACGAAATGATAATCAATGCAACAAACGTTAAGGTCGCATTCCAAACAATTCCCGTTACGTCCCAGACATCCCCAAAATCAACTACGCCAAACAGCAAGGCAACAATTGCCCCAGCAATAGCAGACCAGCCGATTGACAAGCCTTTTGGCTGCCAAATCACAAAAATCAATGTAACGATAAATATAAAACTTGCTAACCAAACATCCACTTTCACACAACTCCTTATTCACAATTTGCTGCTCTTTCTTCTACAATCAATAAACCACTGGCGCAAACTCTAACTAATCGAGTCATCATTATATTCACACTGCACTTGCTCTATTTATCGCTACAGCACTCCCTCATTATATAAGCATTTACTTATGTATTCAAGAGACAATCTTAAAAGCTAATTTGGTTTATGTAATCTGTATGTTAGATTTTCCCTACATAAAAAGCGGCTGTCTCACAAGGTCATGAACAATGACTTTGTGAGACAGCCGCTTTTGCCCGCTAAAGAAAAGCCCAAGCAGTGTTTACAGATGAATCCATAGCGCAAATCTAGGACCGGTACACAATTGACCTAGCAAGTGTCTTCCGTCCTATCAAGAGCAATCGTGCGTTTTAGAGATTTCACCTCCAAACCTCGAAAAAGTGCATGTCAAGTTTGGGATTGTGAGCTGCAATTTTAAAAAAACAGACGGAGAAAAAGAGTTTCTTTTTCTCCGTCTGTTTTATGTTAGAGGGGCATTGACAGCTTTTTAAGCTAATTGCTCCAGTACACGTAATGATTCTCGGTTGAATGCCGGAATGTCATCAGGTTGACGACTAGTGACCAATTGATCTTGGCACACGACTACTTCTTCATCAAGGACCGTCGCACCTGCGTATTCCATATCGACTTGAATCGACTTATAACCTGTAGCTTTACGACCTTCTAACGCTTTGGCCGTAATTAATAATTGAGGTCCATGACAAATTGCGAAGACCGGTTTTTTCGCATCCATGAAAGTTTTTGCAAACTCCACAAACCGGCTATCTTCACGTAACAGGTCCGGTGAAAATCCGCCAGGCAAGAACAAGGCATCAAAGTCATCCGGGCTAACGTCATCAATGCTTTTATCAATGGTGACAACAGCCTCGCCTTGTTTGCCAGTTACTTTTTTCCCCACTTCTTTTTCGATTGTGAAAACTTCATGACCTGCATCATTAAACGCTTTTGATGGATCTGTATATTCCATATCTTCAAACATATCTGTCAGTAAAGTTGCAATTTTCGCCACTATCTTTCACTCCTTCTGTCTATTCATTCTCTTTCAGTATTCCACCAAAAGATGAAGTTAAACAACAATTAGCGAAATTTCGAGACGAAAGGGTTTCCTGTTTCCCAAAAGCGATAAGGATAGTCGACCGCTTCTAGTGAATTGCCGATACCTACACGAGGTCCAACCGATATTTCTTGAACCGGTTCTCCTTGAGCGATGTAAAGTGGCTTTTCCAAAAAATGATGACCATAATAATCCATTGTAATCGCCATTGCTTTAGTCAATTTTCCCGGTCCACTAGTCCACTGTTTGATCGGCATGTGTCTGCCGCGCAGTTCTGCCATCAGTTCGATGCCTTCGACCGGTTCGACTGCACGTATCAAAATAGCTCGCGGTGTGTCTTCCGGTCCGGCGACGACATTGATCAATGTGTGAGTATGCATTTGATACGTATAGACAAGGCCAGGTTTACCAAACATGATTTCCGTACGTTTAGTCCGACGATTCCCGAAGCTATGTGCAGCGCGATCTTCTGCTCCCATATAAGCTTCAGTTTCAATAATCCGTCCAGCAACAATGCCTTCTGGCAATTCATGGACCAAAATTTGACCAATCAAACTACGCGTAAGTTCCAATGTCGGCGCGTCAAAAAAATCTTCAGCAACTGGCGTAAACATAACATCTCCTCCTACCCATATTATACTGAGTGGGTGGCCGTCACTGCATGGATAAGCGGTTCGATTTCCTGAATTCGATCTTCGTTAAAGGCATCCACAATGGCACTTCCCACAATAAATCCATCCACATCGTCACGCAACATATCGACATGGCTACTTTTCGAAATTCCGAATCCAGCATAAACCGGAACCGGGCTTTTCTCACGAACTTTGCGCATAAATGCTTTTACATCCTCTGACATCTCATCACGAGATCCCGTTATTCCTTTAACCGTAACCGCGTAAACAAAACCTTGTGCCTCCCGAAGAATACCATCCAAGCGAACGTCCGTTGTCGTCAGTGTCACCAGTTGAATCAACTTAATGCCTTCTTTATCGACATAAGGTTGCACTAATTGTTTGTGTTCATATGGCAGGTCTGGAATGATGACGCCTGAAATTCCAGCTTTGCTGCATTCAGTAGCAAAGCGTTCTACACCAAACCTCATCACGGGATTTAAATAAGTCATTACGAGCAAAGGAATTGTAACCTCAAAGGTCCAACTTTTTAGTTCTTCCAATACTTTTTGCAATGTAACACCATGCTTTAAAGCACGATTTCCAGCCGCTTCAATCGTCGGACCATCTGCGACCGGATCTGAAAAAGGAATGCCGATTTCGATAGCAGTTACTCCTGCCCCTTGCAAATACTGTACTTGATTTTTCAGACGGTCAAGACCGCCATCTCCAGCCATAATATAAGCGACAAAGGCTTTGTTTCCCGTTTTTTTTAGTTGCTCTAATCGATTCATGATAGCCCCTCCAGGTTCTCTGCGTATGTCGCCATATCTTTATCTCCACGACCGGACACACAAATAATCAGTATCTGGTCTTTGGTCATAGACTTTGCTTGTTTTTCTGCTTCTGCAATAGCATGCGCCGTTTCAAGTGCTGGAATAATTCCTTCAAGACGAGACATGCCAATAACTGCAGCCAGTGCTTCATCATCGGTAATTGACCGGTATTCAACACGACCAATATCTGCTAAATAAGCATGCTCTGGTCCAATGCCTGGATAATCAAGCCCCGCAGAAATCGAATGCGCTTCCTGCACTTGGCCTGCATCATCCTGCAATAACTTCATTAAGGCGCCGTGGAGCACACCTTCTGTTCCTTTTGTTAAGGTTGCAGCGTGTTTATCTGTATCCACACCTTGACCAGCCGCTTCAACGCCAATCAACTTGACTTCTTTATCTTGAATAAACGGATAAAACATACCAATCGCATTGCTGCCACCACCTACACACGCCAAAATAGCGTCAGGCAAACGCCCTTCTTTTTCAAGAATTTGACGTCTTGTTTCTACGCCAATCACACTTTGAAAATCACGGACCATCGTTGGAAACGGATGTGGACCGAGAGCCGAACCGATTAAGTAATGCGTATCTTCTACATTGGCAACCCAGTAACGCAAAGCTTCATTGACCGCATCTTTTAAGGTCGCACTGCCTTTTGTGACACTTTCCACACGTGCCCCTAAAAGCTTCATACGGAAAACGTTCAATTGCTGACGCTTAATGTCTTCTTCACCCATGAAAATAACACAATCCAAATCGAACAGTGCACAAATTGTCGCAGTCGCCACACCGTGCTGACCTGCTCCTGTTTCTGCTACAATTTTACGTTTTCCCATTCGCATCGCAAGTAGCGCCTGACCAATCGCGTTGTTTACTTTGTGCGCACCGGTATGATTCAAGTCTTCTCGTTTTAAGTAGATTTTTGGTCCACCATATGCTTCAGTCATGCGTTTTGCGAAGGTCAATGGCTGTTCACGACCCACATACTCCGATAAATAATGATGGTATTCTTTATGAAATTCCGGATCTTCTTTTACTTCATTATAAGCATCTTCTAATTCCTTAACGGCTTTCATTAATGTTTCTGGCACAAATTGCCCCCCGTATTTACCGAAAAAACCTACTTTTTCTATCGTCTGTTCCATCGAATCATCCTTTACCTGTTTAATAAATTTTTGTATTTTCGCTACATCTTTCTGGCGCTCTGTTTCAACTCCGCTAGAGACGTCTACCATGTAAGGTGTTGTTTGTTCGATTGCCGCACGGACATTTTCCGGTGTTAACCCACCCGCCACAATTAGGCGAGATGGATCGATGCCGGCTCCGTCTAGTAACGACCAATCAAACACATTACCGCTACCTCCGCGGTATTCCGTACCCGGAGCGTCCACTAAAATATAATTAGCTAAAGAATTTTTCAACTGCTCTACATCTTCTTTTGTGCGAATCGAGAAGGCTTGGATAACAGGGACACGAATAGCTTTCACCAACTCATCGGGTTCATCGCCGTGAAGCTGAACCATCGTTAGCGGAACACCTGCAACAGCGTCTTCAATTTCCTCTAATGAAGCATTAACAAAAACACCGATTTTATCGGTATCTGCTGGAATGTGTTTAGCCAGTTCAGCAGCTTGCGCAATTGTCACTTGACGTCTGCTCGGAGCAAATACGAAGCCGATAGCATCCGCACGACTTGCTGCGTCAACATGTCGCTGTTCTTGCAAGCCGCAAATTTTCACTTTTGTCATTTTACTGCCTCCTCGCTAGTCGCCTGACGAATCCAATTTCCTGGATTTTCAGATCGCATTAACGCTTCTCCCACTAAAATTCCAGAAGCTCCATTTGCGTAAGCAAATTGCGCATCTTCTTTTGTCTGCATGCCACTTTCGCTAATTAATACGCGCCCTTCGTCAAATGGGAAGTTTTTAGCTAATTGTGCTGTGCGTTCAATTGATACTTCAAAAGTTTTTAAATTACGATTATTGATACCAATTAGTTTTGCATCTAGCTCTAGTGCTATTTGCAGTTCCTGTTCATCATGAACTTCGATTAAAACTTCAAGTCCTTTTGAGAGCGCATAGTCGTTAAGACGTTTCAGCTGTTGCTTTTCCAGTGCAGCTACGATCAATAGAATAATGGTAGCTCCTGCATGTTGAGCACGATCAATTTGAATCTCACTAACCATAAAATCTTTGCACAAGACGGGAATCGATACGACTTTCGCTACTTCACACAAGTCATCAATTGACCCTTTAAAATACACTTCATCCGTGAGTACCGAAATTGCAGCCGCTCCAGCTTCTTCGTATTTTTTAGCTTGTGCAACAATATCTACTTCCACTTTGATGTCGCCTTTTGATGGAGAAGCGCGTTTAATCTCTGAGATGACGCCATTTCGTTCTTGTAGATGCCCCAGTAACGTTGTTTTTTCTGGAAAATCAATTGTATTTGACCCAACTGGTTTATACATTTTTATCTCTTCGTATTTAGTCGCAATGATGTCATCCAATATTGTCATACAAATACCCCCGCCGCTAACCGATGCAAGTCAAAGACACGCGCGGTTTCGCCTGATTTGATTGAGGCTTTCGCCTGCTTTACGCCTTCTGTCACGTTTTCAGCTTTACCACTGACATACAGTACTACTCCTGCATTTAATGCGACTGTATCTAAATAAGGGCTATCTGTTCCGGATAAGACATCCATAAAAATTTCAGCGTTGCGCTTTGGATTGCCTCCGCGGATCGCTTCAATTGATGCCACTTCTAAACCAACTTCATTTGGGTGAATGGTCATTTTTCGCTTACCTTGCTCATTGAAGATGATTAATTCATTAACGCCTGCAAGTGACAGTTCATCCAAGCCACCTGCTCCGTGAACAAGCGCTCCTTTTTTTCGACCCAATCGAATTAACGCATCCGCCATTGGTTCTAGCATGTCACGACGGTAAACACCGGTCATTTGAATCGTAATTGGCAATGGATTCGCTAAAGGTCCTACTAAGTTAAAAATAGTTGGAGTTCCGATGTCTTTACGAATTTGGCGTAAGCCACCGAGTGCTGGATGGATAGCTGGTGCAAACAATAACGCAATCCCCGTCTGGTCAAGCATCATAGGAATCGAGGCAATATTCGTTTCCGTTGAAATACCAAGTGCCTCTAGCACATCGGAACTGCCTGTTTTGCTAGAAACACTGCGATTGCCATGCTTGGCAACTGTCATACCGCATCCTGCTAACACAAAAGCCGTCAACGTACTAATGTTAAAACTGTAAGAACGGTCACCACCGGTTCCACAAACATCAACAAGTTGTCCTTCGACTGTTGGAAGCGCTACTGCTTTTTCACGCATCGCTTTGACTAGTCCTACTAACTCGTCTGCCGTCTCTCCTTTTTCATGTAAATCGGACAAAAATTTCTTGATTTGTTGTTCATTTATATCGCCGTTCAACATTGCTAATGATTTTTCGTACATTCCTTGTTCACTCAAATTCTCTACTCTGCTCATACTAATCTCTCCTCGTCTCGTTTTAAATACAAAAATCCCCGCAATCAGATTGTTATCTGATTGCGGGGACGGGTTAAAAACCGCGGTACCACCACGCATTAGCGCATTAAATTTCTGCGCTCACTTAAACAGGCTCTTCGCCTTTCCCTTTAACGCAGGGCTTACGTCTCCCTTACTCGCTTCCGCTTTCAGGCAAGCTCTCCTAAGTCCATTCGCGCAGATCACCTAATCAGCTCTCACCAGCCGCTGACTCTCTAAATAGATTTCCCTGCCTACTCGTCTCAATCCTCGATTTATACACTCTTCTATTCTCGTCTTCTCTAGGCTCTTCTCTCAAACAGACTTGCTTCCGTACAACAAGTTGTTCCCTATACTAAAAGGTTTTGTTTATTCTGTCAAGTAAAAGGAAAAGCGCAGGCAGCCATGTAGATTCGACGGGCATAAGATGCTCTGGCGAAGCGGCGTGTTTTCAGCCGCACAGCCAGAGTGACTTATGACCCTAGAATCTGGCTGCCGGAGTCTAGACACAGAAAAGCGCAGGCAGCCATGTAGATTCGACGGGCATAAGATGCTCTGGTGAAGCGGCGTGTTTTCAGCCGCACAGCCAGAGTGACTTATGACCCTAGAATCTGGCTGCCGGAGTCTGGACATAGAAAAGCGCAGGCGCCATGTAGATTCGACGGGCATAAGATGCTCTGGCGAAGCGGCGTGTTTTCAGCCGCACAGCCAGAGTGACTTATGACCCTAGAATCTGGCTGCCGGAGTCTAGACACAGAAAAGCGCAGGCGCCCGTGTAGATTCGACGGGCATAAGATGCTCTGGCGAAGCGGCGCTCTCTACTCAAAAAAAAGCGCAAGTGTCTATAGAACTCTAGACACTTACACCCGAAAATAAGACTTACTGATAATAGCCATCTAACTCTTTTCTTAAAGCAGCTTTAAGGAATTTACCAACCGACGTTTTTGGCACTTCTTTCAAAAATACCACGTCGTCTGGAACCCACCACTTGGCAAATTGGCTCTCCAAGTACGTCAGTAATTCCGCTTTCGTGGCGTCGTCTTCCGCATGACCTTCTTTTAACACGACACAAGCAAGTGGACGCTCCATCCATTTCTCATGTGGAATGGCGACAACCGCCGCTTCGAACACAGCTTCATGCGTCATCAATGCATTTTCCAGATCAACAGACGAAATCCATTCGCCACCGCTTTTAATTAAATCTTTCGTCCGGTCCATCAGTTTGATATAACCATCGGGCTCGATTACAGCAATATCTCCTGTATAAAGCCAACCCTCTTTAAACGCTTCTTCCGTACGCTCGTCTTTATAGTATTCATCAGCGATCCAGGCACCTTTAACGTTCAGCTCACCCATCGTTTCCCCATCCCACGGTGCTTCGCCGTTTTCATTGACGATTCGTACTTCGAGGCCCGGCATCGGTAAACCTGCCATTGAACGGCGTTCGATGCGCTCATCCATCGTCATATCGGTCATTGCAGAAGTAGTAATAGCCAAACTGACAAGCGGCGCAGTTTCCGTCATGCCATACCCTGTCACAAATGGCACATTGTATTTCTCTTCAAATGCGCGGATTAATCCTTTTGGTGATGCTGATCCCCCGCAAATAATCATCCGCAGTGTGTCGATATTGCGTGGATTTGCTTCTAATTCTTTCAACACACCCATCCAAATTGTCGGGACACCTGCAGTTAACGTAACTTTTTCTGATTCAATTAAATCTAACAACATGCCAGGAGCAAAACCGGGTCCCGGCAACACTTGTGTAGTCCCAAACAAAACTCCAGCAAATGGCAGCCCCCAAGCATTGGCATGAAACATTGGCACAATCGATAAGGCAATATCTTGTTCTGACAAGCCCATTGCATCTGACATGCCGAGCGCGTAACTATGGAGCACAAGTCCTCTGTGCGTATAGACAACGCCTTTAGGATTGCCCGTTGTTGCGGAAGTGTAACACATGCCCGCTGGTGTATTTTCGTCCAGATCTTCAGGGAATTCGAAACTGTCATCTTCAGCAGCGAGTAATTGTTCATAAGAATAAACATTGCCAAGTGTCGTTTCTGGTAAATCCACTCCATCTTTCATGATGATAAAATGCTTAACGGATTTTAGCATAGGTGCTAGTTTTTCAATCAATGGAAATAGATCGTGATCGACTACCAAAATTTCATCTTCGGCATGGTTGATGACATAGGCGATGTGCTCATGTGACAAGCGAATATTAATCATGTGTAAAATAGCACCAGCACCCGGCACACCAAAATACAACTCCAAGTGACGGTGATGGTTCCAGGCGAAACTTCCCACCTTTGTGCCACGCTTCATACCAAGTCCAGTTAAAGCAGCCGCTAGTTTGCGCGAACGTACCGCAAATTCTTTATAAGGAATCCGGTGAATCATATTTTCTCCGGTACGTGAAATGATCAGTTTTTCCGGAAAATAGCGCTCCGCTCTTTTTACGAAAGATGATAATAATAATGGCGAATCCATCATGTCACATCCGACTCCTTTTTCACTCTAATTTTATTATTATGAATGGGTGTCCCTATCAGGCAAGATTCGCCTTCTTTTCCGCTCGCCTTTCACTTACAGTCCCATTCGTTTAGCAACGATGGTTTTCATGATTTCGTTGGAACCGGCATATATCGCCGCCACTGGAATATCCCTGTAGCGACGTGCAATTTTGTATTCTTCCATATAGCCATATCCACCGTGTAATTGCATGCACTCACCGGATATTTTCTTGGCGGTATCTGTCAGCCAAAATTTCGCCATCGATACTTTGGAAACAATGTCTTTTCCAGCCATATGATCTTCAATGAGCGATTCTAAAAACGAATGACCCAGTTCAATTTCTGTCGCCATCTCCACTAGTTTAAACTGAGAATTTTGGAACGAACCGATCGGCTTGCCAAAGGCTTTTCTTGATTTCACGTATTCCAACGTCATTTCTAACATATCTTCTGAAGCTACTTGCGCTGCCATTGCGACGACTAGTCGCTCTTGCTGCAGTTTTTCCATCAGATAAGTAAAGCCTTTATTTTCTTCGCCAATTAAGTTCGTTGCAGGGACGATGCAATCCTCAAAATACAGTTCGGATGTATCTTGAGCATGGAGACCTACCTTGTCGAGCTTACGCCCTTTCTGAAAACCTGGTGTCCCCTCTTCTACCATTAATAGCGAAATCCCACGATGCTTCGGTTGTGCTTTCGGATCGGTTTTTACAACAACTAACACCAATGTCGAGTTAATGCCATTCGTAATAAAAGTTTTCTGCCCATTAACAATATAATTGTCGCCGTCTCGAACTGCTGTAGTTGATATATTCGCAAGATCTGATCCTGCTCCAGGCTCTGTCATCGCAATCGCTGTAATATGATCTCCCGAAATACAACCCGGTAGCCAACGCTGTTTTTGTTCTTCATTTCCATACGCTTCGATGTAAGGAACCGTAATGTCATTATGTAGGCCTACCCCCGTCAAACTGGCTCCTACGCGTTCCATTTCTTCTCCGATAACAACCGCATAACGAAAATCTAGACCAAGCCCCCCGTATTGTTCTTCTATTTGAGGACTCAGAAAACCCATATCTCCGAGCTTTTTCCAAAAAGATTTCGGAATAAGGCGATCTTTTTCCCATTGATCATAGTTTGGAACCGCTTCTTTTTCTAAAAACTTCCGCAAGGACTTCCGGAACATCACGTGTTCATCTTCTTCGAAACGGTATCTCCCCATCTTTTCCATCTCCCTTATTTCGGTTGCATGCGGATTGCTCCGTCGAGTCGTATCGTCTCCCCATTTAACATCGAATTTGTCGTAATGCTTTCTACTAGGTGTGCAAATTCAGTGGGTTTTCCAAGACGTGCTGGAAATGGTACGGCTGCAGATAATGAAGCAATTGCAGCATCTGGCAATCCTTCTACCATTGGTGTTTCCATTAATCCCGGCGCAATTGCCATAACTCGAATTCCATCTCTCGCTAATTCTCTAGCAATTGGCAACGTCATCGCGACAACTCCGCCTTTAGATGCGCTGTAAGCTGCTTGTCCAATTTGCCCTTCATAAGCCGCGACCGATGCTGTTGAAATAATCACCCCTCGCTCACCATCTTCAGTTGGTTCGTTTTTTTGCATAGCTGCTGCTGCAACACGAATAACATTAAAGCTACCGACCAAATTTACTTTGATGACTTTTTCAAATTGGTCTAGCGCAATTGGTTCGCCTTTGGATACTACTTTCCCTGGAGTACCAATCCCCGCACAATTGACTACTAAATTAATACCCCCGAACTGTTCAAGCGTGTCGTTTATATTTTGTTCAACTTGTGATGCGTTAGTAACATCCGTCTCTTTATAAATGACCGAGCCTTCACCCAATTCTTCAATAAGCACTTTTGCACGTTCTGCATTCAAATCAAAAATAGCTGCTTTCCCGCCACTTTTTGCTATACGGCGTACTGTCGCTTCACCAAGCCCAGACGCTCCACCCGTGACCACTGCTTTTACTTGTGAAAATTCCATCTTCTTCCCCCTTAGTTTTCAATCCTGCTATAGCTTTTCAATAATAGTGGCGTTGGCCATTCCCATTCCTTCACAAATGGCTAACAATCCGTAACGGCCATCTGTTCGCTCTAATTCATGTAGTAACGACACTAATAATTTAGTACCTGTCGCACCAAGCGGATGACCAAGCGCAATTGCGCCTCCGTTAACATTCAGTTTTTCAGGATCTCCACCAATATCATGTAACCAAGCTAGCGGGACTGGCGCAAATGCTTCATTGACTTCGTAACGGTCCATCTCATTGATTTCAAGTCCTGCTTTGGCGAGAACTTTTTTAGTTGCTGCGATTGGCCCAGTCAGCATCAATGTCGGATCCGAACCGACTACTACACGTGCCACTATGCGCGCTTTCGGTTTCAATCCAAGCTCTTTCGCCTTGTCACTAGACATTAAGAGAACAGCAGAAGCACCATCACTCATTTGACTCGCATTGCCTGCAGTAATCACACCATTTTCATCAAAAGCTGTTTTTAATCCAGCTAGCACTTCTTCCGTTGTACCCGGACGCGGTCCTTCGTCTTCATCAATCATTCGCGTTTCGCCGTCTGGACCTTGTGTGCGAATCGGAACAATTTCACGTTTATAATGGCCTGCCCCAATAGCATGTTGTGCGCGTTCATGACTTTGTACCGCAAACGCGTCAAGCTGTTGCCGCGTAAATCCCCATTTCTTTGCGATACGCTCTGCCGATAACCCTTGATTGATAATTTCGTATTGATCTGTCAGTTTTTCGCTCAGCGCTGCACCTTGCATATTGGAAAACATCGGTACGCGTGTCATGCTTTCCACACCACCCGCAATGACAATATCCATATCTCCGGCCAGAATTGCTTGAGCACCGAAGTGCACAGCCTGCTGACTCGAACCGCATTGGCGATCAATTGTGACACCCGGTACATAATCTGGAAAACCTGCAATTAACGATGCTGTACGCGCAATATTGCCGCCTTGTTCTCCAGCCTGTGAAACACAACCTAAAATAATATCTTCTACTTCACTTTTGTCTACACCTGCACGCGAGACTAACTCTTCTAATACTAAAGCTGCTAATTCATCCGGACGCTGATCTGCAAACTGCCCTTTTCTTCTCCCAACAGCTGACCGTACACCTTCTATAATGACAACTTCTCTCATGCCCTTCACCCCACCGTGTATTATTTTTATGAAAACGTTCTTACTTAACTGAATTGAATGACTATTCACTCATTATTTACATTGTACAAGAATACCTACTCAAATGCTACAAGAAAAGCGTATATTCATAGGCGAGTTAGACAGCTAGAAAAGCGCCAGATTCTCTGACTAAAATAAAAATGATTCCGCAGTCGAGACCGCGGAATCATTTTTATTCTTCAATTAATCCTTTGTCGATTAGGAATTCGCGAGCGACATCAGCTGCAATTTCTTGGTCAACATCAATGCGAGAATTCATTGCTAACATTTCTTCCTCGCTGATTTGTCCAGCCAGCCCGCTCAGTACTTCTTCAAGTTCCGGGTACTCTTCGAGTGTTTCCATCCGCACAACAGGAGCTGCGTCGTATTTCGGGAAAAACGACAGATCGTCTTCTGTCGTTTCAAGATCAAATAATTCAATGCGGCTATCTGTAGTGAACGCTGGAATAACTTCTACTTCTCCACTCTTAACAGCTTCATACATAATTGCTGGGTCAAAACTTTCAGTTGCTGAAAACTTAAATGGATACGTGGCGATCAAATCCTCGTAGCCATCTCCTTTGCGTTCATAGAAAGGATGTGGTGCTCCGAAACGCATTTCTTCTGATTGCGAAATTTCCGCTAAATCTGAATAGGTTTTTGCATCATAGCCGCTATCTTTTGAATACGCTAACGTATAACCATTCTCAAAGCCAAGTGGTTCTAGCCAAGTCGCACCCAATGTATCTTCGTAACCTGTTCTTACAATATCTAATACCTCTTCCGAAGATTGACCCGGAACAGACTCTTTCTTCAATACGTCCTTCATGCCGGTACCGGTATACTCCACGTACATATCAATATCGCCTTTTTCTAAAGCAGGAGTTAAAATCGACACTTCTCCTAATCCCTCTTCGTATTCCACAGTATAGTCCGAATTGGCTTCGATATACTGACCGAGAATATGTGGCAGGATATATTGTTCTGTCCATGGCTTACCGCCAATGACGATTGGATCTAACTCATCTCCACCTGACCCGCATCCTGCAATGACTGTAGTTGCAGCCAAAAAAACTCCTAATGTCGTTTTTTTCATCTTGTTCCCCCCTATGTTTTCAAACCTTTTGGTGTCGCTCTTTTTTCAATCCATTTTAAAATTTGATCAAAACCAATTGCCAGTAGAGCAACTGGTAAGGCACCAGCCAAGACTAATGAATTGTTATAAGACTGCAATCCTCGGTAGATGATATCACCCAAACCACCAGCTCCAACAAATGTCGCAAGTGTGGCGATACCTACAGTTAGTACAGTAGCCGTACGTATACCCGCCATGATAAACGGTAACGCTAGCGGCAATTCAATTTGTCGTAAAATCTGCGTCCGCGTCATTCCCATGCCACGTCCTGCTTCGATCGTGGAACTATCGACTCCTACAATTCCTGCATACGTATTTCGCAAAATCGGTAACAAAGCATAGATAATAAGTGCAATTAATGCAGTAGGTGAACCAATTCCTAAAATAGGTACCAAAAAGCCGAATAGCGCTAGACTTGGAATCGTTTGAAAAACAGCCGTTACCCCAATAATTGATTCAGCGTAGCGCCGATAGCGTGTAATGAGAATTCCTAGTGGCAGCGCAATTGCGATACCAATTGCGACGGCTACAAATGATAAATACATATGTTCTAAAAGCGCACCAATAATCATATCCTGACGGCTAACGAGGGTGTCTAGGAAGTTTTTCATGCCGTTGCCCCCGTTTCTTTAGCAAGTGCCGCTTTCAATAAGTCTCGGTCATTAGCATAAGCCACGACCTGCGCCCCTTGAACGATTGCCAAGTAATTTTTTGCGCTTTTATCCAGTTGCAAAAAAGCGTTCTCGATCGTTTGTTCAGCAGAAATTTCCTCGGTATCCCCAGCCCATTCTTCTGTAAAAAGATCCAGAAATTCGAGCAATTTTCTGTCTCCAAATGTGCGTTTTTGATTGATGCGCTCTATACCAATAAAGCTGCGAACAAATTCGTTTGCAGGGTTATCAATAAGTTGCTGGGGGGTGCCTACTTGTTCAACTTGCCCATCGCGCATAAGAATAACAGAATCAGCAATTTTCAACGCCTCATCCATATCATGGGTAACAAAAACGATGGTTTTATTGATGGTTTGTTGAAGGTTTCGAAGTTCGTCTTGCAGCTGTTCTCGGCTAATAGGATCAAGTGCTGAAAAGGGTTCGTCCATTAAAACAATATTTGGATCTCCCGCTAACGCCCGAACCACTCCTACACGCTGCTGCTGTCCCCCACTCAACTCGAGTGGGTAACGCTCCATATAAACTTCAGGATCTAAACCAACAAGCTGAAGCAATTCACGTACACGTTGTTCTTTTTTGTCTTTTGTCCAGTCCAGCAATTTAGGTACAAGCGCCACATTATCTGAAATGGTCATATGAGGAAATAGTCCAATACGTTGAATCACATAACCAATTGAACGTCTTAATTGGACTTCATCCATTCCATTGATGGGTTTTTCATCAATGAAAATACTTCCTTCAGTTGGTTTTTCTAGTTTATTAATCATTTTCATTAATGTCGTTTTACCACAGCCACTAGGACCGATGATGGCAGTCAATTCATTTGTCGGTAGAACGAGTGAAATGTCTTTTAATGCTTCCGTTCCATCTGGAAAGCGTTTTGTAACATTTTCAAATCGAATCATAGACTTTCCTCCCCGCTGCTTCTTTCAACCTACCTTTTTATACCCTCTAGAGTTGCTCTTTACTCCTACAGCCTGTTTAGCTAAAAATTATTTTTCCACAAAAATTAAGTGAACCGGATTGGCGATTTGCTCATAGCCAATTTCTCTATAAATTTTGTTTGAAGTCGGATTTGTAAGGTCTGTATAAAGCATAACAAAATCATACTCCAGCAGTAATTCGTTCGTGACTTCTGCTACCAGTGTTTGAGCATATCCATTTCTTCGCTGAGCATTTGGCGTAAAGACAAAAGATACGGTAATTCCGTTTTTTGAAGGGCGTTTTTTTTGCATACAAGAGACCACTCGCTCATCTACTTCCCAGACGTAAACTTCTTTTCTTTCTAGAAATCCAGCGATTTTATGCGAAATTTGTGTTTGAGTAGAGCGGCCAATTCCTATTTCTTCTTCAAAAAGCCGATACCATTCTTCCAATATTATTGCATCTTTCTTACTAGCAATCCGCCAAGAACCCCGGCTCTTTCGTAAGCCTTTATTGACTGCTTCAATTCGGTAAAGACCTTGATCCATTAGTATATTTACTTGTTCTCCCGTCCGCTCTGTCCAAGCCTCCGCAAACAAGCGCGAAGTGGTTTGCTCACCGACTATTCCACTCACCTCAATTCCTAAATTTTGCAGATGTCCAACAATCTCTCGTTCAATTTGAGGAAAAGTTTGAAAAACTATCAATTGCAAAGCATGTGGCGGTGTCATTAAACAAGCTGCTACAATTTCATCATCAGTTTCGACGAGCGCTAAAAAATAGTCTTCGTATTGATTCGCATGTATTTGTCCGAGAACACCTAGGAATAAACTATGAATGTCCTCGTTTTTATACAGTAGAGGTGATACTTTTTCTAAGAACACGGCTGAGTCCGAATAAATAATCATTTCCATTTCTTCACTTCCACTCCCGTCTTAACTTTTTTCTATTACTACAGTATTGGCTATATTATGGAAAAAACCCTTTATTTATCCTTCAGGTTGCTAAAAAACGCATCCTGAAGAGTCAGGATACGTTTTTCATTGAGTTACACTATTCCAACTCCAATTGTTTTGTTTCCTTGCCGAGAAATGCTACAGCCAGCGCTCCAATAAGGATGGAGACACAGAAAATCCCGAAGATTACATTGAGATTCGCACCAGCTGTTAACAACGTACCGACTAGAAGCGGCCCAAGAACTCCACCTATGCGACCAAAAGCAGCCGCCATTCCTGTACCTGTACCGCGAATAACTGTTGGGTATTGCTCTGGGGAATAGGCATATAACGCACCCCAAGCACCCAAGTTAAAGAACGATAAGAAAGCACCCGAAACGATTAACAACGTAATGGTGTCCGCATTACCAAAAGCCAACGCACTAATTGCTGTACCGATTAAGTAAGTGACCAACACAAATTTCCGACCTGCCCGTTCGATAAGCCAAGCAGCTGAAAAGTAGCCTGGCAATTGGGCCAAGGTCATAATTAATACATATTGGAAGCTTTTGATTAACGTAAATCCTTTTAACACCATGACACTTGGAAGCCACAAGAACATGCCGTAATATGAAAATACTACTGTGAACCAGACAATCCATAGCATTAAAGTTGGACGTCTGTATTTCTCTGACCAAACGTCTTTAATATTCGTCGAAATTGATCGCAACACATCTTTTTTCGCAGAAAACTGTGGTGAATCTGGTAGATTGATACGCAAATATAAGGCATAAAATGCTGGCAACGCAGTCAATAACAGCGCAACCCGCCAACCAAAAGATGGAATGATGAAATACGAAATAACAGCAGCGACTAGCCAACCTGCGGCCCAAAAACTTTCTAATAGAACGATTACACGTCCCCGCTCTTTTGCTGGTACACTTTCGGACACCAGAGTAGAAGCTACCGGTAGCTCACCACCTAATCCCATTCCCACAAAAAACCGTAAAATCATAAATGCCGCGAGTGTTGTTGTAAAAGCAGAAATTCCGCTAGCAATTGAAAACAACAGCAAGGTAATAATGAATATTTTCTTTCGGCCTACACGATCTGCATAAATCCCGAAAACAAATGCACCAACCGCCATTCCAATTGAGTTGACGCTACCAATCCACCCCATCTGACTGGACGTCAATCCCCAATCTTCGTGCAATGCCGCAATAACGAAAGCCAAAATACCGACGTCCATTGCGTCAAAAAGCCACCCCAGTCCCGCAATTCCTAACAATCTATTTCTTGAAATAGGACCTGTTTTTTTCTCAGCTATCGTTGCCATTGTCATTCTCCTGTCTTTACACATGCATAGTAACGTCTTTACACAACTATACGCTTTAGACAGATTAGTAACAAGTACAATAAAAAAGTCTCTCTTTTCAGATAATTACACTTTTATAAATCTCTTCAGTCAATACGTTATCTCCACTTTCAACTAGAAGAAGTGTTTGATGACGAGATAATGGCCGCATTAATACTGACCATCATCGCTGCCTGTTGTGCTTGCATTAAAGTTTCCAATGAAGTAGCAAAAGTCATAGTCGCGACATCTCGTACTTCTATATTGTCAGCCATTGCCTGTTGGACAGCTGTTGAAAAAGCCATATCTTTGTACCAACGAAAGATTTTATTTTTTTCTAATTCACGCGTATTTTCTACAACTCCCTCTAAAGCTTTACCGTCAATTTCTGTCACCGCTAAAAATCCAAGAATAGGATATTGCGCTAGGCTGATGTTGATTTTTTCTTCTTTGAAAAATTGGTGAATCGCCAAAACCTTACCGACTATTTTTGCGTCGTAAACAGATGAATCAAAGGTCATAATTTGAGACAGCCATTGAAGATTATTCCCCATAGTGAAGCCTTGTTCGCGGAGGTCACGGTAATACCTATTCATCGTTGCCGCTCGTTCTTCAAGCGACCCTTCCCGGCTACCCAATAAAGCGGCATATGGAATATCTTCATTCGACGTTAGAAATTTATGATGCTTTTTCATTTCTTTGTACAACGCTCTTGCCTGTTCTGCTTCCTCCGGTTTTTTCATTAGCAATGCAGCTAAATAGGTATAGGAAGTTTTCCAAAAACCTGCATCGTTAAGTGCTTTTTGATTTTGATTGGCTAGCTTCAATGAACTTTCTACAGCCTCTTCTTTCATAACCATAAAAGCTGCTGCTACATGAAGCAGATGCGAGCGCAAAGGCGAAGTCCACCCCTCATTCTTTTTAATCACTTCGACAGCCGCTTCATGCTTTTCTGCATCAAAAGCCTGGTCCTGAGACAAATATATGTTAGTGACAGCTAACGCAATCCGCTTGTCTACAGCCCATCCTGTTGTTTTTGACACGTCCGAGAAAGTTTGTTCAATGCGTTTAATATCCATAGAAAAAGCCTCCTTTTCTCTTTACTACGAGAAGAGGGGGCAGAAAGTTTCAAAATCAGACGATCAATACCAGACTGACAGCCATAACGGCCATGCCAGCTACTAACCCGTAGATGGATAGATGGGCTTCGTCATAGCGTTTTGCAGCAGGCAATAACTCGTCAAGCGAGATAAAGACCATAATACCCGCTACACCCGCAAATATAATGCCAAACAAGGTGTCGCTGAGAAATGGCATTAAGAAGAGCCACGCTGCAATCGCTCCAACAGGTTCTGAAATACCCGATAAAAAGCTGTATTTAAGTGCTTTTTTCCGACTTCCAGTTGCATAGTAAATTGGTACTGAGACGGCAATCCCCTCCGGAATATTATGAATGGCTACTGCAATTGCGATAGCGATTCCAAGAGCCGGATCTTGTATTGCCGACATAAACGTGGCAATCCCCTCCGGAAAATTATGAATGCCGATTGCTAATGCTGTAAAAATACCCATTTTCCGTAGCCGAGCATATTCGTCGTTGGTCGGTCCATCGTCCATGTCCTCTACCGTTTTGACTTCATGTGGATTCCCCAATTGCGGAAGAATACGATCTACTAGTGCCATAAAAACCATTCCGCCGAAAAAGCCAGCGAGTGTCAGCCAGTAGCCAGTAACCTCTCCCTGTGCGTTCGTTAAAGCATCTTTTGCTTTAAAAAAGATTTCAATCATCGAAACGTAAATCATCACTCCTGCTGAAAACCCTAATGAAATTGATAGAAATTTTGTATTCGTACGGGATGCAAAAAATGCGATCAAACTGCCAATCCCTGTGGCCAGTCCAGCAAAAAGAGTCAATCCAAGCGCAAATAAAACTGTATTATCCATAACCATGCCTCGCTTCTAAATTCCAGTGAATAAAGTTATTATACGTTAAAAACGCTCAAAACGAGGAGTTTTTCAACCAAGTAAAATCCATCTTTCATTTCGCTCCCCCGAGAAGTTCTTTTAACTTCTGCCAATCTGCATCTTTCAACATACGAACTGACGGATTATAAAAAACACTGGCTGGATGAAATGTAGGGAAAATATGATAGACCTCTGTTGTTTCTTTAAAGCAACTCTCTTCTTCGTTCCAATAGAGAATCGGTGTTTCCATTAGCACACCGTGAAGTTCCGTGACCTTCGCCTTCGAACCGACCAACCGTTGCAATCCGACATTTCCCAATGTCACAATTATCGGCGGCTGAACAGCTTGAATCTCCGTATCCAATATCGGCGCATGCGCAATGATTTCTTTTTTTGTCGGTGCCCGGTTGTATTTTCTGGCGATTGTTTCTCCGTTACGTTTCTTTTTAGTTCCCCATTTATAAGGTCTACTTCGAACCGCACTCGTAATATAAACATCTTCTCTAGCTAAACCTACACTCTCAAGAGAAGCCATCAATTCTTTTCCTGCTCTTCCCGTAAACGGTATTCCCGTTTCTAACTCGTTCTCTCCAGGTGCTTCTCCCACCAGCATAATCACTGGATTTCCAGGTCCACTTCCCCATACAAAACCTTCAACCGGAAACCCCTCTATCCTTTGCATTCCCAGTTCAGCCAGTTTTTCCGAAATTCTATACATACGAATCCACTCCCATTTATTCTCATGTAACTAAAACTAACATCAAATAAAAAAACCTCTTGCATTATCAGAAAATATAAACTATTATGTTAACAAACCTAACATAAAGGAGGAGAAATTGATGAAAAAAATTGAAACGATTATTCGACCTTCCGTTTTTGCAGATGTGCGACAGGCTTTAGCACTTGAAGGAATAGACGGTTTGAGTGTAACTGAAATTGCTGGAATCGGAAAGCAAGAAGGACGAGTGGGCTTATTTCGCGGGAATACTTACACAATGGAATTTTCTCCAAAACTGAAACTCGAGATGGTAGTAGCTGACGACAAAGTTGAAGATATTATTCAAGCTTTACTAGCATACGCTTCAACCGGCCAAGTCGGGGATGGTAAAATTTTCATTTTCTCTGTCGAAGAAGCGATACGAATCAGAACCAAAGAACGCGGCACAGTCGCAATTGGATAAGGAGGAGATTGGATGGAAGCAGTTCAAAGTTCAGTAGATATGATATGGGTCATGCTCGGAGCAATGTTGGTATTTTTTATGCACGCAGGATTCGCTATGGTGGAATCCGGTTTTACACGATCTAAAAACACCTTGAATATTTTAATGAAGAACATGATCACTGTTTCACTCGGCTCCATTCTTTACTTTATCGTTGGATACGCCCTTATGTTTGGCCCTTCATCTTTCGGCTTGATCGGCACACAAGGATTTGCATTAACTGGCGTTGAAGATATCGGATTCTTTGTATTCCAAGCTGTTTTTGCCGCAACTTGCGCAACAATCATTTCTGGAGCTGTAGCAGAACGAATGAACTTATCTGCCTATATTCTATTGACTATCGCCATGACTGCAGTCATTTATCCGGTTGTAGGGCACTGGGTATGGGGCGGCGGTTGGTTGTCACAAATCGGCTTTATTGATTTTGCAGGCTCAACGGTCGTTCACTTAACTGGGGCAGTAGCTGCATTTATCGCCGCTTGGAAAATAGGTCCTCGCATCGGCAAGTATAGCGGAAAATCAGTTAACACGATTCCAGGGCATAGTTTACCACTAGGTGCATTAGGTGTTTTTATCCTATGGCTTGGGTGGTTCGGCTTTAACGGGGGCAGTACTTTGGCAGCGGACCCGACTCTCGTGCCGCCAGTAATTGCCAATACATTACTAGCAGCTTCCGCTGGGATTATTGCGACTGCTGGATACACCCGCTTTCGCTACGGACGCATTGACGCTTCTTTAACAATGAACGGTGCTCTTGCCGGTCTTGTCGGCATTACTGCAGGTGCAGCAAACGTATCATTTTTTGGCGCTATGATGATCGGGTTACTGGCCGGGGTTATTATGACTGAAGCTATTCGCTTACTGGATTCAAAAATTCGGGTTGACGATCCCGTTGGTGCGATTTCCGTCCACGGAATTGCAGGCATTTGGGGGACGCTCGCAGTCGGTTTGTTTGACACTACTAATGGTTTGTTTTACGGAGGTGGAACAGAAATTCTTGGCCTCCAGGCTGTCGGCGTGCTAGCGGTAATTGCATGGGCTTCTCTATCAACTGGTATCGTCTTATTCGCTATCGGCAGGATCGTGCCACTCCGAGTTACCGCTGAAGACGAAGAAGCTGGCCTAGACTTTTCAGAGCATGGCTCACAAGCTTACTCAATGCAAGACGTCCTTCACGGTTCGCCGGTAGGTCACAATGATTCATTTGCACAGCGACTAAACCAACTAGGCGAGGCACCCTCTCCGCAAAAAACCATTTCCTGATTTAACCGAAAAGAAGAGGAATCCCTCGATATTCTAGGGATTCCTCTTCTTTTCATGTGGCATTTTTTCTTGACAGTCGAAACAAATGATTACGTCGAATTACTGATGCACGTGCAGTTCGAACATCGTTTAGTTTACTGCAGCTCTAGCACACCATCGACCATTTTATACACCTTATCGCAATAATCAACGAGTCGAATATCATGGGTCACTACAATGGTTGTCGTTTTCTTATTTTTTGTTTCCGCCTTCAATAACTCCATCACTTCATAAGCACGATCAGAATCTAGAGAAGCTGTCGGCTCATCCGCCAAAATGATGGACGGATTACTGTATAAGGCTTTTGCAATGGCCACTCGTTGACGTTCTCCTCCCGACAAATCTGAAGGATACTTACTACGAAGGTCACCAATTCCCAAATCTTTGTAAAGCTGCTCAAGTTGTTCTTTGTTCATATTGTCTTTTTTAACTTTGTCTAATAGCTTTAATTGTTTTTCCACTGTTAGAAACGGCACCAAGTTTGAAGCTTGCAAAATAAAACCTATTTCCTTTAAACGAATTTTGGAAAGCTGTTTTTCATTTAACGAGGAGATATTCGTATCGTTGATTAGAATATCTCCTCCTGTTGGAGATAAAAGACCACCAGCAATCGTCAGAAACGTACTTTTTCCGGAACCCGAAGGCCCAATTACCGCAATCAGTTCTCCTTGTTCTGCTTGAAAATTCGTTTCTTTTAACGCATCCACTTTCTTATGACCTGTACCAAATGATTTTTTTACTCGATTCAATTCTAATACTGCCATGACTCAACCTCCAATCGCTTTTAATGGATCAATTTTCACTATCGTCAACACAGAGAATACAGCTCCTAAAATAGCGACCGCAATGAGTACCACTCCGTAAATCAGCATCGTCGGAATATCAAATGCTACTGGAACGGCACTTGGTAGAAAAGCTCCAGTGAAGAGCGTCAAACCAAGTCCTACCGCGACACCAATCGCTGCCAAAATCGCTGTTTGCGCAATAACTGAACGCGCCAGATAGCCACTCGGAATTCCTTGCGCTTTCATAACACCGAACATACTAATTTTTTGAACCGTCAAGACATAAAGGAATATCGCGACGATTACTGACGAAATGACAAATAAGAAGTAAATCATAAAATTCAACGTTAGACTTTGTTCAGTATATCCAGGAAGACTTTCAATAAAAGTTTCTGTTTCGATTGTTGCCAAGCCGTTCTCATCCGTAGTGGCGGAAATATCTTCTGTCCGTACAACAATCGCACTAATTTGACTGTCGTTTTCTGCTGTTTCACCGAACTTTACAAGCTGAAGTGTTTCTAGGGTGGTATAAAGAACTGGCGCCGCGTTAAAACGCGCCTGGTCTGTAAAACCGACTATCTTCAAAGTTTCTTTTGTTGAAGATAAACTGAGCGTGTCACCCAATTTAAAGCCTTCATCTTTCAGTGCATCTCCTGCAATTACTTCATTAGCATCAGTAAATTCTTCGCCTTCTATCACTTCCGGCATAATAAATTCGTCGCTGTTGATCCCAAAAATAGAGACGCCTGCTTTTAAATCTCCGGTTTGTGCAATGGCATTAAGTTGACCTAAAACAGCTGTCTCATCCGCCTGAATTTCGTCAACTGCATCAATCGAAAGAGACGATTGTGTCAAACTTTGATCCGATTCCTCAGTCAGCACGATAGCGTCCGCATCCCACTTATCGACAGCTTCCCTATTCAAACTTGCTAAGCCATTCGCCAATCCTGATAAGAAAAATACCAAGTATGCAACCAGCATCAAGACACCGATAATCAGTGTAAAGCGCAATTTGTTTTTGATAATTTCGTTCCATGCTAGAAACATGCGATCACTTCCATCTCTTCAATATGTATTCGTCACTAACCTGACTATCTTACTATATCAACTATACAAAACCTATACAAACATCATATACTATAATCCATTTTTTCACTCTTACTTATTCAACAAAAAAAGGCGAACCCGTGACAGGCCCACCTTTTTCTTACCGCAACAATATAATAGGTATTTTGCAGAGACTCTACTAATGATTTCGTTTCTTCAGTTAGTTTTGTTCAAATGCAGACTGCACGTCAGCTACCATTTGAGTAACAGACTGTAATCCCCCACCTGACAAGTACCAGAAATCTGGATCCAAGTAGATGATTTTATCATTTTGATAAGCATTCGTTTTTTGAACCAATTCGTTTTCAAGAGAATCTGCTGCATTGGTTCCATTTCCAACAACTGCATTACGGTCAACAACGAACATCATATCCGGATTTGTTTCTAAAATATATTCGTAAGAAATACTTTGTCCGTGAGTCGAAGCTTCAATGCCTTCATCTGCTTGTTTTACACCGAATACGTCATGGATCAAACCAAAACGTGAAGCTGCGCCATATGCACTTACTTTGCCTTCATTGGCAAGAATGATTAATGCTTTTTCAGCAGAACCACTTACCGTTTCTTTTACTTCTTCTATTTTTGTATCAATCGCTGCAAGTTCTTCAGTGATTTGATCTTCTTTTCCAAAGATTTCTCCAAGAGTCGTCATGTTTTCTTTAAATGATCCCATATAATCTTCTGTATCTACAGCCATATGAATTGTTGGCGCGATTTCAGAAAATTCATCGTACATATCTGCTTGACGACCTGAAATAATGATTAAGTCTGGCTTCATTGCGTTAATCGCTTCAAAATCCGCTTCTTTTAAAGTGCCCACATTTTCGTATTTTTCGGCATCCTCATACTTCTCAAGGTACGCCGGAATATTAGCTTGTGGAACACCTGCAACAGCTTCAATACCTAGTTTGTCCATTGAATCTAGAACACCAAAATCGAATACTACTACTTTTTCAGGATTTTTGTTAAAAGTCGTTTCACCAAGTTCATGAGTCACTGTCATTTCTTCTGATTCTGCAGTCGCTGTGTCAGATTCCGTCGTTTTTTCAGTTGACCCACACGCGGCTAAAAACGCGACCATCATTAATGTTACTGCTGCTACTATCCATTTTTTCATTCTATTTCGAACTCCTCTTTTTTAAGAATTAAAGTACACACAAATCCGGCAATCATTCATCTGCTGAATCGGAATATCCATATCGTAGATTTCTTTTAATGCAGCACTTTGGATAATTTCTTCGGTCGTTCCGTCTTTTACGACACGACCGTTTTTCAGTGCCACGATGCGATCTGAATACACAGAAGCAAAGTTAATATCATGCAACACAATGACCACTGTTTTGCCAAGATCATCGACTAAGCGACGCAAGATTTTCATAATTTGAACAGAATGTTTCATATCCAAGTTATTTAACGGTTCGTCCAATAAGACATAGTCAGTGTCTTGCGCAATCACCATCGCAATAAATGCACGCTGACGCTGACCACCTGACAATTCGTCTAGATAAGAGTTTTCCATTTCTTTCAAATCCATGTAATCAATAGATTGATCAACCATTTTTTCATCCTCATCGTTGAGGCGACCTTTTGAGTAAGGAAAGCGCCCAAAAGAAACAAGCTCGCGAATGGTCAAACGGACATTCATAAAGTTAGATTGCTTTAAGATTGATACACGTTTTGAAAAGTCATTGGATTTCAACTTTTTGGTATTGGTTGAATCAATAAGCACCTCACCGGTATCTGCATCCAACAGGCGACTGACCATTGACAATAACGTGGACTTACCCGCGCCGTTCGGTCCGATAAAGGACGTAATCTGACCGCGTTGGATATCAACAGTAACGTTTTCCACGACCGTTTTTTTCCCGTATAACTTTGTCAATTCGCGAACTTGGATCATTTAGATCGACTCTCCTTTAATAGTAGATAGATGAAATAAATTCCACCGATAAAATTGATAATAACGCTCAATGTTGTATTAAAAGTGAAAATTCGTTCCACTACCCACTGGCCACTAACCAAGGCCACTACACTGATGACAATGGATCCGGTTAACAAGACCGAATGTTTATAGGACGTAAAGAATTGATACGATAAATTTGCGACAATTAAACCAAAAAAGGTAATCGGTCCAACAAGCGCTGTAGCAACCGCAATCAAAACAGCAGACAACACGAGCATTTGCTTTACTAATGCATCGTAATTCACACCCAGATTGATGGCTGTATCACGCCCTAAAGTTAGAACATCTAAAGACGAATTTTGTTTCCAAGCAAAGGCAATCAACAGCGTGATGATGACGAGGGAGGTCCACACCAAATCTGAATTGACGTTATTAAAGCTCGCAAACATTCGGTCTTGGATGATTGAAAATTCGTTCGGGTCAATGAGCACTTGCAAGAATGTGGTAATACTGCTGAAAAAGGTTCCACAAATGATCCCGACCAACAGGAGAAAGTAAATCGGTCGATCATTCTTCTTAAAAAGCAAGCGGTAGAACAACAAGGCGAAGATGACCATGACGGCAATCGACAACAAGAAGTTCACTTGCTTATTGACGATTGTGACATGATCTGAACCAAGGAAAAAGATCAGCACCGTCTGAAGCAACATATACAGTGAATCCAAGCCCATAATACTCGGTGTCAATATCCGGTTATGGGTAATGGTCTGAAAGACAACTGTTGCATAAGCAATCGCGACTCCTGTTAAGACCATGGCAAACACTTTAACACCACGTCTTGGCAGCGCATAATCGAAACTGCCATTCAAGTCTTGAAATAAATATAAACTACAAGCGGCTAAAGCCAAGCCGACAAGTATAAGCATTTTATGTAGATCACGCATACGTTTTCCTCCTAAACAACAAGAAGAGGAAAATAAAGCTTCCAATCACGCCAACCATCAAGCTGATGGAAATCTCGTATGGATAAATTAAGACTCTTCCCAAGATATCGCACACCAGCAAGAAAATTGCGCCAAGCATTGCCGTATGTGGCAATGTTTTTTGTAGATGATCTCCTTTGAAGATCGATACAATGTTCGGAATGATCAACCCAAGAAATGGGATAACCCCTACCGTCAAGACAACCGTCGCTGTAATTAAGGCTACGAGTGTCAATCCGATGTTGACAACACTCCGGTATTTCATCCCTAAGTTTTTAGAGAAATCCTCACCCATACCTGCCACTGTAAAGCGGTTAGCGTACAAATAAGCGATGATAAAAACCGGAACACTGATGTAGAGAAGTTCATAACTTCCTTTCATGACCATCGAAAAGTCACCTTGTAACCAAGCGGACATGTTTTGAATTACATCCGCTCGGTAAGCGAAAAACGTTGTAATCGAAGACAGGATGTTCCCGAACATTAAACCGACTAACGGTATGAATATCGCATCTTTAAATTTGATGCGGTTTAGTATTTGCATAAAAAGAAACGTACCGGCAAGCGCAAAAGCAAAAGCCACTGTCATTTTTTCTAGCATCGTTGCATTTGCAAATAATAGCATCGATACTAGAATCCCAAGCCGTGTGGCGTCTAATGTACCTGCCGTTGTCGGAGACACGAACTTATTGCGGCTTAACTGCTGCATGATGAGTCCTGCCATACTCATCCCTGCACCTGCCAGCAAAATCGCGACCAACCTTGGCAGTCGGCTGATCAAGAATATCTGTGTCTCTTCCGATTGGAAATCAAGCAAATCAGCTACACTGATACTGCTCACTCCGACAAACAAGGAAATGATCGACAGTATGATTAATGTTGGTATTAAGTAACGCTTCTTCACGACTGTCCCTCATCTGTATTCAATAACTAATTATTGATTATTCGGTAGTGATAATCATTATCACTGACTTACGTATTTTAGTATAGCATGCTAGAAAGACGAGTCAATAGTTAATTGAGAATAATTTTCATTTACATAACACAGTATCGAATTATAAAAAATTGTAATTCGGGCAAATATAAAAAGAGCATGCCACTTCGGCATGCTCTTCTGTTCTTATAGAAAATCTTATTGACAGACTGTGTTCTTCTCTAGTAACTTGAAATTTTTGATCTTATTCGATTAACCTGCGATTTCCTGCGCTTGCTCTACTACTTCAGCTGGTACAGTAATGGATTGAATTTCATTGAATCTACTGTAGTCAGCTTGCATATCAGATTTGATGTTCATCATTTCATCTTCAATATTCATGTCCATATCCATTTTCATATCCATGCCTGTCGTTAAAAAGGATTCTTTATCTACATAGATCACATAATTAACAGCATGAATTGTCATGTCTTCTAGTGCCATTTGTGCTTCAAGTTCCATTTGCCCTAACGTTTTCTCTAGTTGTTGATTCATTAATTCGTTAAACTTCTCGCCGGAGGCATCAAGCGTTAAAATGTACTCACCTTCAGTTTGTTTAAATGTGAAATCATCTTTAAACTCCGCTAGTTCTTCAAGCTGTTGAGAAGGATTGACCGTTTGCTGATCAGCGAGTGCTTTTAAATCTTCAATGCTTGCATCCGGCATCTTTAACCAAGTCGCCATCGTTTCTTCGTACATGTACATGCCTTGCTCGGTGAAGTACATTTCCATGCTCATCGGATTGCTGTTGTCGATGTCCTCAGACACAACGGAAGTTTCTGCTTTTTGGTAGAACGCTACCGGATCAATGGTCATATCCATAGAAGAACTCACTGTCATATCCATTTCCATGCCATCGCCCTGCATCGCGATTGTTTGATCGGTTACAATATCTGCATGTACACTCGTAATGTCTTCAGATGCCTCTACTGACTTCTCATAGACCTCTTGTACGGTTAACTTGCTGTCTTCTCCTTTTGTCGTTTCATCACCAGATGCCGGTTCTGCAGTTTCGCTACATGCAGAAAGACCGATAGCTAAAGTAGCTGTAGTCATAAATAAGATCCATTTTTTCAAAATAATCTTCCCCTCTCAAATTATCGTAAGCTTCTCTTCGCTTCACTGACAAACTTCGCTAGATTGTATCTGTTTGTATTTACGAATTAAACTAAAAATAGTTTCATATTTCTTGTTTATCCAATTTCCAGTCGTTTATTTCTTCGACTTCGACTATACTTTTCATTATGAGAAAAAGAAGAGGTGGGATTTTTTGAGATTAAAACAATTTTTCACATATTATAGACCTCATAAGCGGCTGTTTATCATTGATTTTTCTAGCGCTGTTTTTGTTGCTATTTTAGAACTCGCATTTCCAGTGGCTGTTCAGTGGTTTATCGATGACTTGCTGCCGAGTGGTAATTGGGGAACCATCACTACAGTTAGCTTCTTGCTACTTGCGATCTTTTTGTTAAGTACGTTCTTACAGTATATCGTTAGCTATCTCGGTCACAAATTAGGAATCAATATCGAAACAGATATGAGAGAAGAGCTGTTCACTCATGTCCAGCGGCAATCCTTCCGCTTTTTTGACAATACCAAAACTGGTCATATTATGAGCCGTGTCACGAATGATTTGTTCGACATTGGTGAACTTGCCCATCATGGACCTGAAGACTTCTTTATTGCCATCATGACGTTTTTCGGAGCATTTGGTATTATGTTTTGGATTAACCCAAAACTAGCGCTAGTTACACTCATTGTGATTCCGTTTCTAGTCTGGCTTATCACGTTTTGTAACATCAAAATGAACCAAGCTTGGGGCAGTATGTATGGCAAAATCGCGGATGTTAATGGACGTGTAGAAGACAGCGTTTCAGGAGCACGCGTCGTTCAATCTTTTACGAATGAAGAGTTTGAAATCGAACGCTTTAAAACGGATAACGACCGTTTCCGTCTAGCAAAAATGGTTGCTTATAAAGTCATGGCGGCAACACATTCCAGTATATATATGATGACTCGTTTATTAACTTTAGTCGTACTGGTTTACGGGGCATGGCTCAACTTCCAAGGTGAATTATCGTACGGAGAACTTGTCAGTTTCGTGTTGTTCTTGAACGTTTTGATTAAACCTATTGATAAAATTAGCGCATTGTTAGAACTTTATCCGAAAGGTATGGCTGGCTTTAGCCGTTTCCGAGATTTAATTGAACAAGCACCTGACATCAACGACCGGAAAGACGCCGTAGCTGTCAAAAAATTAACTGGAGATATCCGATTCGAAAATGTCTCTTTTGGCTATGACGATCATAAATTGGTCTTGTCAGGAATCGATTTGAACTTACGTGCAGGTGAAACGATCGCATTCGTCGGTCCATCAGGTGCTGGAAAAACGACGATTTGTTCGTTAATCCCTCGTTTCTATGATATCCAACATGGGTCGATTTCGATTGATGGTCTCGATATTCGCGACATGACCAAGCATTCATTGCGTTCACAAATTGGGATTGTTCAACAAGATGTCTTCCTGTTTACTGGAACGATTCGCGAGAACATCGCTTACGGCAAACGTCATGCCAGTGAAGAAGAAATTTTAATCGCTGCAAAAAAAGCGCATTTAGAAGACTTTGTTCGAAAATTACCTCAGGGCTACGATACACAAATCGGAGAACGCGGACTCAAATTATCAGGTGGGCAAAAACAACGTTTAGCCATTGCTCGAATGTTCCTGAAAAATCCACCTATCCTCATTTTGGATGAAGCTACCTCTGCACTTGATACACAAACAGAGCGCGTTATTCAAGAGGCCTTGACTGAACTAGCAGAAAACCGCACAACGTTGATTATCGCCCATCGCCTCGCGACAATACGTGACGCTGATCGGGTCATTGTCGTAACGGAAGACGGTATCGCGGAACAAGGTGAATACGACGAATTGCTCCAAGCTGAGGGCATCTTCGCGAACCTTCACCGCATTCAGTTTCAACAATAAAAAAAGGGCGTCACCAAAAAGTCGTTTGCTGACTTTTGGAGACGCTCTTTTTTTAGTTTCCGACAACAAACTGCTGGTAGCGGTCATAGTCTGCATGACTTAACTCCACTTTAAGTAACGTGCCTTCTTCTTCGTATTCGGTTTCGTGAATATTGGCATGCTCATTAAGATATGCGACGATGTCACCGCGGTCGAACGGAATAACCATTCGACAAGTAACATAATCTGCAAAAATTAGTTTTTTAATAACTTCTAGCAACTCATCTAGACCTTTGCCTTCTTTTGCTGAAATCCATAAACCGTCGCCGTTTGCATTAGGGTAATGAACTCCTGCTAAATCTGCTTTGTTGTAAATATAAAGCGTAGGCACATTTTCTACCCCAACAGCTTGCAAAGTTAAATTCGTTACTTCCATCATATAACGGTGTTCTTCGTTAGAAACATCGACTACGTGCAGCAACAAGTCTGCATTACGGGCTTCCTCCAATGTAGAACGGAACGCTTTTACCAGATGATGTGGCAATTTGCTGACAAAACCAACTGTATCTGTCAGTAAGAAGCTTTTGTTGTCTTCCAAGCGAATTTGCCGAACAGACGTCTCCAACGTAGCGAAAAGCATGTCTTTTTCAAACACTTGCTTTTCTTCGTTTTGTCCCGTTTTTGCTAGCAGTCCATTCATCACTGTTGATTTTCCAGCGTTCGTATAACCGACTAATGAGACGACAGGCACACCTTTTTTGGTGCGCTGCTTGCGTTGTGTCACGCGTTGGTCTCTAATATGCTCGAGTTCTTTATGAAGCTTTGAAATTTGCTCTTCAATTTTCCGGCGATCCAGTTCAAGTTTGGTTTCTCCAGCTCCGCGGTTAGCCACGCCACCACTACTACCGCCACCTTGTCGACCAAGCGACGCACGCAGTCCTACTAAGCGCGGTAGCATGTACTGAAGTTGCGCAAGTTCTACTTGAACCTGTGCTTCACGTGTTTTTGCACGTCGTGAAAAGATATCCAAAATCAGCATAGTACGATCAATCACTTTGCATTCCAAATCCTCTTCTAGATTTCGGATTTGCGATGGTGATAGCTCGTCATTGAAGATGACCAAATTGGCATCTGCCTCTTCATAAAAAGCTTTAATTTCCTCTACCTTTCCGCTTCCGACATAGTGAGAAGGGTTGATACGATCTAAGTTTTGTGTGATTTCCCCGACCACTTCCACATTGCAAGCTTCTGCTAAATTATGAAGCTCGTCCATTCCGTAAACGAAATGAAGATCTTTTTGAAGTTGCACACCAACGATGACTGCTTTTTCTTGTAACTCATCCATTTATATTGTCCTCCTATTTCAGGAAAGGAAAATTCCCATTCGATATCTCTATTTTACCACAGTTTCTTTGCTATCCTCTTACAAGCGAGGTAGCCTGTACTGCCCTTGTTCAAATTCAAACTTATTTACACCCTCTTTAAAACAAACTTTTTCCAGACGTTCTTTTGGATGATTTGTTTTTCTGAATTCAATCAAACAATTATCCAATTGTAAGCTGCCACCTAGAATCGTCTTCCATGCAGTGGTCGCTTTTTCTGTATCCCAAACCCCAAATACACAACGTTCGATCGTCAAGGTTTCGTTTAACGCTTGTATAGATCTGTTATCTCTTAGCTTTTGATAGCGCTGAGCGTCTGTTTTTTGCCATTCGATAAAAAATGGAGCAGGCAATTTATCCGAGACTTGTTCTTTGATGAATAGCATTTTCCATTTGATCAGCTCTCCACTTTCAGTTTGACGTTCGGCTGCCAACACTCCAGAAGTATCCATTCCCTGTTTTCTCAAATCGTCATTTAAAACCTGAATATTATCCGTGCGCAAACAAATTGTTCCAAAACCAACTTGGTCATAGAGCAGTTGGTGCGTAAGCGGATGATCCGCTTGCAGAGCCACTTCTTCTTTTTCGATTGACAGCCACTCAATGTAACAATCTTTCAAATACAAGAGGACATTTTCCGTTCCCCAGTTTAAATGTCGCCCACCTTTTGCTGCATGAATTCCTTTTTCCTGCCAATAGGTTACGGTTTCTTGTGGATTTTCACGAACAAAATGAACAATATGATCTAACTTCATAAAGCACCTCACTTTTTCTGTCGATCTATATACCGTTCGCCAAAGCATACTTAGTCTCCTTTAAACGTTTAAAGAGAGTAGCTGAGGGAAAGGTATATAGAATCATAGAATGCTCTTTACCTGCCCTTTCCCTAAAAGCGCACAATTGCAAACACTGTAAAAATCCGATCACTTTAGAACATCACACCAGCTTACATAGTTAAATTTCAATCAATTTTATTAAAACAAGAGTTTTTACAGTGCGTTTTCGATAGGCTGAGGTATAGAAAAAATTGAGGAGGTTTCGATGAATAAAAAGTTAGTAACAAATCCCGTATTTTTAATATCCACCGCAGTGATCATCGCACTTGTTATTTTAGGTGCAGTTACTCCTGTGAAATTTGAAGAAGTCGCTGGAACTTTATTTAGTTTCACTACCTTAAATTTTGGTTGGTTTTATTTGCTGGCTGTCTTTTTTATCACACTTTTCCTTGTAGCGATCGCATTATCTAAATATGGCCGCATTCGCCTTGGCGCTGATAGCGACCGACCCGAATTCCCTTTTTTCACTTGGATTGGCATGCTATTTTCTGCCGGTTTTGGTGCCGGACTCGTATTTTGGGGAGTTGCCGAACCAATGAGTCATTTTTTCACTACACCATTTGGAAATCAAGCACAAACTCCCGAAGCCGCAAGAATTGCGATGGGCTATTCTTTTTTTCACTGGGGAATTAGCCAGTGGTCAGTATTTGCTATCGTTGGACTTGTTATCGGCTTTTTACAATTCCGTAAAAAAAAGCCAGGTTTAGTTTCTACTGCTCTTGAACCTGTTCTCGGCAGTAAGCCTTTAATTAAGAACTCGATTGATTCTCTTGCAGTTATTGCCACTGTCATGGGAATCGCTACATCTCTTGGCCTCGGTGTCCTTCAAATGAACGGTGGATTGAGTGCTGTGTTTGGTATTGATCATGCTTTTCCTATACAACTCGGCATTATTGCTGTCATGTTCGCGGCTTATACCTTATCTTCTTCTACGGGACTTAAAAAAGGGATCGCTTACTTAAGTAATTTAAACCTTGGACTTGCACTCGTTCTAATGACATTTGTTTTTATCGCTGGACCGACTGTCTTCATTATGGAAACTTTCACGCTAGCGCTAGGTGACTACATTACAAATTTTGTCACTTATAGCTTGCGACTAGAACCTTACGCAGACGGTGACTGGGTACAAGGCTGGACCATTTTTTACTGGGCATGGGCAATTGCGTGGTCCCCGTTTGTCGGTGCATTCGTAGCACGTGTTTCTAGAGGACGGACCATCCGCGAATTTATATTAGGCGTACTCGTCATTCCGCCTGCTATTGCCTGCTTGTGGATCGCAGTTTTTGGTGGTACTGCACTTTGGTATGATTTAAACCAAGGTACAGGGATCGCCGAAGCGGTGAATAACGACTTAACGTCGGCCTTGTTCCAAACTTTTGATGTCTTGCCGCTGACGACCATTATGTCAGTTCTAGCAATTTTGCTGATTTTCACGTTCCTCGTGACTTCTGCTGACTCGGCAACTTATATTTTGGCTTCAATGACAAGTTTCGGTAGCTTGAACCCACCAACAGCGTTCAAGATTGTCTGGGGTGTGTTAATGTCTGCCATTGCTGCAGTGCTTTTGTATGCGGGCGGACTACAAGCTCTTCAAACAGCGTCTCTTATATCGGCCTTGCCATTTACCGTGTTACTCGTGTTAATGCTTTGGTCTTTCACCAAAATCATTCGTTCAGAATCACCACCGATTCAAGAATCTGAATTGCAACGATTCAAACGGATGGAACAAGAAACTAAAAAGCAACACAATAAATAAACAAAAAAGGCGTACAGCTTTTCCCGTAAGGAAATGCTGTACGCCTTTTGATTTTTCTTACTTGTCTTCGTTGATTAATCGAACCGTTTCATCAAACTCTTTCTCAATCTCTGCATCTGGTTTGTAAGTAACGAGACTCACAAGCCATGTCACGAGTAAGCACAAGAAGAAACCAGGAATGATTTCATAAACACTGCCTATGAAATTCGTCATTTCAGTAGCTCCAGGATCTTCTGGTTTTGTACCAACTAATTTCCAAACGATAACTGTTACAGCGCCGACAATCATTCCTGCCAATGCACCTTTTGAAGTTAGCTTGCGCCAGAATAGTGACAACAAAATGATTGGTCCAAAAGCAGCACCAAACCCTGCCCATGCGTAAGCAACTAGATCTAAAATAGTATTATTTTGTTTCCATGCTAGAGCGGCTGCAATGATGGCAATCGCTGCAACAGCAATTCTGCCAAGTGATACATATCCTTTAGCTGATGCTTCTTTTTTAAAGAAAATTTTGTATAAATCTTCAATAAGCGCTGAAGAACTTACGATAAGCTGAGAAGAAATCGTACTCATAACAGCGGCCAAAACTGCAGCTAGTACAAAACCTGCCACTAATGGATGAAACAAAATTTGGCTCAAGTCAAGAAACACAGATTCAGGATCTACTAACGTCGCTGAAGGATTTTGCTGGAAATAAGCAATCCCGATAAGCGCTGTTGCAGTTGCTCCGAGAAGACTGAAAATCATCCAGCTCATCCCAATGCGGCGCGCTACACGAACTTCCTTCAATGTTTTAATCGCCATAAAACGAACAATGATATGGGGTTGACCGAAGTAACCAAGGCCCCAAGCAACTGCAGAAATAACGCCGATTGTCGAAGCGCCAGAAACCAAGCTCAACATATTCGGATCTACCTCGCGAATACTTGCAGCGGTTTCACCAAATCCACCTGTAGCAAAAATACCTACTACTGGTACGGCAATTAGCGCCAGAACCATCATAATTCCTTGTACAAAATCTGTGTAGCTGACCGCCAGAAATCCGCCAAACAAGGTATAGGCGACAACAACAATCGAACCTAAGACAAGCCCTAAATGATAGTCCATTCCGAATGAACTCTGGAAAAATAAGCCTGAAGCTACCATACCAGACGAAACGTAAAATGTGAAAAAGATCAAAATAATAATACCCGAAGCAATTCGTAACAACCGTGATTTATCTTTCAGACGATTCTCCAAAAAGCTTGGGATCGTAATCGAGTCACTAGTAACAAATGAGTAAATTCTGAGACGTGGCGCTACAAAGTACCAGTTTAAAAAGGCACCTACCGTTAGTCCAATAGCAATCCATACCTCAACTAATCCACCTACATAAATGGCACCCGGTAAGCCAAGTAACAGCCATCCAGACATATCCGATGCACCGGCACTAAGTGCGGCTACTGCTGGTCCAAGACCCCTGCCACCAAGCATGTAGTCGGATAAGTTGGCAGTTTTTCGGTAAGCATACCAGCCAATGTATAGCATGGCACCTAGATAAACAGATAAAGCAATGATTTGATAAGTTGCATCTGTCATTTTATCCCCTCCTTATTTAACAGTGTAACATTATTGTCACTTATTAAAAGTCCTCTTTTTCGGTTTTGCAGCAAATTCAAGGGGGAATCACAAGGACAAGGAGGCGATTTTAATGCCGTGGAACGAAGATAATTATCCAGAATCATTTAAAAATCTTGATAGTGCTGTTCGTCATAAAGCAATAGAAATTGCCAATGCACTGCTTCGCGATGGTTACACAGAAGGTCGCGCGATTCCAATTGCCTTAGACCAAGCCAAAAAAACTGAAATGGGCGCTGAAGAACGACCTGTCTACGAAATCAAAAAACATGAAGATGGTTGGCAATTAAAGAAAAAAGACAGTAAAAGAGCGATTCTGATTGAAGAAACGAAAGATAGTCTAATGGGAGAAGCAAAGCGCTATGTTACAAAAAATCACGGAGAACTTCACATCTATGCAGCAGACGGATCACTGTCTGAAACTCTGTACGAATCATCCTAAAACAGTAAAAAGCCGCTGTCGACTGACAGCAGCTTTTTACTTGAACCAGCCTTTCTCTTTAAGCCGTGAAATGGCTTCAATTCGATTTCCTACTTCTAACTTGTCCAATATTGTTGAAATGTAATTCCGTACAGTACCTGTTGTAATGAACAGCTCTTTAGCAATTTCTTTTGTACTACGTCCTTCAGCAATCAATTCCATCACCTGTTTTTCCCGATCAGTCAATGGGTTTTCGTCAGCATAAGCTAAGTCCACTAGTTCAGGAGCATAAATTCTGCGGCCATCCATAATTGTTCGAATGGATGTGGCCAAGTCTTCACTTGGACTATCTTTTAGCAAATAACCGCTAACTCCAGCTTTTCTAGCACGTTCAAAATAGCCTGAACGTGCAAATGTAGTCAAAATAATAATTTTACACGGCTTGTCTTTTAAAATTTCCGCTGCATCCAATCCGCTTTTCAATGGCATTTCAATATCCATGATGCAAATTTCTGGTTGCAGTTTTTCCACAAGCTCGATTGCCTCTTCTCCATTCGATGCTTTACCGACCACTTCCATGTCCTCTTCTAAATCCAACAGTGACCCTAAAGCCCCGAGCATCATTCGCTGATCTTCAGCTAATACGATTCGAATCATTTTACTGCCTCCTTTGAACTATAAAGAATTACGTTCGGCACCCGGATGTTCAAGGTCGTGCCTTCCATCACTTTAATTCCTACCGAACCATTTACAAACTCCAATCGTTCGCGCATACCAGCCAATCCGTTTCCTTGCAGAGAAGTATTTCCTTCTGGAAATCCTTGTCCGTCATCTTGCACTTGCACCAGAATTTCTTCGGGATTTTGCTTGATCAATACGCTGCAACGCGCTGCACCACTATGCTTCACGACATTCGTCACTGCTTCTTTTAAGCACATACTTAGAACATTTTCTACTAACAAGGGGGTGTTCGTCAGCTGCGGTGAACCGTAGAACACAAAATCAATTTCAGCAGCTTTTAAAATTTGCTGCACCCGCAAAATTTCTTCATCCAGTTTGGTGCCTCGCATATTAGACACTAACTCACGCACTTCTTTTAAAGCTGTACGTGCTGTTTGTCGAACATCGTTTATTTCATTTAAAGCAGACTCTGGATTCCGGTAAATCAATTTACCTGCTAAATCACTTTTCAAGCCAATTAAAGATAATTTTTGCCCCAACGTATCATGCAAATCACGAGCAATTCGTTCACGTTCTTCGATAATCACCAGTTGAGAAATTCGTTTGTTCGCATCTTCTAGCTGACCTTCTAATTTTTCTCGTTTGTTTCGGTTATACGTATTAAACGGCAATAAAATAACACCTAGTACACTAAGCACAATAAATGGTAGCTGAGAGATATACAATTCACTATGGTCAAAAAAGCCAAATACAATAGCTGCAATTGTCATGCCAATATGAAGGCCATAAATAATGAAAAATCCTACTTTATTGCGTAAATTACCGATAAAAAAGGCCACAAAAATAGACAGATATACATACCCAAACAAGAAAATCATTCCAATATTAATCGCCATTTCAAAACTTACCCAAACATACACAAAGCCAGTTCTTGAATTAAAAGACAACCGGTACGCAAGGAAAAACAACAACAAGAGCAAAATACCGAAAATAATTTCAGGTAATGAGGAAGATCGAAAGATAAAGAAGAATGGCAAAATACAAAAGATCACCCAAGCATAGAGACTCAGCCAAGGATTTTTAGGGAATATTTGATACCAGCTTTGCATAAGGGCCTCCTGTTCATTTCTATGTGATTTCATCATAGCAAATAATAAGCAAAAGAAAAAACCATTCCGCTAAGAATGGTTTTTTTCTAGTTACTTTCTTATTGTTCAGCCGTTTTCGAATCAGCTAACAAGTGCTTGATTTCACCAAATGTAACGAATGTTTTATTTGGTGCATCGTACAATTTGTAGCTCAATGATTTAAGACTAGATTTAATATCAATTGTTGTTGCCTGTTGAAGTGGCGGTGTCGATTCATGTGCTTTTTCCAAGTTATAGTTTGGAACTCGAGGGCTCAAGTGATGCACATGGTGGAAGCCGATGTTGCCAGTTACCCACTGCAATACTTTTGGAAGTTGGTAATACGAGCTTCCTTCGATGGCTGCTTTAACGTAATCCCACTCATTTTCGTCTTCAAAGTATGAATCCTCAAATGTGTGTTGAACATAGAATAACCAAATTCCAAGTGCTCCTGCAATGAACATCGTTGTTCCTTGCACGATTACAAATGCCTGCCAACCAATTGCTAAGATTAACAACGTATAAATGACCACAAGTGAAATGTTGATCAAATACGTATTGTTGCGTTCTTTTTTGCGTGCATCTTTACGATTAAAACGACTTGAAATTAAGACTAAGAATAATGGTCCAAATCCGAACATAACCAAAGGATTACGATACATACGGTATTTAAAACGTTCCCATTTTGAAGCTTCTACATATTCTTCAATCGTCATAACCCAAATGTCGCCGACTCCGCGCTTATCAAGATTACCACTTGAAGCATGGTGAATCGAATGTTCTCGTTTCCACTTTTCATAAGCGAAAAGCGTCATGATCCCTGTTAGCGTACCAACAACGGCATTTGCTTTTTTGTTTTTGAAGAACGATCCGTGTGTGCAATCATGGAAAATGATAAACGTACGGATGACAAATGCTGCAGCTACTGCTGACAATGCAATTGTTAGCCAAATTGAGACATCAAGTGCTTGGTAAGCCAAGAACCATGCCAAGATAAAAGGTGGAATTGTATTTAATAATTGTCTAACACTCGATTTTACATCTGCTTTTTCGAAAGGGGCAACAAATTTGCGTAACTGTGCTGTTTTTTCTCTGCTCATGTTTTCAAATTCCTCCTTAAACGGACTTTTTCGGTCCGGATAACTTATTAATCTTATCTTAACTGGAAATCCTCGGGCGAATAAGACACAAACGTCTATATTTCTATATGACAGTTGTCATGTATTTTAAGAAATCTACTCTTTTAAAATTACAAGCGATATGTGTATACTATAAATAGACAGAAAAATCAGAACGGAGTGAAGCATATGACTGGACTAGTCGCCGTCATTATGGTCTTTTCGATTCCACTGGCAGGTATTATTACTTCTCACCTTCAAACACAAACGAAGCTTAAAGGGAAAATGATCAGTGAGCAATTAGAGTTAGAAAAACTAAAGCATGAAAACTTCGTTATTGAAACACAGAAAATGCGGCTTGAGCTTGAACAAATGAAGTTAGAAGATACCAAAAAAGATAATAACCTGTTATTAAAATAGCAAGCGTGAAAAAGACGAAGCTTTTTCATTAGCCTCTAAAAAATGCAATCTTCGGAACGCTCGATTGCACTCGATAGAACCAAACACATTTTCTCCGTTAATTTTGCATATGCCGTGGATTTGCGTCATCCTTTCATCTTAAAGAGCTGCTTTAATCTTGCTTTCATTTTAGAGCCACGGACGATTTTTTGTATTTTTTCAGATTCAAAATGGCTAAACGACCCTTCCTAAGGAAATAGCACGTGGTGCAACCGGCTGAGGCTGTGCTCGCAGAAAGCGTTCGTCTTGGTGGACATCAGCCTGTTCTTTAACATGCAAAAGAGGCTACACTCAACAGGTCTTTTTGATGACCTGTTGAGTGTAGCCTCTTTTGTTCGTCTCTATTAAAACTCCACACCCAGATTCTCGGGTCATAAGCCTACCCGGCTGTGTGGCAAAGAGCGCCACACTGCCGGTCTGTCTTATGCCTGTCGAATCTACACGGGCGCTTGCGCTTTTCTATGCAAATACGCTGTTTTCTATTTGTTTTAATTGATAGAAATAAGCTTTTCTTTCCATCAGTTCTTGGTAGGTTCCACTTTCCTGGATACGCCCATTTTCCATAACGATAATCTGATCCATTTGTTCGAGTCCCGCCAAGTCATGACTAATAATGACGAACAAATCTTTGTCCCCTTGTCGGAATAGTTCTTGGTAAATGGCGTGAGCTGTTAAGTTATCGACGGAAGAAACTGGTTCATCAAGAAGCCACAGTGATTTGCCTCTTAGGATTGCCCGTGCAATAGCCAGTCGTTGCTTTTGTCCACCAGACAAATTCTGCCCCTTTTCTTCTACTGTCGTTGTCAAAGGAAACAATTCTAACTGAACTCTAGCCAATGCTTTTTTCATCTGCTCATCGCTTGCCAATGGATTGGCAAGCAATAAGTTGCTACGAATTGTGCCGTAAAAGAAATGATTTTCCTGCAATACGATATTCATTTCCTGCCAAACAGTTTCTTGTTCAAGCATCTCTACTGGCTTTCCACCGATTGACAATTGACCTTGTTCAACAGGAAAAACATTCAGTAGTAATTGCAAAAGCGTTGACTTACCTGAACCACTTGGCCCGACAATCGCTGTTTTCGTGCCTGGCTTTAAATGGAGTGAGACATCATCAATCGCTAAGCTTTTTTCCCCAGGATAGCTAAAAGAAGCTCCCGTAAGTTTAATATCAAGCGGTCCGCTCGGAATTCCCTCTGCTCCTTGTAGCACGGCGTCCTCAGAAACAACTTCTTGTAATCTTACTGCAGCTTTTCGGCTTTCTTCAAAATAAGTAGGAAACGCGGCCATAGGTGCTACGTTTTCAAAAGCGGCAATGGAAATCATCACGAGCATGGCCAAGTACAAGCCATTTAATTCACCTGCTGCTACAAAATACGCACCAACAGCTAACACAAAAAACGACACTAGTAATGCCACAAGCGCATTACTAGACTGCGCTAGGTTTTCCTCTAAGCCTTCTCTCCGCTGACCTTCGTTATATTGAGCCGCATCACTTTTCAACTGTTGCTCTTTTACACCAAGCTGCTGATAGATTTTCAGATCACGAAACCCATAAAGAAACTCCGTAGCTTCGATGGCTAAATTTCCTCGTTGTACTCTGACTTGTCCATCTGTACGACGCTTTCTACTAGAGAAAAGCGCTGGCACTGCCACAATTGTTAGCAGCATTCCGACCACCATCACACTAGCAATTCCCATAGAGAAAAACGCACTAAAGAAAATGGTGCTTAAAAAGACGATACCTAATACGACTGGCGGATAAAAAACGCGCAGCAGAAAGTTCTGTAGGCTTTCAACATCCCCAACAATTCGGGACAGCAAATCCCCACTCCGGTACTTACCAAATATTCCGGGAGCGAGTGGCGACAAACGTTCAAAAAATGACACTCTTAAGTGGCTTAGCATGGTAAAGGTTGCTCGGTGAGAATACAAACGCTCCCCATAACGACTCAACGCTGAAGCAAAGCCGAACAGTTTCAGACATGCTGCCATAACAACGAGTGTCGTCATCTGCGAGGTCAATGCCGCCTTCGAAATCAAATACCCACTTGAACCCATCAATGCTACGCTAGCAATTCCTGCTAAAAATCCGAAGGAAATCGCAATCGAGACATCCTTCTTCTCGATAAATGTTAGTTTTAGAATATGTTTTAATTCATTCATCGCTGGCTACCTCCCTGCTGCGCTGCGAGCATCTCTTCGTAAGGGCTATAGTTTTGCAGCAGTTCGTCGTGGCTTCCTGCAGCATCCAGATTTCCATTATCTAAGAAGAAAATCAGATCGGCTTGTTTAATCGTATGGAGTCGGTGCGCAACTGTAATAACGGTTGACGTCTTTTGCAACTCGCGAAGCGACTCTTGCAAAATTTGTTCCGTACGCAAATCCAGACCGGTCGTCGGCTCATCAAATAAAATAAGAGACGGTTTTTTTAGAAAGGCACGAGCCAGCGCAATCCGCTGTTTCTCTCCTCCCGACAAGCCACGTCCTGCTTCTCCGATTAACGTTTCAAAGCCCTGCTCAAGTGCGAAAATCATCTCTGCGATTCCAGCCTTTTTAGCTGCTGCAAGTACTTCTTCGTCGCTGACTTTCCGATTGGCTCCTATCTCCATGTTCTCTCGGATTGTCCCCGCAAAAAGATACGGATTTTGCGAGATATAACTTAATTGATCAAACCATGATTTTTCGCTAATAGCCTCTCTTGGAATGCCGTTAACAATCAGTTCGCCTTCGGTTTGCGGCAACAATCCAGCAAGTAACTGCATGAGTGTCGTTTTTCCTGAACCGCTCTTGCCGACAATCGCAACTTGGCTATAAGGCGGAATTTCTGCGCGCAGTGGATTCAAAGCAAAGCCCTCTCCGTATCGAAAAGACAATCCCTCTAATGACAAATGAGGCGGTTCTTGTGCCAGAACTTCATCTCCCCATATCAATACAGAATGTTTTTTCTCAAGCTCAGCACTTAATTGATTGGCTGCTGATACACTGCCACGTGCTGTATGAAAAGCACTACCAAAATCCTTTAACAAATTAAAAAAATCTGGCACTAAAATTAAGATAAAGAACGCTGTGAAAAAGCTAATACTGTCAAACACAACAAGACGCAAGCCAATTTCTAATGCGATTATGCCAATACTCAACATCGAAATATACTCCAGCATTAAAGAAGAAAGAAATGCAGACTTCAACACGTCCATCGTGGAGTCACGGAAACTCAGACTACTTTTTCGAATTTCTTGCTGTTGTGTTTCAGCTTGACCAAATAACTTAAGCGTCGAAAGACCTTGCAGAATATCCAAAAAAGTACCAGAAAACCGGTTAAGCTGTTCCATTTTTTCGTCCGCTTTCTTCTTCGTTCCTTTTCCGACCATTGCCATGAATACAGGAATAAACGGTGCCGTAATTAAAATGATGACACCTGTTGTCCAGTTTTGAGTAAAAATAACCCCTAACAACAGTAGGGGAATGATATATGTTTGCATGAGTTGCGGAATGTATTTACTGAAAAAGCCATCTACTTCGTCTACTGAGTCCATTAGCAAGCTAACTTTTTGACCAGACTGACCTTGAGCCGCAGACAATAACGGATTTTCAGCAAAAGACTTTATCAGATCTTTTCGAAATTCACTTTTTACATCAGCAGCGAGATCGACTCCTGCCCTGCCAATTGCATAACCCGCTCCTGCACGCAATAAAATCGCTACAAACAAGCCACCAAACAATGGAAATAAGCTCTCAAAAGCAGCATTTTGAAGAAAAACACGATCTGCAATGAAAACGAAAAAGAAAGCTTGTCCAATTGTAGCAATGCCTTTTAAAAGCGATGCCACTACCAGAAAAACCATTTTATTTTTTCGTTGAAATGCCAGTCGTTTTAAATCATTCATGCCATTCGCCCCTCTACTTTATCTCCTTCTATTATAAGGCATCCTTACCCGAAACCCTCGTCAGTTGCCCATGATAACTGGATTTCTGAAGACCTTTGTTACAGTGCTGTTCACAAATCTAGTGTTTTTGGGCAGATAAAAACCTCCAGGCAACCTTCCCTGCAGGTTTCGAGTTACTCGTTTTCAATTGTTTGCGTGCAAGGATCCTCAGCAACGATGGCCATCTTTAACCAAGCCACGTCTGCTTGTATTTTTAGTTTCAAGGATTGATCAACGCATCTTCGGGATTCATTTGTGAGTTTGGTCAGTTCAGACTTAAAAATGGCTAATTCTTCTGCTGTAATCACTGGAAACACCCTCTAGGTAAGGCTTTGATAACTTATGCTCGTTCAATGCAATAAAAACATTATTCTCAAGCAAATCATCCATCCCCTCCTTTTACTGTACAAACGCTGAGCAGCAAACTCTCACTCAGCTATGACTACTATTTTAACTTAAATAATCCTTCTTTTTACTTATGTCCCCTTAGTTGCAGAAGTGTAAACTAACTGGATAATTCATGAGTAGTTCTTCTGTAGCCCACGCAAAAAAGCGCCTCGAAAGACGCCTTGTATCTACATGATTCTATCTCTTTAAACTTCTGCTTTTTGGCTATTTAGAATGGATAATTCACGCAGCTTAAATTTTTGTATTTTTCCTGAAGCTGTCATCGGGTATTCTTTCGTAAACTCGATGTACCGCGGAATTTTATGATGAGAAATTTTGTCCTTGCAGTACGTTTTCAGTTCTGCCACAGTCAATTGCTCATCTTCTTTCAAGATAACCCAAGCCATCAATTCTTCTCCGTATTTCGGATCTGGCACACCAACCACTTGAACATCTTGAATAGCAGGATGCTGATAAAGAAATTCTTCAATTTCACGCGGATAAATATTTTCACCTCCACGAATCACCATGTCTTTAATGCGTCCTGTGATGGCGATATAACCAGCTTCATCTTCCACCGCGATGTCCCCGGTGTGAAGCCAGCCTTCTCGATCAATGGCCACTTTTGTTGCTTCTTCATTATTATAATAGCCTTTCATAACATGATAGCCCCTCGTACAAAGTTCTCCAGGCATGCCTGTCACGACTCCTTCTCCAGTCGCTGGATCAATAATTTTCACTTCTACTCCGGTATGTGGCTTACCGACTGTTGATACTCTTTTTTCAATATCATCATCCGCCCGTGTTTGCGTAATTACTGGAGATGACTCTGTTTGTCCGTAAGCAATGGTAATTTCAGACGCTCCCATATCCGTGATCACTTTCTTCATCACTTCAATCGGACAAGAGGATCCTGCCATAATACCTGTCCGCAGTGTAGAAGTATCGAATGATGAGAACTCAGGATGATTTAATTCTGCGATAAACATCGTGGGCACTCCGTGAAGCCCCGTACATTTCTCATCTTGCACCATCTGCAGCACGCGTTTGGCATCAAACTGCTCTGCAATGACCATCGTCGTAGAATGGGTCACTGCCGCCATTGTCCCAAGAACACAGCCAAAGCAGTGGAAAAATGGCACTGGAATACATAGCCGATCGTTTTCCGTAAGACTCATCGTATCGCCCACTAACTTGCCATTATTGACAACATTGAGATGTGTCAGCATGACTCCTTTCGGAAATCCGGTCGTGCCGGATGTGTATTGAATATTAATAACGTCATCAGGGTCCATCGAGTGGAAGCGCTCTTCAAGTTCCGAGTCGCTAACTTTTTTAGCAAAAGCCTCAAACTCTTGCCACGTGTAAATTCCCGGATACTTGTTATTGCTCATGACAATAACTCGTTTAAAATGAGGCAACTTAGCGTTTGTGATGTGTCCTTTATCAGCTGTTTTCAACTCCGGGCAAATCTTGTTTAATATATCTATATAACTCGTTCCTTTAAATTCTTCGCCCACTATTAAAGTTGTTGCGTCCGACTGCTCTAATAAATATTCAAGCTCACTCGACTGATAGCTCGTATTAACCGTCACTAAAACACCGCCCATTTTGCCGGTAGCAAATTGGCTTAAAAGCCATTCACGTTTATTGTCTGACCAAATGGCAACGTGCTCTCCTTTTTCAATGCCAATCCCGATAAATGCCTTTGCAAGAAGATCTGTTTCTTCATCAAACTCTTTGTAAGTTTTTCGGATTCCATGCTCTGGATAAACATACGCCTCAGTTTCCGGATTTCGTGCGGCTTGTTCTTTAACTATTTGACCAACCGTTTTTTGTAAAACAACCATTTTCCATCCTCCTAATTGAAAACGTTTTCAGTCTACTCTATATTATCACAAAATTCCGAAATAACAGAAGGGGCCTGCGCCTTAAACTAAAACGGACAGTTCGCCCTTTTTATACGCTGCATGATAAACTAAACCTATTACATGCAACGGAAGGGACTCATTATGGAATTACAAACCATGCAAGACCAACTCACTGAACGTCTGTTACAGCAACAACTGGTTTCAGCAACGATTAGCCAACCTAGACTAAAATCAAACGATATTAAGCGCATTAAACTAAAACCCGTTGAAATAAAAAAGGAATACTTGATTCAATTTGAATTTCAGCACGAACACGTCTTAAAGCATGAAAATCTACCAGTAGAAAAAGCTGCTGAGAAATTGGCTTTTCTTTTTACTGACTTTCGTCAGGCGCTGTTCCAATTTACAGATGAGCAAGTACAAATCCAGCTTTCTAAGAAGTTCAAAGTCAACTGGAAAGCCCAACAAACCGGCGAAAAGAAAGCTGAGCTATCCCATAATCGCAAAAAGCAGTATTTATTAGAAGACGGCATTGTCTATCCGTTTCTCGTACGCCTGGGTGTGCAAAGTCCAGATGGCAAAGTTAAAAAGCAGAAATACGATAAATTCCGGCAAATCAATCGCTTTATCGAATTTATTGATGATACGCTCGCTTACTTGCCACAAGACCGCACTGTTCGCATCCTCGACTTTGGTTCTGGAAAATCGTATTTAACCTTTGCGTTATATCATTATTTGCGTATTGAAAAAGGGTTAGACCTTCGCGTTACCGGACTTGATTTGAAAAAAGAAGTCATCGAAGAATGTCAGCAAATTGCGGCAGATCTTCGCTATGAACAACTTGAGTTTCTAGTCGGTGACATTAACGATTACAATGATGAAACGGCAGTGGATATGGTCGTTACGTTACACGCTTGTGACGTGGCAACCGACATGGCTTTAGCGCGTGCTGTTAAATGGGATGCCAAAGTGATTTTAAGTGTTCCGTGTTGCCAACACGAATTAAATAGCCAAATCGGTGCACCTGAACTCGGCATCATGCTGCAACACGGCTTGATTAAAGAGCGCTTCAGTGCTTTGGCGACAGATGCTATTCGAGCTGAATTGCTATCTCTTGTTGGGTACGAAACGCAATTAATGGAATTTATTGATATGGAGCATACCCCTAAGAATATCTTGATTCGTGCTTATAAAACCGGTAAAAAACCCGTTGCTGGTCAATTTGATCGCTACCGCCAATTCACTAGCCTGTTATCGGCTAAACCATTTTTAGAAAACGAATTAAAGGAGTATCTATGAAACAAAAAAACTTGGTAAACGGCATCATTTTAGCTTTTTCGGTCGTATTGATCCGATTTATCGATGTCCAGATTTATGACATGAATTTGGTTGTGACATTGCTCATCTTAGTCGCTCTTATCTACGGTGCTATGCGATTTGTTGAACGCTTCCCATCGCTTGATCAACCTGTTAGTAAACGTGCAGCCTTCACTGTTAATACGCTGGTGATTGTCGCTATCTTCTTGGCGTTCTTTATTTTTAAACTATGACAAGCAAAAAAACGGTAGCTGAATGGCAGCTACCGTTTTTTTGTCGATTAAGGAGAATTTTTGTTTATCCACTCTGTTAACGCTTTTACTACTTGGTCTTGTTGTTCAATCGCAGGTATTTTGGCTGCATTGTCACCTTTTTGCTCTCCGTATAAACCAAATTGTGCGTGGTTGCCACCTTTGATTTCCACAAAGACACTGTCGTCAGAGAACAGCTTACGACTTTCTTCAATATCAGTAACCGTAGATAAACCATCGCGTTCCGCATAAATCGACAACATCGGCAAACTGCTGTCCGAAAAATCACCCGCTGGATAAGCACCCAGAAAATAAAGTCCGGAAAGTTTCGCTGATGGGTCTTCTGCATAAAAAGAAGCAGCTACGCCACCTAGAGAATGTCCTCCAAGAAACCATTCTTCGACTTCCGAATGCTCTTCGATGATGTCATGTGCTGTTCCAGAACCAAGAATCCCAAAATTCAAGGGCAGTTGAGGAATCGACACGACAAAGCCTTGTTCACTTAAGGATTGGCCAAGATAGGCATAAGCTTCCTTTTCAACTTTAGCCCCTTGATAGAGAATCACGCCTTTACCATTCGGCGTTGCTGGCTGAAAAATTAGTCCTTCTGCGTCACTTTCAAGTGCAGACAAATCTACTTTTTCAGTTAAGATTTCACTAGGTCCATAATCGAACTGAGCGTAAACAACAAAACCTGCAACTGCAATCACCAATAGCACAAAGACTGCTACTGCACTACGCAACAACCACTTTTTCATCGGAACACCTTCTATCTGAGTCTATTAATAAGCCAAGCCTACACGTCGCTGAACAAATTCTGTTGATTCAAGCTGATGATAAGCAAATTCTGCCGTATCGCCAACTGTAATTTCTTTGCCTTCTTCGGGCAGCAGATCCTTTTCTGCCCGGTAATTCCCGCGTACCTCACCATCTGGTAAGTATGTAGGACAAACAATCGTCCACTCAAGCTCAGTCTTTTCGAATAAGCGATAAACCGCTTCATGCTCTTCAGCAGCAAAAGTCAGCTTGCGCTTAGAATCTCCGCCCTCGTAACGAAGCAGTCCAGGGCTCAGTCGGCTATCTAAAATTCCAGCTGTACCAATTGTTATCACTCGTTTGATGTGATGGCTTTCCATAGATTTTACAATCAAAGGTGCCGCTTCAGACAAAGTTGTCGTTCGATCTGTACCCACAGCGCTGAAAACTACTGTAGTTTCTGCGATTGTTTTTTCAATATCTTCTGCGTTTCGTATATCCCCTAGAATAATTTCCAGATTCGGATGGGTTTCTAATTTTTCTGAACGAACCAAAGCTTTCACGTGATGACCATCAGCGAGAGCTCGCTTGAGAATTTCGCCTCCAACGCGGCCTGTCGCTCCGAATATCGCTAGCTTCATAGCTTTTCCTCCTAGTAGTTAACTTCAATATCAGTCTAATTTTTATTTAAAATGATAGCCTTTTTTCGCCAATACTTCTTTTAAATCTTGGCGATGTGGCTTACCTAGAAAATCAGCCATCTGCTTTGTCCACGTCGCGCTCTTTTGATTTGAATCGCGGCTGGCGTAATAGGCTTGAATTGTGCTGTCGTATTCTGGCAGGAGGGTTTCGTATTTTGCTTCATCGTAGTTATTTTCATGCAAAATAGCATGAACTGGCAAACGTGGCTTTACACCATTCGCTTCGTTCGGAACACCAATCGTCAAACCGTAAACTGGGAAGACGCCTTCTGGTAAACCGATCAACTCGCTAATTGCTTCCATATTGTTGCGGACACCACCAATATAACAAATACCATAGCCTTTTGACTCGGCTGCGAGTACAAGATTTTGCGCGAGTAACCCAACATCGGTTACAGCCACAATCATATTTTCAGCACGATCAAAGACGATTTCTTGTTGATGCAATTTCCCGGCATGTTGCAAGCGGTTATAATCGGCACACATTAAGAAAACAGCTCCTGCACCTTCCATTTGCTTAGCATTTTTAGATAACTCGCCTAGCTTTTTACGTTTCTCAGGATCTGTTACCCAAACAATCGAGTAAGCTTGGACGAAATGGGAAGTAGCTGCATATTGTGCAGCTTCAACCAGTTCGCTAACTTCCTCCCGTGATAATTGCTTTTCTTTATAGTCCCGAACAGATGCATGTGCTTTCATTAATTCGATAACCATTAATTAGCTCCCCTCTCTAACTGTTTCTCTTATCGTACCAAATTCTTTGTCGTGTTACTGTTTTCGTGATTTTGCTACAATAGAATGGATAGAGGTGAAAGATTTGAAACACACAAAAACTGCTTTCTCGATTTTTTTCTTATTAATTCTTGGTAGTTTTTTATTTATATGGCTCGAAAACGAATTAACCTTTCGAGAACAATTAAAAGAACGTTCTTTGCCTTCTGGACTGCATCCTATCGTCGAAGAAAAGCGGGATTTATTGGTCAATCAAGCTGCTGAAATTGGGATTGACATTTTAATTACAGACGGTTACCGTTCGCCCGAAGAACAGGATGGATTGCACAGTCAAGGTCGCAATACCCCTGGTTCTGTCGTTACCCATGCACAAGCTGGAGAATCCTATCACAACTATGGATTAGCTATCGATTACGCATTACGCCTTGATGATGGTTCAGTTGTGTGGGACACGACACGTGATGGCAATGGCAACGGGGAAAGTGATTGGTTTGAAGTTGCCGCTATCGGAAAAGAGCTAGGCTTTGACTGGGGAGGCGACTGGCAGCGCTTTAAAGACTACCCTCACCTCGAAATAACTTTCGGCTTGTCGATTCGCGAATTGCAACAAGGGTGGCGGCCAGAAGATAAAATGGAGTAAACAAGGGAACTTCAGAAAACCCTGTAAACAATGAATAAAAATCAATTTAAAAACACACAAATCAAAAAGCCGGTGACTCTCGAGATAGAGAGTCACCGGCTTTTTAACTCTTTTTCTATAGCTCCCCGTGTGCCCAAGCAATACGGGGATCAATCTTTCTCGTCATCCTCACCACGATTGGTTGAAAGCCCATTCGCGGCCAGAAATAAGAAGCCAGTTGATTTGCGGTGTTCCAGTCCGCAACAAGATAGTCAAATCCTTGCTTTTTCATTTCACTGAAACAATGATTGGCTAATGCTTTTCCGACCCCTCGTCCACGAAGATCCGGATTTGTCGAGGCAGCAGGAAGTTCTGCACAGTTCTCAGGTGTCACTAAACTCATCGGCTCTTCTTTCCTGAAATACACATGGAATCCAGCGATTCGATTGCCTTGCTCGGCCATCCATAAATAGGCATCTTCATTTTCCGTCAAAGCTTCATAGTTTTCCTTAACATCTTCCAATGTTTCTCGTGTGATGGGTAACCAAGAAGGAGCAGTTGCTTGGTGAATGCTATTCCACATAGCCATTTTCTTTAGTAGCGGCGAGTCTTCTCGATCCCCTTTTCGAAACTCTAGCTTGGGAATAGAGCCAGTTTTCGGTTTGAAATCATCAAGTGACAGAACTCCATATTTTTGATCAAAGCTAAACGATTGGTCTAGCCATTGATCAATGACCAGCTCGTTGCCAAGAGGCGCTAACAACATATGATGGAAATAACCGTTCTTTATCCATTCAGCTCCTGCGTTTGCATATAATAGCCTCAACAACCGGGGATGTTCATGTCCACTAATTGCGATAGATTCATAATCCATCCAGACGAAACGTCCATTTTTAGCATCTTCTTTAAATTCATAAAGCAAGTAGCCAATAACGTCAATTCCCCTCACTGCAACAATGCCATTGATAAATGGCCGTTCTAATAGCTTTCGCAGGACTGTTTCTGCATCATCGATTTCTTCAAATCGTTCAGGTAGAAAATTAAAGATTTTACGTTCTTGTTCATGCCGTTTTGACAACAGCGTAGACATTTGGCGAATATGCTTTTCTTCCATCCCTGTAATTTGAATCATCCACAATCACTCCTCTGAATGAAGTTTCACTTCTAGTATCCCATAATTACCAACTTTCACCTTATCACCAAACTGAACAGGAATCGGTTCTACAAAGATTGGGCCATCCACAATCATCGTATGGAATTCTCCTTCTTCTCCGCAGGCATCAATCCCCGCAGCTTCTAGTTCATCAATTAACTCATGTGTAAATTCACGTCCTAAAAAGCGTTCATCCAGCCGTGTCGTATCTACAACTGTAATAACAGCCCGAAACCCTTCATCCACCAATTCTTTCAACAGGTTTTTTCGCGGCTCTTGCCATAGTGGATGATGAACACCGATTTGTGCTTCGGTGCTAACTTTTTGCACCCACTCTAAATGATCTTGCAAATCAATATCGCCATAGACCCCCATATTGATACCTTGTGCTTTGAACTTTTTTAAGTGTTCGATAAATTCTTTTTCATATCCAGACCAACTAGCTTTTCCAATGACCAACGGCAAGCCCATACGTTCAGCTTGTGCTTCCATCACTTCAATCGGCAGGCCATGTGATCGTGATTTGGTACCATCTTCTTCGAACATAGTAAATAATGCGAGGGGCATATGCCCCTCTAGCACTGCGCGATAATAGGCAAGTGCGGAATCTTTTCCGCCACTCCATGACATAATAAATGATTTTTGCATAACGCACCTCTTCTTTGTAATTCTTTGTTAGTGTAACTAATTCGCCACAGTTTGGTTAAAACCCTTCCGCATAGAGTCTTTTGAAGTTCTAAAATAATAAAAAAATGAGTAATACGCAAGGAAAAGATCGTCTTCATCTCGGCAATTTATCATTAGACATCGCTCTTTCTGTTTAGCACAGTAAAGCACAGGGAAAACTTTAAGCAGAGACAAAGGAGGCATACACATGCAACAGCATAAAATGTATATAAATGGGGAGTACAAAGAATCTACAGGAACCGAGTGGATCGATATCATTAATCCTTCGACCGAAGAAATCATTTCGCAAACCCCTAAAGGAACTAAAGAAGACGTGGATCGTGCAGTAGAAGCCGCTTTTCAAGCACAAAAAGCATGGGAACTCACGCCTAACATCGAGCGCGGCAAAATCGTTCGCAAGCTTGGCGACAAAATTGCTGAAAAACGTGATACATTTATCGATTTATTGCAGGAAGAACAAGGAAAAAGCTATGAATTGGCCAGCGGCGAAGTTGATCTCGCCATTGATTATTTCCACTATATGTCTGAATGGGCACGACGCATCGAAGGAGAGATTCTACCAAGCGATCGTCCAAATGAAAACATTTTTATCTATAAAAAACCAATTGGTGTTGTAGCTGGCATTATTCCTTGGAATTTCCCAGTCTTCATACTTGCCAGAAAAGTAGCAACAGCGCTTGTAACCGGCTGTACAATTGTTATCAAACCCAGCCAACAAACACCAAACACTGCCATGGAATTCACAAAAATCATCCATGCGATGGATGAGGTTCCAGCAGGTGTCTACAATGTTGTAACCGGAACTGGCTCTGAAATCGGCAACGCCTTGGCGTCACACGAAAAAGTGCAACTGGTTACCTTAACCGGTAGTGTTCCAGCAGGCACCAAAGTAATGGAGGCAGCTGCCAAAAATATCACAAAAGTCAATTTGGAATTAGGCGGTAAGGCACCAGCAATCGTCACTCAAAACGCAGATCTCGACTTGGCAGCTGAAGCGATCGCCACTTCTCGTTTAGCCAATAATGGACAAGCCTGCACAAACGCTGAACGTGTTTATGTGCATGACAGTGTTGCAGATGAATTCACAAACAAAATTATTTCAGTGTTCGAATCGAAAGTTATGGGGGACCCGCGCCAGAACAAAGAAGCTGACATGGGACCACTTGTCAGCCAGGAGCGTCTCGACACCGTAGACGACATGGTCAAACAAGCAGTAACAGAAGGCGCCACTGTGGCAATTGGCGGAGCACGTGACAGTAGCCGCTCTGGCTTTTTCTACAAACCTACCATCTTGACAAATGTTGAACACGATTCAGCTATTATCCGAGATGAAATTTTTGGTCCAGTGTTGCCAATCACCACTTACAGCACCTTAGAAGAAGCGATTGAAAAAGCCAACGATACAGAATTCGGCTTGTCTTCTTCCATCTACACAGACGATATAAACGAAGCTATGCAAGTTATCAATGAACTGAAGTTCGGTGAAACCTATGTAAACCGCGAAAATTTTGAAGCAATCCAAGGCTATCACGCCGGTATGCGTAAATCTGGACTTGGCGGAGCAGACGGCAAACATGGCATGGAAGATTTCCTAGTCACACAAGTCGTTTACATGCAGTATAAAAATAGTAAATAACTAAAAGCAACAAAAAAAGCGGCTGGGATTTTCCCAGCCGCTTTTCATCTTGTTATTTTCCTACCATGTTCTCTGGTTTTACCCATTCGTCAAACTGATCAGCAGTCAAATGTCCACTGTTTACGGCAGATTCTTTTAATGTCGTACCTTCTTTATGTGCTTGTTTAGCAATGGCAGCTGCATTTTCATAACCGATATGCGGGTTCAATGCTGTCACCAACATTAATGAATTGCTGACGTGGTTTTGGATAACATCCAAATTAGCTTCGATGCCTACTGCACAATGATCATTAAAGCTGATCAAGCTGTCCGTTAGAAGACGCACAGACTGCAAGAAGTTGTAAGCGATAACTGGCTTGAAAACATTCAATTCAAAGTTCCCTTGACTTGCCGAAAAGCCGATGGTTGCATCATTACCCATGACTTGAGCTGCAACCATCGTTAATGCTTCACTTTGTGTTGGGTTTACTTTACCTGGCATAATCGAGCTACCCGGCTCGTTTGCAGGAATCGTGATTTCGCCGATTCCGCTACGTGGACCGCTTGCCAACCAACGTACGTCGTTGGCAATTTTCATTGCGTCTGCAGCTAATGCTTTAATCGCCCCGTGCGTGTAAACCATTTCGTCATGGCTTGTTAATGCATGGAATTTGTTTTCTGCAGAAGTAAAGTTAGTACCTACTGCTTCGCTAATGAATTCAGCAACTGAAGGGCCAAATGTTGGATCAGCGTTAATGCCTGTCCCTACTGCAGTTCCTCCGATTGCCAATTCGCGCATATACTCAACGCTTTCACGAATCATGCGTTCGCTTTTCTCAAGCATATGTCTCCAACCGCTGATTTCTTGTCCAAGCGTTAGTGGTGTTGCATCCTGTAAATGAGTGCGCCCGATTTTGATCACTTCGTCAAACTTCTTCGCCTTTTCATCCAATGTTGCTTTCAGCTTTTGAACAGCAGGTACAAGGTTTTCTGTTACAGCTAAAACGCCTGCAACGTGCATAGCCGTTGGATACGTATCGTTAGAGCTTTGAGACATGTTCACATCATCATTGGGATGAAGTTTTTCAGCTGAATTTTGTTCTGCTAAAATTTCATTTCCGCGACGAGCAAGAACTTCGTTCATGTTCATATTCGACTGCGTACCGCTGCCTGTCTGCCATACCACTAATGGGAAATGCTCGTTCCACTTGCCTTCAATGACTTCGTTTGCAGCAAGTTCAACAGCTTTCATCTTAGCTTCTGACAATTTCCCAAGTTTATGGTTTGCTTTAGCTGTTGCTTTTTTCAACTGGGCAAAAGCCATAACCACTTCATGCGGCATACGCTCTGTACCGATTGCAAAGTTTTGTACACTGCGCTGCGTTTGCGCGCCCCACATTTTATCTGCTTCAACTTGAATTTCACCAATGGTATCTTTTTCTGTACGATATTGCATTCCATTCACTCCAATTCTGTTGTCTATGACTTCTTCTCTTCTATTATAACCACATTTGGCCGCCAAAAAGCGACCTTTCGAGTTAAAAGTCGCTGGTTTTGCTACTGAAAAATTCTTCTATAATTGCTTCATCAGAATGCGGAATATATTTTCCTTTCACGATTTGCGCTCCGTTGATTGAGCCACTGGATAGCAGTACTAAATCATCCGGTCCACTTTCTTGAAGAGCTGCTAGAACCGCCTCACGCCTCGACTCCGCTGTCACTACGCGTTGCTTGTAAGGCACTGTAAAGCCTTTTAACACCGCATCAATTACTAAGCTGGGCTCATGAGAACCAGGATGATCCACAGTTACCACAAGAACATCCGCTTTGCCTTCAGCTGCTTTGGCCATCTTCGGCATTTTCGAAAAATCCCGTATACCAATACCTGCGATAAGTGCAATCAGTCGATTATGCGATAATTTCTTAACTTCTTGCAAGACGGCCGACAAGGCGACAGGTGTATGGGCATAATCCAAGATGATTTTCCGATTTTCAGGACCTTGGATTACTTGAAAGCGCCCTTCCACTTGAGACATCTTCGGCAAAACCGCCAAAATCTCTTCTATACGGACGCCCGATAAAAGAGCCGCACCAATCGCCGCCGTTAAATTGGCCGCATTGTATTCGCCGAAAAGAGGTACGTGAATTGGCCAACACTCCTCTTCGTAATATAAATCAAATTTCAAGCCCGTGTCTGAAGATTCACAAGCCGTCCAAATCAAATCGGCACTAGAATCCATTTGGTTGCTGTATGTTAAATGAGGATAGTGAACAACCTCCAAAATCTCTTTAGCCATGCCTTCGTCATCCATGTTGATTACAGCCGCTTTAGACTGTTTAAACAACATTAATTTGGATTGAAGGTAATGATCAAATGTCTTATGATATTCCAAATGCTCTTCCGAAATGTTGGTATGAATCGCTACATCAAAACGAATCCCTTCGACGCGTTTTTGATCTAATGCAATAGAAGTGACTTCCATTGCTACTGCACGATCTTTTTCCAATACAAAACGCGCAAAAATTTTATGGAGATCAGAAGAAATTGGCGTCGTGGGAGTGCTTTTAAAAAAAGGAATCTTGCCATCCGTTCTTAAAATTCCGGTCGTCCCGATAAATCCACAGGAAATGCCAAGAAGATTGAACAAATCGTAGACATAAGTAGCTGTAGTTGTTTTACCATTAGTTCCCGTAACAGCAACCTTGATTAAATCTTCTTGAGGCGAGTGATAAAAAAAATCAGACATATAGGCAAGTGCCAGCCGAACGTCCGCAACTACCGCGAAAGATAGATTGGGTTGTTTTTTTGCATGTTCAGTTAGTAACAGTTTATCGGATCCTATAATTGTTGTGGCTCCTCCAGCAATGGCCTCGTTGATATATAAATGTCCATCTGTGTGTTCGCCAAGCACGCAAAAGAAAGCACAACCTGGAGTAACTAATGTGGAATTGTACTCAATCGAGCTGATTGTTGATTTTTCAGGTCCAAATTGCATAAGGATCGGAAAAGAAGGAATCGTGCAAAGTTGTATATCCATTAAAAGGCTCCTCAAGGAAAATTCAAGTCAAATACCTATGGTTTCACAGGGATATGTATCATTATTCTATCATTTCCGTCTTGCATCGCAAACAGTTTTAATTTAACTTTTCTGAAATGAAGTTATTTTCTATCATTTCACAGAAATCAAAAAAGCCTTTACTCAAAACAATTCGAGTAAAGGTTTTTCTACTTTTTACACTTCTATTTTCTTTGCAGGTTGCTCTTTTTCAGCCAGTTCATACCGTAGCTGTTCAATTGTTTGTGCATACTCCGATTTCCCTGTTAAGTTCTCCAACATTTCTCGCACATCAATTCCGGAAGATTCTTTTAGCGTTTCTTGCAATGTGGACATTAAGTTGGTTGCATACGAAGTTACTTTATTGGCACCGCCACCTTCACCGCTACCCGTATCCACAACCGTAATCTTATCAATATTGGCGAGTGGGCTAGCGATTTCTCGGGCATATTCCGGTAACATTTTGACAATCATATCTAGTGTCGCTGCCTGGCCATACATTTCAAAAGCTTCAGCAATTTTCCGTTTCGCTTCAGCTTCTGCTAAACCACGTAAACGGATGATGTCCGCTTCTGATTCTCCTTGCGCGCGCTGGGAATCTGCTCGCGCTTGGCCATCTAAGCGAATTTTCTCTGCATCGGCTTTTGCCATTGCTTCCACGCGGTATTTCTGGGCGTCTGCATCTGCCAATTGCTTAGACTTTTCTGCTTCTGCCGCTTGTTCAACCGAATAGCGGTCCGCATCTGCTTTTTTCTTTACTTCAGAATCGTATTGTCGTTCACGACGCTGAATTTCTTTTTCTTCTAATTCAATCTGTTTTTGTCGTTCGATAATTTGAATTTGCATCTCCTGTTCGACAACTTCCTGCTTGGCTTTTGCCGTTTCAAGTTCGTACGCTTGATCGGCACGAGCTTTTGCAATATCTTGCTCCCGTCGATATTCAGCTACTTTTAGCAAATTTTCTTTTTCTGCTTCAGCAATTTCTGTCGCCCGTTCAATTTCAGCACGCTGAGCATCTTTCCCTGCTTCAGCACGTTTAATGCGCGTCTGCATTTCAGACTCTGCTGTTGAAATATCGGCATCTCGTTTTACTTGGGCGATTCGTGCTTTCCCCAACGAATCCAAATAACCGTTTTTATCTCGAACGTCTTTGATTGTAAACGAAACGATAATAAGGCCCATTTTTGCTAAGTCATGCGACGCGACACGCTGCACTTCTTGTGAAAACTTATCGCGGTTTTTATAAATCTCTTCAACTGTCATTGAACCAAGTATCGAACGTAAATGACCTTCTAGCACTTCTTTTGCTTCGTTTTCTCGGTCTTCTTTTGATTTTCCAAGGAATTGCTCAGCAGCTGTTGCTATTTCTGAGATAGAGCCGCCGATTTTAATGATTGCAGTTCCATCCGCCATAACCGGCACGCCTTGCTCTGTATAAACTTCAGGTGTTGTTACTTCCAACTTGCTAGACAATAAGCTCAAAGGAGCCGCTTGCTGGAATACCGGTAACAGGAACGTACCTCCTCCGCGTATAATCTTGATTCGATTTCCTGAATCGTCGGTATGCACATTCTTCGACCCCAAATAACTACCTGTCACAATCAGCGCTTCATCCGGCCCTACAGTCTTGTATTTAGTAATATAAACCCCGACAATCGCCAATAAAACAAAGCCAGCAACTCCCAATGCAATCAAGCCCATCTCCATTTCAAATCCCCCTAGCCATTTTTGTTTTCTTTCCAAAATTTACTGGCACGTAAGCTCGAACGTATAAAGTGCCGTCATTTACTTCAACAATCAGTACTTTCTCGTCTTGACCAATGGCTTCATTGTCATAGCCCGCTGCACGCTTTGAAATCATTCCCGCGTAGGTTTCTAGGACTACTTCGCCGTAACCATCGACAGGAATTGGAGTGATGACATTGGCCACTTGACCAGGTAACGAATCTTCTGAATAAGCAATAGATGATTCGGCAGAAGACAATGGCAATAAAATAAAAAAATAAAGTAAAAGATCTAATAACACTGCCGCTACTACAGCAATTCCTAATACTGACCATTCGTCAAATGTGGTCGCCGTTTCTAACAAAAAGCCGATTGCGGAGCCCATCGTCACAAATGCAAGAATCACAATTGGATTAAACACCGGAAATCCTTCTCCAAATTGGGCGACTTCGCCAAAAAAGACACATAAAACAGTTAATGCACCGGCTGCAAGCAGAATGTACATATAGAGTTGTTCCATCGGAAAACCAAAAACCTCCATTCCAAAACCTCCCATTCAAGTAAAATGATTTCCACATTACTTAGTAGTACGAATAATACAGGAAGAAGTTTCAGAATCATTTGAAATACACAAAAAAACCCGTTCTTTTTACAGAACGGGTTTTGCAAACTGAAGTTCATAGAAGCCGTGCACTAGCTGAAAATCAATGCCTACGTATCCTTCGTCAAGCAATTGTTGTTGCTTTTTCAGATCATCTAACTTTACCGTGACATGGCTGGTATAGTGAGCGACTGGGTTTTCTAAATCTTTCACCAGGATATAGCGAACCAATCCTGCATACTTTTCTTTTAAGGCAGCTATATACATTACCTGTGTAAACTTGTCTTTCAAACTTGGAATATTCATTGGCGCAACCGTACAGCAAATATAGCGAAACTCATCTTCAAGATTAGGCAATTCTTTCATGATAACTTCGGCCAATTTTTGCTGCAAGCGGTTACCGCGGTATTCGGGCAGCACCACAGAAATTTCTTGGTAAATCACTTTCGGCAACTCCTCTGGTGATAGACCAATATCCCATCCCAAATGCTCTTCGTCAATTTCTGGAATTAGTAATGCCCTAAAACCAATCAACTCATTCTCGACAAATGCCCCTATCAGCAAACCTTTCTGATTGAGGATAAACAAGAACTCTTCGGTAGTTAAAGCTTGTAGCGTAGCCTTTTCGGAAAGCGATTCCATTACTTTTGCTTGAACCTGTTCGATCACAGGTAAATCTTCCAAGTATAGGCGCTTCATTGAAAAAGGAAGTTTTTTATGAAGCACTTGGTTTGTTATTGTGCCTTCATGCAGCAACTTCATTAGCCATTCCCCTCCATCTATTTAGATAGCTTTAGAATACCACTTCCACCTGTTAACGTCTGCACATTTTCTTATTAACCCATTGAGCAGAAAATTTTTCTAGAAATCTGAAATAGACGTTGTGGCTTTCTCTTTTAAAAATTCGTCAATATCTTGTTGATTGCGCAAAAAAAAGACGCTGTTCTGAGGACTTTCTTCTATAAACTGTGCTAGCCGTTTTCTCATTTTTACTTTTCTCGCACGATACGTAGAAATAATAAACGTAAAAAATCCTCTATCTAGTTTTTCTGGACAGCCACTTGCCATATCCGGGCGATTTTTTCCGTGGTACATGATTCTTCGCTTAACTACACGATACAGACAAACAGCAAGAGGACGCTCCAAATAGATGATTGTATCTGCTCGTTTCCGACGAATGTCATAGGTGGTCGAGTAGTTGCCTTCAATAATCCAGCATTGCTGGTCAACTAAGTTCTTTTGATTTTCACTAAATTCTTCATGACTGCTTTCCACCCACCCCGGCTTCCAAAAATACGTATCTAAGTGATAGACGGGTATTGCTAATTGTTCAGCCAACCTTCTTGCAAAGCTTGATTTGCCAACACCAGATGAAACACCGAGCACTATAATTCTCTCCATACTGCACCCTCCTCACTACTTTTTTCTTTGGCTTTTCATTATCATACACAAGGAATCTAGACTGTAGCAAAAAGAATATTTCATAATCACTTGCAATATATGTAACCCCGTGTTATTCTAAGGAAGAATTATTTTTGTTCGGATAACTTTTTACGAAGTGTCAGATGTTCATCTGCAAGATTTGAGCAAGGATAGTAATACAATGTATGCTCACGCATACGAGGAGGAAATACACATGGAACAAGGTAAAGTAAAATGGTTTAACTCAGAAAAAGGATTTGGCTTCATCGAACGCGAAGGCGGCGACGATGTATTCGTACATTTCTCTGCAATCCAAAGCGAAGGCTTTAAATCACTTGACGAAGGTCAAGAAGTAACGTTTGATATCGAGCAAGGCCAACGCGGTCTTCAAGCTACTAACGTTCAAAAAGCTTAATTTAACTTATCAATGAACTCTTCTTCGGAAGAGTTCATTTTTTATTATTATTTTTTAAAGGGGCTGTCCCACAAGGTCATGAACAATGACGTTTTGGGACAGCCCCTTTTACATACAATCCAAAAAAACAGTCGAAGAAAAGAGTCTCTTTTTCTTCGACTGTTTTATATGAAAGACTTACAGGATATTCTTTTTTTAATTCAACCAAAAATAAAGTTGAAAGATCCCAAAAATTAAAATGCTTAATCCAACTGTGCTGAAAACGATTCCAAGCACCAACTTTTTTCCAGTCATCTCTTCACTCCTTTTCAATGTTCAACTCTTCAATGGTTTTGATGATGTCGCGCGCTCCCGAGTTTTTATTCGATAAGACTGTTAACACGCTCGCTTCTTCCGGGTAAAATGCTGAATGAAAACTGACACCAGGATCATAGCCCATAATATGGTATTTCGAAACACTATTCGCACAGCCTTGAATCCAGATTCCGTAGCCATAATCCCCGTTTTCTCCAGATGCATGAACTTGAAGCATTGCGCTCAGTATTTCTCTGCTCAACAAGGTTCCATCCATCAAACACTTCCAAAAATTCGCCATATCGCCTGCAGTGACGTATGCTCCACCGTCAGCGCCTCCACGGATTGGTAGGGCGTATTGATTGGTACGCCAAAAATCCGCTTCTTCTACATAGCCAATAGCCGTGTGAGCGGGCAATCGGTCCAAATAGAAGTAACCTGAACGCTTCATCTGTGCAGGAGCAAAAATCCGTTCTTCTACGACTTCAGCAAATTCTTGGCCAGTAACTTTTTCAATAATCAAACCAAGTGCAATAAATCCCGCATTGTTGTAGTGAAACCTTTCACCAGGCTCAAACATCGCGGGCAAATTTTTAAATAAAGGAATAAAATCTGAAGCAGTTTGCATCAAATACATCGGTTGTTTCTTCCATAAGTCCTCGAAAGCACCTTCTATCTGTTCATCAAAATAATCGGGCATACCCGATGTATGCGTCAATAATTGATGAATGGTGACGTCGAATTGCGGAAAAGCGTGCGGCAGCAATTCAGATAATTTATTGCTGAAATCGAGCTTTCCTTCGCCCACCAATTGACACACTACAACAGCGGTAAACAGTTTGCTGCCAGAAGCTATACCGAACCTTGTATCCACGGCATTTGGCCGTTCATCAGCACGATTGGCAAAGCCTCTTGCGGCTGTCCACATTTGCTCTTTTTGTAGATAAACGACACCTGAAAAATCGATTTCTTCCATCTTGTCCATAATCGGGTTGTCCGGCTTTTCTTGCTGGAATCGCCCTTCCTCTGTCATGCTAATTTGACGACCATCACGCAATTCGATTGCTAACGGATGGGTTTCGCTTTTTTGTTTAGAGAAATACCAAGTGCGTTTTGGTGCTACGAGAATGATAAAGGCATGCCCGCTTCCGAGAAAGTTCAACGACTTCGCATCAATGCCTTTGTTACCACGAACCGGAATGTCCATTTGCTCGATTAGCTCACCAACTTCTTCAACATACGGCGTAGTCATGCTTACTTCGCTAATATCGAGCAGAGAGTCTACTGTAAAATTACCCATACGATCAACGCTACGCCGCGCAATAAATTCGACGACGTTACCCGCAGGATCTTGAAAATAAAATGCATCTGCATCAAAATTAGCGTAGAACACTTCGTCCATGCCTTCTTGACGATTTAAAGTGACCCGTTCACTGGCCCAGTGTTTAGCAAGCGTATACTGATTGCCTGGTATGTTCAGTGCAAAGTGATAGATAGCTGGTCTTTCTGATTCCTGAAAAACTAATTGAGATTCCCCAATTGACAAAGTAAAGCTCGTTTCATTTTCTTCAACAATTCGAAAGCCTAATTGATATTCATAGAATCCTTTCATATCCACTAACTGATTTGTGTATAAGGTCACTTTTTTGAACATGTTCTCACCCCTTCTCTTTAGCATACCGAAAAACCTAATTTTTTACCTCTAATTTGCCATAAAAAAGAAGAGCACAAGGCTCTTCTTTTTTGCGGCTGACTGAATACCTAAAGCGTGGTTAGTTGTTTATCGTATAACGAAGCCTAATCATATCCCGACATTCGATACCATTTTCAAAAATAGGTTCCGGATAATTCCGTCTGAAAAAATCTGAATCGATGGCATGGAAGCGAAATCCACATTTTTGATAAAATGCAAGCTGGTCCATACTTGAATTACCCGTTCCAATTTCCACAAACTGAAAACCACGGTGTAGCGCTTCTGCTAAAGCATGCTGCAAAAGCCTCCGCCCATAGCCTTGGCCGCGGAAACTTTCCGCCACTGCTAGATTCTTGATTTCAATGGTGCTATCCGATAGAACGAGCAGAACGCACACGCCAATCACGGAACCTTCTTGTTCTCCAATCATGCACCAGCCAACTGCACAATAGGTACGAACCAATCTTTCTGAAGGATCCGCTTCTAGCAATAACTCCATCGGCAGCGGTTCATGAGCCTGCAGTAGACGGAATTCCATTATTTCTTTTCTTTAAAGCCTTGATCGATTAGGTAGTCTTCAGCATTATCAAAAGTCCCGAAGCTTTCTTCTAAGTTTTTACCTGTGTAGATATTCCAGAAAGGCTCTTCGTAAACCAAGTCTAGTTTCTCATTATCGCGGTTCATCCACGTCTTGTCGTATGGCGGTTCCGGCTCTAAAGAAAGGTAATCCAAGGAATCTGCCAATATGCTGCGCAGTTCCTTTTCAGAAAAATCACGAACATTAACAAAGCCTTTTTTGTCAGCATCGTAATGCGGCAAGTTGCCGACATAAACAAAACCATTGCCTGTTGGATGCAAATGATAAACAGCAATTTTCTTGTCGTATAGGCTTTCTTCATAATGAAAGTTCACGCGCTTCATCGACACGTCTTTTCTTGTTAGTCCCGGAAAAGATTCAATGATTTCTAATTTTTGTTCAAATGTTAACAATCTCATTACCTCATTTCTTAGTTTCACTTTGTTCATCAAAAATCTTAGAAAGATCTAAGACATAAATCCACTTTCTTCTCATGAAGCCTGCAGACATATATAGTTACACCTATACATTTTTAATTACCACTCAGTATAACACGCTGAGCGTAATCCTACATCCATAGAAAAAAGCTGCGCGAACGCAGCTTTTGTTTTAGCAACACCAAGACTTACTTAATTACTTTTTCTTGCCAAACGGCCACCAAACTCCGCGGTCAAAGGATACTGAAATCGCGGGTATTAACAATGGCAAGACAATCAGTCCGTACAATAATAACCCTGTAATAACGATTGTCGCGATTTGTACGAGACTCAAAACACCAGACGGCATCATGGCACCGAACGTACCTGCAAGGATGATGGCAGCTGTAATAATGACTGTCCCCATCTTCGCCATTGATGTACGCATTGCGTCGCGAACCGTAACACCATTCGAGGATTCTTCACGGAAACGGTCGAGTAAGAAAATTGAATAGTCGACTCCTAACGCCACTAACATAACAAAACCAAAGAATGGTACTGCCCAGCTAATTCCGTCAAAGCCGAGACCATTGACAAAGATCAATTCCGCAATGGAAATTGATGTGTAATACGTCAACAATAAAGATCCGATCATATATAACGGCATAATCAATGAACGGAACAAAATGGCTAGGACAACAAACAAGCTGATTAACATGATAATGACTGTATTCGTAAAGTCACTAGATGAAACTTCTTCTAAGTCACTATTGATGCTCGAAATTCCGCTAAATGCGATTTCCGCGTCTTCAAGCGGCGTTCCTGCCACCGTACGTGCTACTGTTTCTTTAATTTCAGCCGTAATATCAATTGCCTCATGAGAGTAAGGATCTTCTGACAAGATGACTTCCATCATCATTCCTGTGCCATCTGCAAAAGAATAGCGATCCAATACTTGCTCAAAGTCTTCGCTTTCGAGTGTTCCTTCTGGAATGAATAAGCCGGTGTCACGCACCGATTCACTATCACTCATTTCTTGCATCATGTCGACTGCTTCTGTTAAACCAGTTTCAATTTCAGCAAGTCCAGCGTTTGAAGCGCCAACACCTTCTGCTAACTGTGTTAATCCTGCACTAAGTTCGGCAGTTTGACCAGCTGCTCCAGCCAAGCCTTGTTGAATCTCTGTTAATCCTCCACTGATTTGCGTTAACGCACCGACAGTTTGAGGAATATTGCCTGTTAACTGAAGTCCTTGTGACACTTGACCTAGTTGTTGATTGATCTGGCCAAGCCCTGCAGCTGCCTCAGTCAAGCCTGCGGAATTTCCCGCTTGTTCGCTAATAGCCGTTAGATTGGTTTGAACTTCTGTCAGCCCTGTTTGTACTTCACCAAGTCCATCACGCGCTTCACCAAGTCCATCAGCCAATAAGCCAAGTTGCTCGTCTACGTAAAGTTCGTCAATTACCTCACCGGTAGGGCGAGTAATCGATCGTACTGTTTCAACGCCATCAATTTTTTCAATCTCTGCACTTAATGATTCAAAATAAGGAACAGTTGATCGTTCTGTTAACGAATCAGCTGATTTGACAATGACTTGAACTGGCAATGAATCCCCTTTGCCAAAGCCTTCTTCAATTGCACGCAAGCCTTTCACCGACTCATATTCCGAACCGATTTCGTCCACCGTGTTAAACGATAAAGAATTATCGTACGTAAATAATAACGGGACTGTGATCAAAGCCACTACTAGCATTGACAGCAATGGTCGGTTAATCGACAGTTTACTCATAGTGATCCAGAGCTTACTATCGCTATGAGAAGCAGATTTTTTCGCTGGCCAGAATAATTTTTCTTTCAGTAAAGACATGAAAAACGGAACAATCGTGTACAGCACAAGTAATAGAACAAATATACCAACCGCAACCGCTACTGCTGATTTGAAGATTGGAAATTCAGCAAAGCCAATGGCGAAAAATCCGATAAATACAGCAATTCCACTAATCAACAAAGTTCTTCCGGCTGTTTTATACGTATTAATAATGGATTGTTCCACACCGTGTCCAGCCGATAATTCCTCTTTGTAGCGGCTCAACAACAAAATACAGTAATCTGTTCCGATACCGAATAAAATCGCTACGAGGAATATTTGTGTATAGTTAGAAACCGGAAATCCGAACCATTCGATGAAAAATGCCACAATCGATTGACTCAATAAATACGAGATTCCGACTGCCACAAGTGGAATGAACGGTGTCACAATCGAGCGGAACACTGCCAGCAATAAACCAAAAATCAAAACAACCGTAATGATTTCTGTACGCTTTAAGCCTTCTTGTGCGCTAATATTGACATCATTACCAATGATTGCTTCGCCTGTTATATAAGCAGTCAAATCTTTAGGAATGATGGTTTCTCTAATTGTATCAGCAACTGCGTTTACTTCTTCGTTCGTACCATCAACCATAATCGGCATTAAAACCGTTTGCCCATCTTCTGAAATCAATTGTTCTTCCAACTCTTTACTTTCAACAGGACTTAATACACTGGTGATGGGCTCACCTAATGCTTCGATGTCCGTCACCATTTGTTCCAGTGTTTGTCGAGTGGCATCTGTTATCTTGCTTTCTAATGGGATAACAAGCGAAATGGTTTGTTCTGCAGCATCCGCGTCGCTCAAAATTTTTGAAGCAAGTTGCGATGATGCTTCATCCGATAATTGAAACGATCCTGCATCTTCTGCTTGTTTTGTTAAGTTCGGTGCCAATAAGAACAAGACCACCGTCAATACAATTAAGCCTATCGTAATTGGCCATTTAAATTTTAATACATTGTGCACGTATTACACCCCATCCATTTTTATAATTGTTTTTAGTTTTCGGAAAATCGTCAGAAACTGGTCTATTTCTTCGTCTGCAATGTTCTCAGACATCAACTTCTCAATGTAATCTGTTAGCACTTGATCCAACTCCAAAATAAGTGCTTGCCCCTTATCTGTCAGTTCCAACAACTTCTCGCGTTTATCTGCAGTTTGAACAACTTGAATTACTTCTTTTTGCAACAATTTTTTAATACGACTGGATATTGCACTTTTGTGCACAGCTTGCAGCACAGCCAGTCTCGATGAAGTAATCTGCTGTTCTGTACCAATCAGCTTTAACATCTGGATTTGCTCAGGTGAATATTCTTTCCACAAAGGGTGATCGACCGACTTAATCACTCGCTCTGTTCCATAAACTAGCACTTCCTGAAAAAGATCAACCGCTTCTTTTATTCGTCCATCCAAAATAGTTTACCCCCTCAACCATTATTAATAGTTTAGGGGGTAAACCTTTTAGCGTCAAGGCAGATATTCTATTCTATAGAAAAAACCTGTGAACAAAGTTCACAGGTTCGAATTATTCAATATCACGGGTAGCAGTGTTACGAATTTCATTGCGTCTTGCATAAACATTTTTGGCAATCGTTTTGATAACGGCATATACCGGGATCGCTAAAATGATTCCCCATAAACCAGCAATGTTTCCTGCTGCAAGGATTAATGTAATGACCGTCAATGGATGAACATCCAGTGATTTACCCATAACGTTCGGTGTGATGAAATTACTTTCAATTTGCTGTGCAATGAGCATAATGATGGCTACATAAACGGCCATAATCGGATCTTGCACAAGGGCAATGAGTATCGCCGGAATAACCGCAATGTAAGGCCCTAAAAATGGAATGACGTTCGTTGCCATACCGATTAAAGCTAATAGCAGTGCATAGTCTAAACCGATGATCAAATAACCAATTAATAGCATGAGACCAACGAGGAAGCTGACAAACAATTGACCTTGGATATAGGCTTGTAAGGTATCATCGATATCCTGTAATGTTTTACGAACCCATCTTTTGCGCTCTCCAGAAAAAAAGCCCGAAATAAACGGCACAAACTTTTTATGGTCGACCAAGAGATAGACTAAGAAAAAGGGCACCAAGACTAAAGTGATGACACCTGAGACGAAGCTACCGATAAAGGACACAATCCATCCACCAATATCACCAAGACGGTCACCGATTTGGCTCGTCATCCCGGTTAACTGCTCTTCAATGGAATCCGGAAGACGTTCTCGCTGATCGAATACATATTGGCTGGATTCTTCAACGCTCTGTATAATTTCAGGTGCATTGTCTACCAGTGCATTGATTTGACCTGTAACAATCGGACCAATCATGATATAAAACAAATAAAAGACTAAAACAATCGACAACAGAACGGTAAGAACTGCAGCCCATTTCGGAAATTTTCGCTTCATCAGAAAATGCAGAACCGGTCTTGTCAGATAAAATAAGACGCCTCCCAACAATAACGGCACAAAAATCGTCCCTGCTATAATGAATAAAGGTTCGAAGATCCCTTGTACTTCAATAAATAATCGAATAATGACTAAAGTCAAGATAATTCCTACACCTACTTGAAACCAAAGCTTGTTCGTCAAGCATTCCACTCCCTTTCTTTCAATAGTATACCCAGTTTACCATGAAAATATGGTATTATATTTTTTATGTTGTTTTGAAATTGTTGCTCTAAAAACACCACCAACAGATAAAATAAACACACGAATCAATGGAGGAATTATTTCAATGGACCAACTATGGCTTATACTCAAATTTCTGCTTCTCGGCCTTTTCCAAGGTCTTACGGAACCGATTCCCATCTCCTCAAGTGGACACTTACTAATTGCACAGTATTTTTTAGATGTTCAAATTGAAGGAAGTGTGTCAACTTTCGCTTTGCTAGTCAATAGCGCATCACTTATTGCCGTCTTGATTATTTACCGTGAGGACGTTCAACGTCTCGTTGTTAACGGTTTAAAATACTTTACGGTAAAAAATACCGACACCAAAAGGGATTTCATGTTTATTGTTTACTTGGTGGTCGCGACCATCCCTGCTGCAATCATCGGCCTGTTATTTCAAGATGCGATTGATGACAAACTTTCAACCATCGCGACAGTTGGCTTGACCTTAGTTGTTACGGGCTTTGGCCTTTGGTGGATTCGCAATATGCGTGGTCAGCGAAAAGATGGCAATATGACGATGAAAGACGCAGTTATTATTGGCGGCGCGCAAGCAGTAGCACTGATTCCGGGAATTAGCCGCAGTGGCGCCACAATTGTCGCGGCGATGGCCCGTGGCATCAATCAAGAAACAGCTTTGCGTTTTTCTTTCTTATTGTTTATCCCGATTAGTTTAGGTGGTGCTGTTTTAAGCATTACCGATATCATGAAAGACGACAACTTAGCTGCTATGGCCATTCCTTACATCATGGCTTTTCTGGGTTCTCTAGTTGCTTCGTATTTTTCACTAAAGTGGTTCATGAACATTATGGCAAAAGGTCAATTAAAGTATTTTGCTATTTATTGTTTTATCGTCGGCCCACTAGTTGTTTTCGCTTGGTTTTTATTAAATTAACAGAACAGGCAGGCTGTCAACATTGACAGCCTGCCTTTACTTTATCGATCGAAAAAATTTGCTGTATAATAAGGCTGATTTTCTGAGTTAAATGCCGTTCCTACTCCTAAATACCTAAACTCCGGTTTAAGAATGTTTTCACGGTGACCTATGGAATTCATTAATCCTTCATGTGCAAAAACACCGCTGTATTGACCATATGCCAAATTTTCACCGGCCACAAAAAACTCAATCCCGTCTTCATTCATTCGATCAAAAGGCGATTGACCTGCCAGATTTGTGTGGCTAAAATATTGGTTTTCTGCCATATCATCGCTATGCTTCCGAGCCGTTATCATTGTCTGCTCATCCCATGTCAGCAGCGGTAAGTTTCGTTGAATACGAGCTGAATTGGTTAATTCAAAAAGTAAGTATTCATAGCCCTCTTTTAATTTTTCATTGGGCTCTGCATAAATTTCGGGACGTTTTTTCTCAAGTTCCTCATGAACGACTTGTACAGCAGTTACGGTATCTTCTTCATGGATATCGTAAAAAATTGTCGTGTACGTATTGTCGGTTTTAAAAACATCGTATTCTTCCCGGGTATCCAGTATATATTGAACATTTCCTTTTTGAAGACTTTTTAGTGGCGTACCAAGTAAAGAACGGACATCCGATTTAGTAGAAGACATCGTAATGCCTTCCTTTGAGGAAAATAAATCTTGATTGGTAAACATGCCATTCACTTTGTCATTTTGGTCATAAGACAATAACACATAATTTTGATAATCCTGATGGTAACTGTGCCAATCCGTTCCGTATTCATTGCGCATTAAGCGAAGCGGCAACCCGACCTTTTCTTGAGCTTCTTTTTTGCCCATACCAAGTGTGACATTATGAACAGCAATCAAAGAATCTGTCTCAACAAGTTCAGGCTTTGCTACAGCCTCCGGCAATTCAACCGAACTCGAAACAATTAGTGACTGCAACTCGGTACCCATGCGGGATGTGAAATTTTTGGCTTCTTCAAAAGCCTGTGATACTTCTGGATGTTCAACAATATTTTCAACTGTACGATCGACAGAATCTAAAAAACGCAAATCGACATATTCCCCAACAGGTTCTTCCCAAATCGGGCGTGCAAAAAAAACCGCCAGCAACACGACAATCAACCAAAACAGTTTCCGCATATGCATCACCTCTTACTCTTCATTTTACTGGCAAACCTATCAGCAACAAAGCAAAAAGCCTTTAGACACCGAAAAGCGTAAGCGCCCGTGTAGATTCGACGGGCATAAGACAGACGCTTTCCGCGGGCACGGAAAGCAGCCACCCTTATGCTCCTTCCCCCTGCTCATTTCTTTGAAAAAACAGAAAAAGGATTGACTACAAATAAGAAAACGCGCGGCTGGAAAAAAAAAAAAAACTGCCGAGGTTTCTCGACAGCCTGAAGGTGCCATCACAAGTGATGACACCTTCTTACATACTTATACTTCTTCTGTTATTGCCGTTTTTTTAGGTGAACTAAATAGTAACGTAAAGGACAGTCCAAGCACGAACGTCACCAAGCTAGCGATTAATGTAGTCAAGTCGCTCGAAAACCCAGGAAACACAACAAACAAAGAACCTAAGATCAGGCCAATAATTGCTGCGTAAGTCACATAAGTAAAATGCGCTAACAAGTACTGAATGGCTTTACTGCTGACAATAAAGCCAACAATCACACCGGCTCCAATAGCCAAAGCGATTGGAATATTCAAAGTGGAGAGCGCATTGATAGCTGTCGAATAGACACCAAGTAGCAACAGAATGAACGAACCACTGATACCTGGCAATAGCATAGCCATACTCGCCAACCAACCTGAGAAAAACAGTAAAAAGAAAACAGGTAAAGTCAGCGACGTAATAGGTGCCAGATTTTCTTCTGTCGGGATAAAAGCTGTAACTGCCAAGGCAGTTCCGATTACACCCAACACAATCAAATGTCTAGCAGTAAAGTTCTTTTTGACTTCTGCTTGCTTCATGATATACGGGATAACGCCGATGATCAGCCCCATAAAGAAAAACTGAGTCGCTTCGTAATAATGCTCTAATACATACTCAATAACACGACTGAATACTAGCAGTGTAATGACAATTCCTATGCCAAGAGGCACTAAAAAACCTAAATATTTTTTCCAATCACGGCTGAAAAATCCACTGATTGACTCTAGTAATCGGTCATAAATCCCTAAAATAAACGCAATTGTGCCTCCGCTGACTCCTGGGATCAAATCACTGATGCCCATTAAGATGCCGCGGTATATATTCTTCCATTCCATTCGTCTAATCTCCTCGTCTTCAAATAACTTTTATTAGTATAGCATGGGTGAATTGGAAACTCGAGTATCACTTTGACCAGTTCACTCTACAAACCTGATTCGTTTAAAATTGTTTCTGCTTCTTCTATAATAGCTCTAACAATGTCCACGGTGGCCATTTCCTTATGCAGGCCTCTAGTAGATTGTCCTGCCCATAATGACATAAATTCTGGATTGTTAGATTTTGCAGCCGCTGAACGAATATCTTTTGTGAATGTGTTTTGAGAAGGAAATGGCAATGGCTCTATACCGCTTTGTTCAAATTCTCGTATAAAGCGATTTTTAATCGCGCGTGCGGGTCGCCCAGAAAAGCTTTTAGTTATAATTGTGCTTTCCTCGTCACTTTCAACTATCGCTTTTTTATGTGCTGGATGTGCTCCAGATTCTTTAGCGCTAACGAAACGAGTACCGATTTGAACTCCTTGAGCCCCGAGAACTAGTGAAGCGATAAGGCCACGTCCATCCACAATACCTCCTGCTGCAATGACTGGAATTCCAACCGCATCTGCAACCTGTGGAACTAAAGACAGCGTACCCACCTGTGCACCTGACGGATGAGTAGCAAGAGAAAACGTACCGCGGTGACCTCCCGCTTCACTTCCTTGCGCTACGACAATGTCTGCTCCACAACTCTCTGCCTGTTTTGCTTCTTCTACGGTCGTAACCATCACTATAATTTTGACCCTTCGCGCTTTAGCCACCGCCATCTGTTCAGCAGATAAACAACCAAAAGCTGTGCTGATAATGGGTACTCCTTCTTCAATACAAATAGCAAACTGTTCTTCGCTCCAATTAGGTGACGAATAAGTTGACTGGAGGTTGCCAATAGCTAGTTCTGAAAAGAAAGGATTTAATACTTTTTGCACTTCTGCTAACCGGCTAAAATCATCTTTTACTGGGGCTGCAAAAATATTAACACCAAACGACTTGTCAGTTTTCGATTGAATTTCTTTGATAGCTTGTCGCATTGCGTTCGGGGCCATATACGCAGCCCCTAAAGTGCCGAGTCCCCCTGCATTACTAACTCCAACAACAAGTTCAACAGTTGTCGTTCCCCCCGCCATACCGGCTTGAATAAGAGGGTAATCGATTTTAAGCAATTGACAAATTTCTGTTTTCAATAAAATCACAGATAGTCCCCGCCTCTCATTTGATTGCATGTTGCTAATGCTCTCAGTATCTCGTAAACAGCAATATACAGCAACAAGGAACTTTTTTACGAGATGCAACGTTTGGTATAGTAAGCAAACACAAAAGGCGGGATTTACTATGAAGGGATTCCTTTCATTTTTAGGCATCACTTTAATTGTTGGAGCATGTGGATTAATTCTCTTAACTTTTTACGGCAATCCTTTAGAAAAAGCGATCAGCCAAGAAAGTATGTACGCATATACCGAAACACGTGAGAATCGTGTTCCTGAGATACCTGAAGAAAATCAACTAACATCAAAAATTCCTGTGCAAGCAGCATTTACTACTACAGCCTATACCTCATTAGACAATAGTTGCATCATGGTTTCTCAGGATTAGTAAAAAGGGGCTGCCGCAAAAGATCATGAACAATGATTTTTTACGCGCAGTCCCTTTTGCATGTGACAGCATGACAGCAAAGCTTAAAGCGAAAATAAATTGATGATACAAGTTTCAGGCAAACGCAAAACTGACGGGGAAAGCGTGTTCGTTTATTGAGGGCAATTGATCGTTCGGTAAATTTCACCTGTGTGACCTCGAAAAAGTACAAACCGAGTTTAAGCTTGTGGCATTGGCCCACAAGCTTCTGAAAGTAGCTGACACCCATAACTACTTTCTATATTCTCGACGGCAATTCAAAAAGCAGGCGGAGAAAAAGGAACTCTTTTTCTCCGCCTGTCTTATTTTAGAGATTTATGGGACAGTCCTTTTTACTGCAATCAAACAACTAAACGAATACTATTTCCTGATGGATCTTTAACTTCCCAATACTCATCCCGTTTGATTATTTCTGTTCCTCGTGAGCATAAGTTTTCGATTGCTTTATCACGATTTTCCTTCTCCATTATTAATGTATAGTAATTCAACCCGGCTTCTTTCTCAGGTAACGCTGGAATTCCTTCACCATTCCAGATATTCAACCCAATATGATGATGGTATTTTTGATCTGCGACAAATAACGCTTGCCGTCCTAACCTCGAAACGACTTCAAGCCCTAATCCTTCTGTATAGAAGTTTTTAGCTTCTGTTAAATTCGAAACATGTAAATGAATATGACCCATAACCGTTTCAGCGGGTAGTCCACACCAAAGCATAGGAGATTTCTGAGCTTCCTCAATTAAACCTTGTGCATCAATTGGTTCTACCGCCATCGATACTTCCTCATTACTCCAATTCCAATGATCTGGTGTACGGTCTCTATAAATTTCGATGCCATTGCCTTCTGGGTCTGATATATATAACGCTTCACTAACTAAATGATCAGACGAACCTAATTCAATTCCTTGTTGATGAAGGTGCACAAGAATTTTCCCTAGTGCTTGTCGAGTCGGCAATAAAATAGCTAGATGATACAGCCCAGTGTAACGACCTTGTTTCGATGTAATCCCTTCAATTACTTCAAGTCTAACCAATACATTACCGCCAGCACCCAGTGCTACTAAATGCGGTTCTTCGGAAATCACTTCAAATCCAATTACCTCTGTGTAAAACTCTTTCATTTTCTTTATATCGACTACTTTCAATCCGATTTCACCTACATGTGTAACAGGCTTGTTATGAAAATTCATTGCTTTTACCTCTCTTTTCAATTAGTTACTTTATGTAACTAACTATATTTTAAATACTTAATTACGTCAAGTAATTAAATTCTTTTAAAATAGTTGGCATTTATGCTACTATGTTAGAAAAGGAGTGATGAGCATGGATACTTCCATCATCTGCCCTCGTTTCGAGACAGCTATTTCCCTGCTCAGTCAACGCTGGACTGGGCTGATTATTTACCAACTACTTTCTGGATCCCAACGTTTTAGCGAATTAACCGAGATCATTGGTATCAGTGGACGGCTGTTATCTGAACGACTGAAAAGCTTGGAAGCACAAGGCTTAATTACACGCACAGTTTATCCTGAGACGCCTGTACGGATTGAATATGCTTTAACCGAAAAAGGACGGTCGTTACAACCCGTTATGGATGAAATTCAAAATTGGTCGCAAGTATGGATAGATCCTACTGAAAAAAGCAACGAATAATTTTGTGGATCATTAGCAAAAGAGCTTATCCGAAAATCGGATAAGCTCTTCTTTTTATTCGATAGAACTTGCTACTTTTTCTCTCGTAGTCGAATAGCCTCCCTCAAATCGTTCAATTGTTTCATTTTTGAGCCAGTAAGTAACAGGAAATAGCTTATCTAAAAAATAACGATCATGTGAAACTGCAATAATCGTTCCTGAAAAATCACTCAACGACTCTTCCATCACTTCTTTTGCTTCTAGATCTAAATGATTTGTCGGTTCGTCTAAAATTAGTAGATTATGATGTTGATGCATCAGCTGTGCGAGTCGCAACCTCATTCGCTCTCCACCGCTAAGCTGTCGCACCGGTTGAAATACCATATTGCCAAAAAACAAAAATTGAGCGAGCATTGGACGTGCATCGTATTCCGAAACAGCAATTGCTTCACGAAATTCTTCTATAACGGTTCTATCATTATCCATCTCTAATGTGTGTTGAGATAAATAGCCGATTGATAGGTTACTTCCTAACTTTACATCTCCGGCATCAGCTGACTCTTTCCCAACCATCATGTTTAGCAATGTCGTTTTTCCTGTCCCATTTGAGCCAACAATCGCTACTCGTTCTCCGTAACGGATATGCATTGCAATGTCTTGAAACAGCATACGCTCTCCAAATTCTTTCCACACTCCATCCAGATGCACAACATCCTTGCCACTACGTCCGTCTATTTTCAAATTTAATGCCATCTGTTTTTTCGATAACAGAGGACGGTCGAGAACTTCAATTCGGTGTAACGCTTTTTCCATGCTTTTCGCTTGCCGATGCATACCTGCATTAGGCGGATTTGCTCGATTGGCCCATTCTTTCAATCGTTTGATTGCCTCTTTCATCTTTTGAATTTTCTTTTGCTGGTCTTGATATTGCTGAAACTCTACTAATAAGCGAGCTTCCCGTTCTTTTACATAGTTCGAATAATTTCCTGTGTATTGAATCAACTCACCTTGTTCCAATTCCCAAATGTGCGTAACCGTTTCATCCAAAAAATAGCGGTCGTGAGATACAAGGACAATCGTTCCTTTATAATGGCTAATAAATGAACCGAGCCATTCAATCGCGTCTAAATCTAAATGATTTGTCGGCTCGTCGAGCAAGAGCAAATCTGGTTTTTGCAAAAGTAACTTTGCCAACCCCACTTTCGTTTTTTCTCCGCCGCTTAACTGTCCCCATTGTGCAAATTTTAACGACTTAATCTTTAACCCGTTTAACACTTGGTCGATTCTCATGTCGATGTCGTAACCACCGCGTTGAATAAAATCATCTTGCATCGCTCCGTAACGAAGAAGAATACGCTCCACTTCATCGGGATCGACAGTTTCCATCTGCTTTTCCATCTTCGTTAACTGCTCCTGCAAAGCATTTAACGCTAAAAACACAGCTTTTAATAATTGTTCTACCGTTTGCTCTGGCTGCTCATCAGGGGATTGTTCTAACAGACCGATCTTACTGCCTTTTTTCCACGTCACGACTCCTTCAGTTGGCTGTAAGGTTCCCGCGAGTACATTTAATAACGTTGACTTTCCTTCTCCGTTTCTTCCGACAAGTCCAATGCGTTGACCTTCTGAGACTTCTCCTTTTATATGATTGAATATTTTTTGCGTTGCAAAATGGCACATTACTTGTTGAAACTGGCTAATAATCATTATGCTCTTCCTTCCTAATGAAGAGACATGCACACAAAAAGGCACGCCAAGAGGCATGCCTTTGTCAAAATCCGATTGTAGGCAGATATCTCTTACTGGTAGTATTCACTCGATTTTGTTGGCTGAAAAAAGACAGATTTCTCCCGTCCAGCTACTCCAGTGAAAGTAACGCCATGAAGAATGTAGAGATATTCTTGACATTCTGTCATGCGCTTACCAGTTTGATTCATCTTACCCACCTCCTTAATGTATTGTTATCATCATACAATTTCATATCCAATTCGTCAACAATTCGTCAGAATATTCTTCCTTCAACTGAATTCATTGAAAGAAGTAGGGATAACTCTTAAGAAACGGGGTAATGATAATTAACAGCGGTTTCTCAGAAAGGTGGTCAGAATATGTCTATGTATTCCAGATTAACTTTTGATAATGACACCCGAAAAGTAGAAAAAGCTTTAAAAAAGTACGAAGACAAAAAAACGGAAGCTTTGGTTTTACTTGCAGAAATTGACATGCTCGAGAAGATGGAAGATGTCCAAGATGCGGAACTGTGGAAACGACAATCCATGAAGGAAAAGCTTGTTGCTGTAGAACGTCAGCGAAGGGACTTAGTAGAATTGGTTACAGATTACGTAGAAAAACATGGAAACCAAGACCTTTACGTTTATACGGAGTTGCTGCAAGAGCTAGAAAGAGATAAAGCAAAATAAAACCACAGCGGGGCTATTGCCTCGCTGTGGTTTTATTTTTTCCCGGATGTAGTTCGACCAATAGACTGTAGAATATCTCCCATCCACCCTTTTCGCTTTAGATAAAGATAAAGGACAAAGGTAGTACCAATAATCACAACTATCGACATGATATAGCCTATCTGCCATTTTAACTCCGGCATGTTCTCAAAATTCATTCCCCAAAGAGCTCCCCATGCCATAACCGGCGTGAATAAAGTAGTTAGCACCGTTAACGTTTTCATAATTTCATTGCCTCGGTAATTAGCTACTACATTTTCGATATCAACCATGTTATTCACTTCATCTTCATACGCGTTAACGAGCATAACACAGCGATCAATCCGATCAGCCGTGCGTTGGTATTCGACTTCTTCTGCAACTTTTTTACCGAAAGTTTCTTTAATCGCCATTTTAATTTCTTGAAATCCCATAATTAAATGTTTCCACAATAAAATTTCATGCCGAATATTCTCAATTTCTCCTAAGGTTTTCTTATTATTTTCTTCTTTGATTGCCCATAGTAAATCATGCAAACGTTCCTCAAAACTATCTATTTTATGTAAGATGGAAGCAACCATTTCTCCAAGAATAATATTCATTATTTCTATAGTAGAAGTGGCGTTTTCCATTTGACGCAAAATTTCATCTTTCTCCAAATCAGCATCTTGTTCAAAATCAATTTTATTCGTGACGAAGACCTCTTCTGATAAGTAAAAGTGAAAAACTTCACGTGAATCCTTGGATTTTGCGCTTTGTCGGTAAATCAATGATCCCCATAGTGCTTCTTGGCCACGATCCACCGTGTGAGTATGAAGTATATTAACAGCCGTCTTTTTCGACTGGTCGATCCAATTGTGCATTTTTTTATTTTTAGGAAGAAATTTACGGAAATTATAATCTTCAACGCCGTCTTCCTCATGCCAAATTGCATGTTTAAACGTATATTGCGGCATTGCTATGTCCCCTTCCTATTCAATACGATGCAAAAAGCAAGCCAGTACATGGCTTGCTTACTCTTTTTGCGGTGTATGATCTCTGTATTTTTCATTTGAGTTTTCTTCGTATTCCAAATCTCTGTTTGGCATCGGGTCCATTTCCTTTTCAGGCGGCATATTTCGAAGTGGCTCAACTTCTGGAATCAGTCTTTCGCCTTCTTTTTTTCCCTGGTCGTTCTTCACCCAAAACACCTCCTTGGATTGTTGTTATACCATAATTACCCGTTTTGATTTTTTATAATCCAAGAAAATCAATTGATCAATGCACTGCTAAAGATTCGATCAGCGCTGCGTCATCCGGATAAGCCAGCTCTAATTCTCGTAGTTCAGCTATAGATTTCCAAGCTACATCTGTAATCCACTCATCTTCAGCGTGAAGTACGATTTCGCCACCCGTTACTTTCACTTTAAAATAAGTAACTTCAAACGATACGGCCGAGTCCTCGTATTCACCAGTTCTAGCATCCAATTTCTCTATAATTTGAACCGTCAATCCGGTTTCTTCAAAGAATTCACGCATGCAGCATTGTTCTGCCGTTTCCTTGCCTTCAATACCGCCTGCTGGTACCGTCCATTTCTTTTCCTCACCAGGTATGCCTTGTAATACTAATAATACTTCGTTTTTTTCGTTGACACAGACACCTGCTGCGCCTTTCCAATTTGACATTTTCATGTAATCTCTCCTAAAGTCTATTTCGATTTGAGCAGTTTCTTGTCCTCTAAAAGAAGTACTATGCTGCCAGTTGTTTTTACCGTACCACATATTTCAGCGCGCTAGACGAGCTTATGCAAATAATTTTAGACAAAACAAAACGACTTACTCTAGTAAGCCGTTTTGTTGGGTATATTACTCTGCCTTTTTTCGATGTTCCTGCTCTAATACGATTCCATGAGTTGCCTCTGGTAATCCCAAATCTCCAGAAAATCCATTTGCTCTGTAAAAGGCATCTGCAGCAGAAGAATCTGTCCGAACAACAAGCTCATGGAAATGTCCTTTTGCATCTTCAATAATTTTCTGTAATAGTTTTGTGCCAATCCCTTGTCTGCGAGCATTCGTAGAAATATAGAACCTCCGCAGTCTCCCTACACTTTCTTTACTGGAATAAGGATCACGGTTTAATCCACCGATAGCTACCAAATGATCCTGGTGATCCCATACTCCATATAACACTTCGGCGGTTTTATTGAATGTATTGCTCCCATCTTCGTACTGATCGACAAGTCTTCTTAGAAAACGATAGCCTTCTGCTTCACTTTCTTCCACTAGTTTTGAGACATCCATTGCTTTTAAGTCTTGGATTTCTTTGATTTCTACTGTCATGTCGCATCCTCCTCATTATGGATATTCACTTTCCACTTCCGAATTCTCTGACGATTCCCTGCTCTTTCAGTGTATAGCAGATATAGTTTAATTGCCATTAAATATCAGAATTTTCATTCAACGAAAATAAGGACTGTCCCAAAAGCCATGAAAAGTGACTTTTAAGGGGCAGCCTCTTTGTACATTTATGAGAAAGGGCAAATGTCCATTCCCATCAGCTATTTTAAACCTAAATCAGGAGACAAAAACCGTCCATTTCTGTAAAATGAAAATTCCTATCCCCGCCTTACAGAAAGGCCCATTTTATGTGAAATTCGAAGATGACTTCCCCAAAGGACAGCACGGAAAAGTATTGATGGACGTCCTCTTTGAACAGATAACGCAAAATTGACCGAGAAAGTGTGTTCAGTCCTATCAAAGGCAATCGGTTGTTCCGGCGATTCCTCCTCCGGGACCTCGATAAAGTACACGCGGAGGTCAAGATTATGGCATGGACCCACAATCTCCTGAAAGTAGCTGGCATTTACCAACTGCCTTCAGGGCGCTCACTACAAAAAAAGACGAAGAAAAGAAAGGCTTTTTCTCCGTCTGTTTTTAGGAACTTATGGGACAGTTCTCTTTTTATTGAACGGTTTCTTCTCGTATCGCTTTTTTATCTTCTGTTTTCTTGATGATGAAAATACTCGCTTCATAAAGACCTGCCATTGGAATCAACACTAGCAACTGACTCAAAAAATCCGGTGGAGTGATCAAAGCTGAAACAATGGCCAATACTAGATAAGACCATTTTCGGACCTTTTTCATTGAAACGGAAGTTAATATGCCAATGGATGATAAAAATAAAGCGATAATCGGCATCTCAAACAGTAAACCTAACGGAACGGTTGTCATAATCAAAAAGTGAATGTATTCATTTGCTGAAATCATGACATCGAAATTCGCCATCCCTAAACCAATCAAAAATTGAAAACTGAGCGGATTGACGATAAAGTAACTAAATGCCAGTCCCAAAACAAACAGTAAAAACATGACTGGAGAGTAAAGACCTAGAAAACGAGCCTCTTTTTCTTCAAGTCCTGGTTTAACAAATTGCCAGATAAAATGAATTAGAAATGGTAAAGACAATCCTAAAGCTAATGTTGCGGATATTGACGTGTAAAATTTAATAACTTCCAAAGGCCCTAAAATAACCAAATTATTTCCCTTAACAATATAAGGAAACCAAAAATTTAACGTTGAGAAAACAACTAGTAGGAAGAACAAGAAAACAATCACACTTTTAATAAGTTGCTTTCTCAATTCTCCTAGATGGTCAACTAAATTCTCCACTCGCATTTCCGGTTCTTCCGTGGGCTCTTCTGGCTTTTGAACAGGAGATTCCGTCACCTTTTCCGAAGTCTCCTCCGCAGGGTTTTCTAACTGTTCTGCTTTTTTATGCAGTGGACTTGTTAATTTTTTGTCTCCATACGGATCCATCTAACCACCTTCATAGTTTCTCAGATTTTTTTAAGTCTTTATCCTCGACCTTTTCTTTTTTGACGGTTTCTTCGTCATCGTCATCCATTAAGCCTTTTGTTGAACGCTTGAATTCAGAAAATGTTTTCCCGACTGCTCCACCGATTTCGGGCAATTTTTTTGGTCCAAATATAATTAAAACAATGACTAAAATAATGATTAAGCCCGGCACGCCAATTGAAGCTAATCCTCCCATGTTGTTCTTCCTCCTTTATTAGACAAGTGATCCGCCTTCGCGGCTATAACGAATAATACCTTCTGCACAACGGTAAGCCAGTGCTCCGACAGTTCCTGTTGGATTGTAGCCGCCATTATGAGCAAAATTCCCAGCTCCTATAACAAATAAATTTTCTGCATCCCAGTGTTGCAAGAAGTTATTGACTACACTCGTAGCAGGATCTGCGCCCATTATCGTTCCACCCGTATTATGAGTAGTCTGATACGGCACGATGTCATAATCTGTAATCTCTCCACTTGCAGCAACTGTTTTCGCACCCATTTCTTTCACAATTCCAGCTGCTTTTTCCGTAATATAGCTGTGAAGTGCACGGTCTTGGTCTGTAAAGTTATATGTCAGTTGCAATAATGGAACGCCGTAAATATCCTTATACGTATCATCAAGTCCTAAGAAGTTCTCTTTGTGTGGCATCGAAGCTCCTTGGCCACCAACACTTAAGGTTCTTGTAAAGTTCTCTATTGATGCTTTTTTAAATTCTGCGCCCCACGACGGGGTTCCTGGAGGTGTCGGGTTAGATAGAATTGGCCGAGATCCAGTTTGAGTTGAAGACAAGCTCGCACCGTGAATAAAATCAAGATCTCCATGGTCAAAGGTGTCGCCATTAAAATCATCTATCGTCATGCCAAGAGCTCCTGCGCCCATAAATGTATTCATTTGTTCGTCAAAAAATCCTGTAGCACCCGGAAGAATTTGATATGCATAATTTTTACCTAAAGATCCTTGACCTGTTTCCGGATCGTATTGCTGACCGATGTTTGAAACCATTAACAATTTGGCATTATTCATGACGTAACTGGTCAGAACAACAACATTTGCAGGCTGTATAAATTCTTCGAACGTGACCGTGTCGTAGTATCTTACGCCCGTTACCTTGTCTCCTTCTTTCATCACTTCGACAACGTTTGAATTGAATCTGACATCATAATTACCCGTTTCTTTAGCTGTTGGCACGACGGTTATCTCCGGTGAAGTTTTAGCCCCGTACTCACAGCCAAAGCGCTCACAAAATCCACAATATTGACAAGCGTTGATTTTCTGCCCATCTGGATTTTCGTAAGCTTCTGATAAGTTAGCAGAAGGCATCATAAACGGTGAATAACCTAAATTAGTTGCCGCTTTTTCAAAACGTTGCAAAATGGGTGTTTTTTTCATGGGTGGCGTTGGAAAGTCACTTGATCGCTTGCCCCAAAACGGGTTTTTATCTTCTCCTGAAAGACCAATTGTTTTTTCAAAACGGTCAAAATAAGGCTCTAACTCATCATAAGTGATTCCCCAATCTTGAATGGTGTAATCAGCCGATAGTTTATTCGCGCCGTATTTTTTATCTGTCATGGTTTTTATTTCAAAATCATACGGAAGAAAACGCCAGGTTTGACCATTCCAATGCGTTCCTGCCCCGCCTAATCCTACACCGAGTAAAAATGATCCTAATTGGCGCATTGGCAATGCGCGTTGCTTACGATTATTTCGAAACGTCAGTGTCTCCTTCGACAGATCCTGCATCAACTCATAGCGGACAGCGTAACGGTATTCATCGTGGACCATACTAAAATCCGCAGTGCCACGCTCACGACCACGTTCTAGTCCCACCACTTTCAATCCTTCTTTTGAACATTCAGCAGCAATAATACCACCTGTCCACCCGACTCCTACGGTTACTACATCAACGCCTTCTAAAGTTGTCACCATATCGATTCCCCCTTTTCAGTTAATGATTCATGCCAAGAGATTTCGGTTTGATTTCTACAAAATCTTCACTTTCGATGTCTTTAATATAAGCAAGCTGATGTCCCGGAAAGCCTTTCATTTGCCAGCCATCCATATTGGCATTTCCACCATAAATCGGATCAGCATAAGCTCCCTCTAAAGTTGCTTGTCTCAATAACCGGAAAAAGAACTGAGATTCAACACCCCTCATTTTAATTTCATTTTCTTGGAAAGCTGTTAAAATTTCATCCATTTGTTCGCCTTCTAAATCAACAAATTTAGTTTTAAACCGACTGTCGGCTTCTTCTTGCATTAATTGAATGCCTTGCATAAACATCTCATTTCGCTTTAATCGACTTTGATAACCTTGTGTAGGCTCCCCTTGCGCAAATGGCGCCTGCATGTATTCTTTCGAATTTTCACCGTAGCTACCTGCTAGTTGATTATCAATAAAATAAGGCACAGCTAAACCAATTGCACCCGGTCCTAAATCATCTTCAGGAAAAATTCGCTCCGTAGCTTGAGACAAAACTTCAAAATCTGCCATACTTTTAAAAAACGTTAACCCTCTAATGCTACTAGAAGCTTCTTTCGTTCCACCTGAACTGCTAGAAGAATCTGTCGCATTATCTTGCTTGTTTGTATTCGCGCCAATTAATCCACCAATAATCCCTCCGCCAATTAAAGCACCTGTTGCAATACCTGAAGTTTTTAGAAAATCTCGCCGTGAAAAATTCTTATCTTTTTCCGCCATTTCACAAACCTCCTTTTATTTTAATATTCTGAATACAATTACTATACTCCTTTAATACCGTTTTTTGCAACCAGACTAGTAAAAATCAATTTTTTTACATAAAAAAGACCAAAAAAAGAAGCCAAGGGAGTGGACACCTCGGCTTTGTAGCATAGTAATGTTTAGTTTAATACTTTAATAGTAATGTTTTTACGTCCCCAGTTTAGGGCTTCGCCTTGCGTTGGGATAAAGACATCAATTTTATTGCCTTTGATTGCGCCACCAGTATCTCCAGCGATCGCTTCTCCATATCCTTCTACCCATACTTTAGAGCCCAGTGGAATAACTGAAGGATCTACTGCGATTACTTTTTGGTTTGGATTTGCACGAAGATCAATTCCTGTTGCAGTCGTACCTGAGCATCCTGCGCAATAAGCTGTATAAGCTGTTGCAGAAACTGTCATTGTTTTACCAGCTTGCGTTGAAGCTTGTGTTGGTGCTTTTTCAGCAGGTGCACTTGCTGGCGTTGGTGCTGGTGCAGTAGACTTTGCTGGTGCAGATGCTGTTTTAGCAGGTGCTTTTTCAGCTACGGCAGTCCCGCCTTTAACTGTCAACGTATCACCTGGGTAAATCATATAGCCTGAAATACCATTCCAGCTCGTTAAGCTATCTAATGAAATTCCGTGTGCACTCGCGATTTCGAATAATGTATCGCCTGATTTTACTGTATATGTCGAGCTATCTGTTTTTGGTGTTGCTGCCTGCCCATCAATTTCAAGTTCTTGACTTGGCAAGATCAAATCTGAAGATAGATTATTCCATCCCTTTAAGCTTTCTACCGATACGTTCTTATCTTGTGAAATTCCCCAGAGTGTATCCCCTGATTGAACTGTATATGACGATGAAGCGCTAGCTGTAGTAGCTGCTCCCACACTTAACACTGCAATAGCAGTTAGTGTAACGATATGTTTTTTCATAAATTGAAATTCCTCCTTTTCACTAACAGGAATGATCATAACACCTCGACATGTCAAGAACATGACAGAACGACAGATAGAATATCACAATTTCATGACACAGATCCAGACTTTATTACAAACTGTAATAAAACTAAGGGATTTCTTAGACTTATTAACAAAAAAATTCTACAGCGTTTATTCCATTGAAATTAGGGAAACTTAAAAAGTTATTTAACGAAACTTAAAGGAGAGAGCTACTTGAAAAATGTTACGGTTGTTTTTTGGACTTCATTATTAATTTGTTTAGGATTGGTTGTTTGGGGGTTGTCTTCACCTGACAGTTTCAAGTCACAAACAGGGGAATGGACTGTTGCGATTTCAAATACATTCGGCTGGTACTACCTTCTGACGGTTTTTCTAATTTTAGCTTTTTGTATTTATTTAATTTTTTCTAAGTTTTCAACGTTAAAGTTGGGGAAACCTGAAGACAAACCTGAATTCTCTCTCGTTTCTTGGTTTTCAATGTTGTTTAGTGCAGGAATGGGTATGGGGTTAGTTTTCTGGACTACAGCCGAGCCAATTTCGCACGCCTTCATTAGCGCTCCAAAATCTGAGCTCGGATCTAACGAAGCAATCCAAGAAGCAATGCAATTCTCATTTTTTCATTGGGGTCTGCATGCATGGGCAATTTACGGAATCGTCGCATTGGTTTTGGCTTATTTCAAATTCCATAACGATGCACCTGGGTTGATCAGCGCGACGTTAATTCCTTTGTTCGGTGAAAAACTAATGGCTGGACCACTTGGTAAAATGATTGATGTGTTGGCCGTCTTTGCAACTGTTATCGGTGTAGCTTCAACACTTGGATTCGGATCTGCTCAAATCAATGAAGGAATTTCGTTTCTTTTTGGTACCCCCAATACATTTACATTCCAAGTGTTGATTCTTGCGGTGGCTACGGTTCTTTTCATCGCTTCTGCTTGGTCCGGTATTGGGCGTGGCATTAAATATTTGAGCAATATTAATATGATTTTGGCGTTTGTTCTGCTTCTTCTGTTATTGATTGTTGGACCTACACTTTATATCTTCAATTCGTTCTCTGATGCTATTGGCGGTTATTTAACAAACTTCTTTTCCATGAGCTTTAATCTCGAGCCAGTTAATGAGGAACGTCGTACTTGGGTTAATGCCTGGACCGTATTTTACTGGGCTTGGTGGATTTCATGGGCACCGTTTGTCGGTATTTTTATCGCTCGTATTTCGCGTGGGCGCACAGTTAAGGAGTTTATGCTAGGTGTTTTACTAGTACCTTCACTCGTTTGTTTCATCTTTTTCGCAGTATTTGGCGTTTCTGCATTGAATTTAGAACAAAACAATATTGCCAAAATTTCTGAGTATAGTTTAGAAACAGCCACTTTTGGTGTATTGCACTATTATCCACTTGGAACTTTACTATCCATTATTACATTGGTTGTTATCGCCATCTTTTTTATCACTTCTGCCGATTCAGCTACATTTGTTCTCGGCATGCAAACGACCGGTGGCATGTTGAATCCGCCAAACTTGGTGAAGATTACGTGGGGCTTAATTCAATCAGCAGTTGCCGCAATCGTTATTTATACCGGCGGCACACAAGGTCTTCAAAACGCATTAATCATTGCGGCATTGCCTTTTTCAGTCGTTATTATTTTAATGGGCATTTCATTTTTAAAGGCTGCTTCATATGACCCCCTCGTAAAAAACAAAAAAAGGCAATAAAAGATCCGGCACCTTTAAAAGGTACCGGATCTTTTCTCTTTTATTTGAAAACGCTCGTACTATGCAATGGTTGAACTTTCGATTTTGGATCCAAATAAGACTTAGCGTTGTTGATGGCTGTCGGTGCTTCGCCGAAACCTACCGCGATTAATTTCACTTTGCCATCGTACGTGGCGATGTCACCTGCCGCATAAATACCCGGAATACTTGTTTCCATCTTAGAATTAACGATGACGGAGTTTTTATCCATCTCAAGACCCCATTCTTTAATGGCACCTAGAGAAGTGATATTACCGTAGTTACAAATTACATGATCGACTTCAAGGCGTTCTTCGTTGCCCTCTTTATCAATCAGTATAAGCTCACGGACCTGGCCATTTTCACCGACCAACTCTTTGACACCAAATGGCTTTTTCACCTCTACTTTTGATGCCATTAAGACATCAATGTTTGCTTCGTGTGCAGTCATTTTCTCTCTGCGGTGGCTTAGCGTTACATGCGATGCGACGTTTTCAAGCATCATCGACCAGTCGACTGCTGAATCGCCTCCGCCTAGAACCACTACTTTTTTATCGCTGAAGACCGTTAAATCTTTTACGCCGTAATGCAGCGATTTCCCTTCGAACGCTTCGCATCCTTCAACTGCAAGTTTGCGAGGTTGGAATGCTCCAACGCCAGCAGTCAATAAAATTACTTTTGTGTAATGAAGACCTTTGTCTGTTTGAATCACAAAATGATCACCATGACGTTCAGCAGCTGTTACCGATTCCTCTAAACAAATTTCAGGATCTCCATATTTTGCTTGTTGAACTAAATTGTCCACTAAATCTTTTGCTAATATTTTGGGAAATCCACCAATATCGTAAATGAATTTATCCGGATATAGTTCAGTCAGCTGACCACCAAGCTGTGGCAAACTGTCGATAATTTTCACTTTCATTTTGCGCATACCGCCGTAAAAGGAAGCAAACAAGCCCGTTGGCCCGCCGCCGATAATCGTTATATCAAAAACTTCGCGTTCTTCCATTTATAACACTCCTAATCTACTCAATACCTATATCCTATCATATTTACCCCCATTTCACGCCATTGGACTTATGACGGAAATTAAAAAAAGAAAAGTTTGAATACTCTGTATTCCATTCATAACCTGGAGGGTAGATACAGATAAAAGGATGAATGCAGCGGACTTAGGACTTAACAAAAAGTAGTTGTCGTTATGAAAGGTTTAGGTAAAGCAACAGCATTGGGATTTGCTTGTCATAGAAGGCGGTTCATTAAAAGCCTTATAATGTGGCAAATGATTATACAGCCACCCAAAAAATCGATATACTGGGAAATGAACCAATTATAAAGGAGATGTTTACACATGGCGAAAAAAGGACACATCCACATGGAAAACGGCGAAATCATCGAATTCGAACTTTTCCCGAACGAAGCACCCAACACGGTTAAAAACTTTGAGGACCTTGCAAACTCAGGTTTCTACAATGACGTAACATTCCACCGCGTAATTCCTGGCTTTGTAAGCCAAGGCGGCGACCCAACTGGTACTGGTGCTGGCGGCAGCGGCAAAACAATCAAATGTGAAACTCAAGGCAACCCACGTAAGCACCAAGCAGGAAGCCTTTCAATGGCACATGCTGGTAAAGACACAGGTTCAAGCCAATTCTTTATCGTTCACGCACCACAACCGCATCTTGACGGCGTTCACACTGTTTTCGGCCAAGTGACTTCAGGACTTGAAACGGCTAAAGCAATGAGTAATGGCGATAAAATGACAAAAGTTCACGTTTTTGACGAAGAATAAAAGCGATTGAACGCAAACCGGTCTGGATTCCCATCCAGACCGGTTTTTGTTTGGGCATTTCACATTGTTTTATTCCATATTTTTCAAATACTGTCGAGTTTGTTGTAAATACTGTCGGAATGAAATGAAATACTGTCCGATTTGAGCAAATACTGTCCAATTCGCACCAAATACTGTCCAAACGCTAAAATCCATAAAAAAATACGCCCAGAGGCGCATTTCTCTACAATACTTTACTCAAAAACGCTTTTGTCCGCTCATGTTGTGGATTGCCGAACAATTCTTTCGGTACGTTTTCTTCAACAATATAACCTCCGTCAATAAACAACACGCGGTCACCCATTTCAGCGGCGAACCCCATTTCATGTGTCACAACGACCATGGTCATCCCTTCGCGCGCTAGTTGCTTCATAACATCTAGCACATCGCCTACCATCTCCGGGTCGAGTGCTGAAGTTGGTTCATCAAACAACATGATTTTCGGATCCATTGCCAGTGCGCGAGCAATTGCCACACGCTGCTTTTGACCGCCGGAAAGTTCGCCTGGATACGCCTTCGCTTTTTCACGAAGTCCAACTTTGTCTAACAATTCATAGGCCTTTTTCTCAGCGGATTTTCTGTCCCCTTTTTTTACTTTCATCGGTGCTAGAATGACGTTTTCCAAAACCGATTTGTGAGGAAACAGATTAAATTGCTGAAACACCATTCCGACGTCTTGACGAATTTTATTGATATCTACTTTCGGATCTGTAATATCCGTTTCTTCGATATAAACATGACCACCTGTAATTTCCTCTAGTCGGTTTAAGCAGCGAAGAAAGGTGCTTTTTCCCGAACCAGAAGGACCAATGACACAAATAACTTCTTTTTCTTCTACAACTGTACTCATATCTTTTATAACTTCCAGCTTGCCGAATGATTTTTTTAAGTTTTCTACTCGTATCATAGTCATCGTAAAACAAACTTCCTTTCTACATAGCTCGCCAGCATGGAGAGCAAGTATATGATGACGAAGTATATAATTCCTAGGATTAAGTACACATTAAACGCATCAAATGTGGCGCTGGCCTGAATACGTCCTTCTTGCGTCAAATCTGCCACCCCAATGACCGATAGCAAAGACGTATCTTTCAATGAAATAATCGCTTGGTTCGTGATCGTTGGCAGCATTCGTCTGAAAGCTTGAGGCAAAATGATATAGCGCATATTTTGCGTTGAATTCAATCCAAGTGACCGCGCAGCTTCTGTCTGTCCTTTATCAATCGACTGAATACCTGCACGAATGATTTCTGAGAAGTAAGCACCTGCATTAATCGCTACCGTTACAATACCAGCAGTCGTATTATCCAAAGAAATAAAAGCTAAAGAGTTCAAACCGAAATAGATAAAGAATAACTGGACAATAAATGGTGTTCCGCGAATCGCATCAACAAAAATTTTCGCAATCCAATTCAAAATTTTCAACGGCGCCAGTCTAAACAACGCAACAATTAAACCGATTAAAAATCCAAGGACAATGGCAATCGCAAATATATATAACGTTACTTTCAGACCTTCCATTAAATACGGAAAGGCATTAACAATCGTATCCATTTTCACATCTCCTTTGAATAAAAAAATGCAGCGCGCTTATGCGCGCTACATTTATTTTTTATTCTGCAATATACTTCGCTAAAATTTCATCGTATTTACCGCTATCACGCAACTCTTGAAGACCTGCATTGATTTGCTCAAGAACTTCTGCATTTTCCCCTTTTAATACAGCAATTCCGTACTGATCTCCAGTTAAACGATCTCCTACTGTTTCTAAAGCAAGTCCACTTTCAGCAATTGCATAAGCAATAACTGGGTAATCTTCTAGCAATACTGCTGCATTGCCGTTTGAAACTTCTTGGAACATAGATGGGCTATCTTCGAACTGTGCTACTGTGTAGCCATATTTTGCTTCGTTATCGCGAGCAAACTGAGCACCAGTTGTTCCACTCTTAACAGCAACTGTTTTGCCTTCTAAATCGTCTAACGATGTAATTTCATTATTACCTTCTGCGACAACAAGAGACAATCCTGCATCAAAGTAAGGGTCCGAAAAATCGACTACTGCTTTACGCTCATCTGTAATACTCATACCAGCAATCGCCACGTCCAATTGATCTGCTTGCAATGCAGGAATAATCCCACCAAAGTCCATAGGGCTGAATTCAATTTCAAAACCTTGGTTTTCAGCAATTGCTGTAATCAAATCGATATCGATTCCTGTATATTCTCCGTCCACTTCAAATTCGAATGGCGGATAAGTTGTGTCGATTCCTACTGTGTATTTTTCTGCTTTACTGCTCCCGTCATCACTTGTCGCATCTTCTTCAGCTTCATCCGATCCACAGGCAGCAATGACGAACATCATTGCTAGCAATAGTACTAAAAGACTCCATTTCTTCATTTTAAATCCCCCTTTTTTCAATTTTCAATCCTTCTGAACATTAATATATCACAATTTTCTTAATTTCAGAACCTTTGATAGAAAATAACTAACATTTAGCAAAAATAAAGGGACTAAATGACCTCTTTGTTCACAACTTTCCTTTTTTTCCACAAACGGTTAAATAGTCGGAAGTTATGAACGAGCGTTTTCACTACTGCATATGTCGGAATAGCAATCAAAATGCCAATAAATCCATACAAAGCGCCGGCAATCATTAGCAACAAGATAATTGTCAACGGATGAATGTTTAATCGGTTGCTCATAATATTGGGTGTCACCAAATTCCCTTCGAGCTGCTGTACGACTAGTAAAACCAAAATCACCTTTACCGCCATCCATATATCGCCACTCATTAAAGCGACAAACAGGGCAGGAATAATCCCAATCAGCGGACCTAAAAACGGAACGATAATTAAGAACATCGCAAAAATTGCTAAACTAAGGGCATAATCCAATCCAATAATTAAATAGCCGATATACATGAAAGTCCCAACAACCGCAGCAACAATCGCTTGACCGACAATAAATGCAGAAAGGGTCCGATCAACATCCTTCAATAGTTTTTCGCCTTCCGGCTTATGTTCCTCAGGCAAATACTTTGTCAAATGCGGAATAAACTTTTCGTCATCTTTTAATAGAAAGAACAGAACAAAAGGGACAACGATTAGCACAATCGCAACATTCATGACTGTCGTTAAAATAGTCATGACATTATTTAATAAGCTTTCTGAAAGGTTTTCCAAAAAGTTCAAAGCTCCCGCTTTTATCTCCGGGCCTGTAACTCCACCTAATTTAAAATCAGCCAGTAAATCATTCGATTCCTCGGTTACTTCTTCAACTTTTGAAGGCGCTAAGTTCGCCAAACTTTCGACTTGATTGGTGATGACAGGACCGAAGAAATAAAGCAAGGTAGATAAAGTTAAAATAATGATTGCAAAGACGATTCCAATTCCTATAATTTTAGATACATAACGCATCAGTCCCTTCACAAATGGACGCAGTAGGTAATAAAGAAGTCCACCGATTAAAATAGGAGCAAAAATAGTTGCGACGATGATTTGCAATGGCTCAAAAATATAATCGATCTTTCCTAAAAAGAACAAAGTAATGGCAACGAGCAAGATTGCCGTTGTGTATTCAAAAAACGGTTTTTTAATCCACAAAATTTTCCCCACCTCTCTTTTATCCAAAGAATTTCCGACACAGAAAAGCGAAAGCAAAAAGAACTTTTACTTTCGCTCGTGGTCATCTTTTTAGTTGTCTTCTTCAAGCTCTCGCATTTCTTTATGAGTTTGTGGAAATGCATTGGCTTGCCATTCATCCCGGTAAGCTGAATCTAACTGAGACAAGCCCTTCTCAGCGGAGTCATCTAGAGCATCTACACTTTCGCGTTCGTCAATTTCTGAACTATTGTACATATCTATATCCGGTTCTACACGCACGGCATTTCTTTCTTGGTATGCGCGGTAGACAAAAATTCCAGAGGCTGCTGCAAGTGCGCTGCCAATAAGTGTGTTTATTGTCGATTTCTTCATCCATAATTCCCCCATAAAAATACATATATTTTCTCACTTCCTTTTATATACCCGTTATCTGCTTTCTAAACTAACTAAACAGAACTTAGCTCGCTGTAAATTTTCTCTCACAACGGAATTCCGCCTAGAACTACCGCCTCGTTTTTTGTATTTATCTTTGAACACAAGCACTTTAGTTACATAAGCGTAGCTGGTTAAATTAATCTTAATTTATTATTTTATATAACAATTATTTGTTACTTTTATCTTTATGATGTGGTAAAATAAGATCAAATAGGGAGGGATCAATATGAAGACTTTGTTGTCTTTAATTGCTGCTGTCATCCTGATGTTCAGTTCGTTTTTGTCTCCCGCCAAAGCGATTGTTTTGTTTGACGATGTGTATGCCAGCCACCCGTTCGCTTTTGAAATTGCTTACTTGTACGAAGAAGGAATCATCAACGGTTACCGTGATGGCACCTTCCGACCAAACGATCCTGTTACACGGGCCCACGCTGTCGCGATGATTGGACGTGCCTTAAATTTAGACGACACTTCCCGCTCGACCGGCTTTAGAGATGTATCTGCCAATAATCGGTTCTCAGGTTATATCGCTTCGGCCGTTGAAGAGGGAATCGTTTTCGGTTTCCCGAACAATTATTTCCGCCCAAACTGGACCGTCACTCGTGCCCAAACGGTTGCAATGCTTGACAGAGCCTTCTATTTCCCAGAAGCTCCGGCTAATACGTTTAAAGACATGAGTGCAAATCATTTTGCATTTGATGCCGTATCAAGACTTGCCCACCAAGGTGTTGCACGTGGCTATTCGAATAATACGTTCCGCCCCGATGTTCCAGTAACGCGCGCTCAATTTTCTGCATTTCTGGCACGCGCGATCGAGCCGTCTTTTATTCCTGAAAAACAGGAATTGCTTATGACAGCTAACGACATTTTGGCAGATCTGAAAGCCAAAAAATTTAGTGACGTGGCAACTTATGTGAGTTCAACAGACGGATTAACTTTCTGTCCTTACAGCGGTGGCTGCATCGATAGTGGTGGCGTCACTTTTACCAAATCCCAGTTACCTAACTTTATGAAAAACTCCACTAATTATCTATGGGGTTATCAAGATGGTAGCGGATTTGAAATCAAGTTGACACCAGCTAAGTATTACAGTGCGTACTTGATGAATGCGACCTACACCGCTAAAGAGCGATATGGGCAGACCATCCAACCAACTACACACGAGTTTATTCATCAGCTGTATCCTCAAGCAACGATTGTCGAATACTATTACCCAGGTACAGACCGGTATGGACAAATGGATTGGCAAAGCCTGAATATGGTATTTGAAAAGAACAGTAGTGGTGATTGGCAGTTAATAGCGATTGTCAACGATCGCTGGACAATCTAATTGCACCTAATAAGCAAAAAAATGCTCGGCGACTTTATGTCCCGAGCATTTTTTCATTTTCGCTGACTTGTTCTAGCAGTTTGATTAGGGCCACTTGAAATTTCTCATTATCTTCAGGCTGACGTTTTTTCGGTCCTTTCATTCTGCCTCCACTTTGTCGAATTTTTTTGGCGACATGACGGCCGTGGAGCAGCTGTTCAATATTTTCATCTGAATAAACACGGCCATTTTGATCGATTGGAATTCCGCGTTTGGCAAGTACCATTGCCGCAAGTCCATAATCTTGAGTGACGACAATATCCCCTTTTTTAACACGATTTACGAGAACAAAGTCCACAGCATCCGCTCCTTTTGACACGGTAATTGTCTCTGCTCCTTCTCGATGCATTTCATGGGAAGTGTCGCAAATCAAAACAACAGGCAAGCGAAATTTTTTAGCCAAATCGATGGTCTGCCCAACAACCGGACATCCGTCTGCATCAATAAGAATGTTGACCATTATTTTTCCACCCTTTCCACCATCTCGTCTACCAGTTTTTCAGCCGCTCTTCGGTAAAGATTGCTGGTGTGTACGAGTGACGCAATTAGCAGTACGCGCTCCAATTCTTCGGAGTCTTTAACTTCTACAACTTGATCGGCAGCTTCTTGTGTTTGGTGTTTTAAGGCATCCGCAAAAACCTCTGTGTTGCTTTGCTGAAGGGCTAAATAACTGCGATAAAATGCCTCTAAATCTAATTCTTTTTGTTCTGCCTTTTCATTAATTCCAGTTAACACTTGCTTAACGTCATTGATCGACAAAGCGCTTTTCATTTGATAAATCAAGCTAATCAACATAATGTGATCGCGGCTGTATTTTTTGTTGTGAACCGGATAAAATAATTTTCCTTTAGCATAATTGTTAATCATCGTTTTGGTTAAGATTTTCTCATCGGAACGGCGCTTAGAATCAACAAAACTCGATTCAAACAATTGAATGACCTGATCGATATACAGGTCAATCTTTGGGATATCTTCTGGCAAAATCTGATTATGGAAAACCATCTCTCCGATGACATCAGTCGTTTTTCTCATACATCGCACGCTCCCTACAGGTATTTATATTGGATATCTTACCTTATTATTAGAGTTTCTCCAAACTTGACTCCCCCTAATAATGCGAGTATCGTTATAAGTAGTTTCAATAACTACATAGAGCGAGGAGCTATTCCATATGTCCGTATATATCCGAGAACCGTTTAACGCCTTATCCCATTTAGCAGGAGCTATTTTATCATTAGTTGCACTTTTGGCAATGGTTATTAAAACTGCTTATGCCAATGAACCTGTTTTGCACGTAGTAGCTGTTTCTATTTTCGGCATTAGCTTAATTTTGTTGTATACAGCTTCTACCATTTATCATTCAGCTCTATCACAGCCTTATATTATTGCGTTTTTGCGAAAACTCGATCACTCGATGATTTTTGCTTTAATTGCAGGTTCCTACGCACCCTTTTGTTTAATCGCTCTTGGCGGAACACTTGGCTGGACCTTATTTTCACTTGTCACTATTTTAGGGCTCAGCGGAATTTTCTTTAAAATGGTTTGGTTTCATTCTCCGAGATGGCTCTCCACGGCGATTTACATCGCCATGGGCTGGATCATCATTTTCGCTGTCGTTCCCTTGGCAGACAGCCTTTCTTTAACCGGATTGCTTTTGCTTGTTGCCGGTGGTGTTTCTTATACAGTCGGTGGTGTTATTTACGCAATAAAACCCAATTTTCTATCGTCTAAATACTTAGGTTTTCACGAGATTTTCCATCTTTTTATTCTCTTCGGCAGCCTTTGTCATTTCTTGTCTGTTTATTTTTACGTATTGTAAAATGCAACAACTAAAACCAACCTAAAAACAGATGGAGAAAAAAAGACTCTTTTTCTCCATCTGTTTTATTTTAAAGTATTATAGACAGCTGATTTTTTAGTTTTCTGCTTTTGTTGTTTCGATTCAATCCACATATAGTAAAAAACAACGACGATTACAAAAAGACCGAGCATTAAGTAGAGATTTGAATACCCTGCAATTCCTGCGATTAATCCGAGCAGTACAGATCCAACTGCGATTCCGCTATCATAAAAAGCAAAGAACGTTCCTGTTGCATATCCGCTACGGTGTTTATCTGCAGCTTGGATGGCTAAACTTTGGAAACTTGGAAGCAAGGTTCCGTATCCAAGACCGATGAGCGCCCCTGATAGTAACAACATCCAAGAACTCTCCGTAAAACTTAGTGAAATGAGTCCTATTCCGAAGATGATGATAGATGGGATAATGACAACTTTTGGTCCACTGGTGTCGAATAGCCGCCCGGAAATCGGACGAACAATTAACATTGAAATTGCGTAAACAACAAAGAAAAAACTGGCAGCTTTGAGAAGTCCAAGTGATTCAGCATAAATCGAAATAAATGTGATGATGCTCGCATACGCAAACGAAATTAAAAATCCAACTGTCGCAATGGGTACCGTTTTTTTCTCTAAAAAATCATCTATCGATAGCTTAGATTTTTCTTGTTTTGCGAACGGTGTTTCATCCACTTTAACGACTACTGCACAAAAGAACCCGATAACCATAATTACTGCTAACGTGGTGAAAACTGTTTGTGCTGATGCATATTGCTGTAAAGTCAACGCAATAAAAGGACCAACCACAACAGCAAGATTCATAGCGATACCGTAATAACCTAACCCTTCACCACGCCGCTCTGGCGGAATAATGTCTGCAGCGATTGCCCCTGCTACAGTGGTCAGTAAGCTAAACCAAATGCCATGAAAAAAGCGGAGCCACAAAAGCACAGTAAAGCTACCAACAAATATATACAGCACCGTACTCACAGCAAAAAAGAAAAGCGAAATCATCAAGATTCGTTTTTTTCCGAATTTCTCTAAAATCATGCCCGCAAAAAAGCGCATGACAATTGCAGATAGTAAGAATACAGTTACTGCTAGTCCTCCGTCTGTTGCTGTACCCCCTAAATCATTTAATACATACAGCGGTGTATAGGTGAGTAGTGCATAAAAAACGACAAATATAAAAAATGTGCTTACAGAAATGTTAATAAAGCTTCTCGTCCAAATTGGTCGTTTTTCACTCATTGTTTACATCCTTTTCACCAGAATTATTCGTTCCTATTTTTTTCAACAGAAGAATTAGCTGGTCTTGTTCTTTATCGGAAAGACCCGAAACTAAAGTTTTCTCGGTTTGCCCGATTCGTTCTGCTATTTCTGACATCTTTTGTTCAGCAAAAGGTGAAAGTTGAACAATTCGCTCGCGCTTGTCTTTGCCTTCTCTCCTCAATATCCATCCACTTTCTTCTAAACGTACAATCGTCCTCGTAACAGTCGGTGCTTCAACATTTAAGTATTGCCAAATTTCTTTTTGCGTCATTGAACCAAACTGTTTAAGGCAAAACAAGATAGACCACTGCGAGCTATATAATTCAAATTCTCTCAACGTATCATTTACTTCTTTAACCGATAAACGAGCTTTTTGATGAATTTCATGGAACAGTAATTTTCTCATCATTTTCATCCCCTAAACTACTTACTTAGGTAAGTATATGCTCTTTCTATATATTAGTAAAGAAAAAGCATTTCGCTAAACGAACAAAAAAGCCGTCTTCAAAAGAAAACGGCTTTTTGCTTCTATTAAATTAAAAATCCATGTTTTTTCGCGTCGAACAATAATTCTTCTCGAAACTTAGGATGAGCAATTGCCGCTAAGCGCCTTGCCCGCTCTGAGATGGAAACACCATGCAGACGAGCTACCCCATACTCTGTAACAATATGATCTACATCATTTTTTCCCGTAGTGACAACCGATCCGGGAGCAAGTTGTAGCTTAATACGTGATAATGTATCGTCTTTCGCAGTCGATGGCATGCAAATATACCCCTTACCATTTTCAGCAAATCGAACGCCGCGAGCAAAATCTACTTGGCCACCACTTGACGAGTAATACTTGCCGCCTACCGTTTCAGACGCACACTGACCGAACAAATCCACTTCTGTTGTCGAGTTTATCGATACAATATTTTTTTCTTTAGCAATTTCTCTAGGATCATTAACAACACTTACCGGCAAAAATTCAACTGCTGGATTATTATCGATAAAATCATATAAATTTTTAGAACCAAAAGCAAAAGTAGCTACAATTTTTCCTGAATTCGTAAATTTCCGTGTTCCATCTACCGCACCCGCAGCTACCAGCTTTGCTACACCATCTGGTAGCATTTCTGTGTGAATTCCCAAGTGTCGATGATCTTTTAGCATACTAATAACAGCATTAGGAACAGACCCGATTCCGATTTGCAAAGTATCCCCATCTTGAATATCTTGAATGATGGAAGATGCAATCAACAAATCTTTATCGCTTACTTCCATCACTTTTTCTTCTGAAAGAGCTGCATGATGCTCTACATAGCCTGCGATTTGGCTGACGTGAATTTGGTTGCGACCAAATGTACGCGGCATTTGATCGTTCACTTCTAAGATAAACGGCACTTTACCAATAAACTCAGCAATGTAATCGGCCTGAGTTCCTAATGTAAAATAGCCGTGTTCATCCATTGGTGAAGCAACTGTTAAAATCATCGACATTTTAGTGGTTTTCCGAAGCAAACGCGGCACTTCATGGAAGTTGTTTGGAACAAGTTCCATTTTTGCCTGCTGGTAGACTTTTCGTGTAGCACCACTCAAAAAATACGAAACATGCCGCAATTGCTCGATGTCACCTTGGATGTACGAACGTGAACGCAATGCCAACATTTGATGGATTCTTACCCCATCCAATTGCTCTGCATTTTCCTCTAATATATCTAGTAAGCGAATTGGCTCTCCATTAGCAATTGGAACGATCAAATCTGCTTTGGAATCGATTAAATCGATAACTTCTTGTGGCATTAATTTTTTTCCCATTACGCAACCCCCTGTACTTCCCCTCATAACGCTCTAGCTTTACTATACGTCATCACGGCTCTATTTTTCTTCAAAATTTCTATACCAGTGTACTTGCTGCACACATAAAAAACCGTCAGTTTTTCTGACGGTTTTTCAAGGCAAAACCGATGCCAGCCAAGCCAAATAATGCCATTAATGCCCACAAAATCACCAGAGTAATGGACCCTATTCCATCAGACCCTTGCACCACAGCAAATAACTGCAATGCAAAGAAAGCCAGACTGATTAAAGTAATTGCTCCAAAATAAACCATTCGCGCTTTAAAACTAAAGTTTTTCATATTGTAAACCCCTTTGGTTTCACTATTTTACACATTACGCTCTTATCTCTAGCATTCACTTTTTTGGAGTGTACTAAACGCTCGAATCCTTCGTAACCGATCTTATTTGATAAGAAATTTTGTGCGGCTATGCCCTTCTTTTGATTTTTTGACTTCCAGTATAGCCGGAATCGCAGCTTTCAGTTCTTGAACATGTGAGATAACACCAATCATTCGTCCTGATTTTTGCAAGTCAATCAAGGTTTCAATTGATTTATTAAGCGATTCTTCATCGAGTGAACCAAAGCCTTCGTCGATAAACATTGTGTCAATTGAGACATTGCCTTGGAAACTTTGAATGACGTCCGCCATTCCGAGTGCTAAACATAATGAGGCGTTGAATTTTTCCCCACCCGACATGGTTTTCACATCACGCGTCTGTCCCGTGTAAGCATCGTAAACGTCTAGACCCAATCCACTTTGTTTGCCACGGGATTCTTGACGGTCACTGCGAATCAAATGAAATTGACCATTGGATAAATTTTTCAGCCGTTCGTTGGCCGACAAGATAATTTGCTCCAAATATTCGATTTGCAAATAACGTTCAAATGAAATCTTTAAGCCGTTCTGTCCGCGAATCATGTCATGCAAATCAGCAATTCGATTCAAATTCTGTTCGGCTACAAGTGCACTTTCAATCACCCCATGAATACGCTCGATTAACTCTGACCCAATTTTTTCGAAATCGCGTGATCGATTGCGTTCTGCAAGTGCTTGCTCGTACGCATCTTTCAGTTCAACCAACTCTTCCTGCGCTTGACTCAAATCTTTGAAACTCTGAGTCGCAAGCTTTTCGTTAAGCTCGTTCACTTGTTGCGATAAAGTATGACGGGTTTGATTGAATTCAAGAATCTCTTTTTTCAATGTTGTAAATGCGGTGTCTGATATTTTTGCCTGCTGATACGCTGCTTCCGAATCAAAGGATGATTTCGTTAAAGCTTCCGTAAACTGTTGTTGCGCTTTCTCTCTTTTTTGCGCTATTTCTTCTGCTACGTCTTTAGCGTGGTTGACGGAAACCAACGTACTAGCTAGTTTTTCTTTCGACTTTTGGAACTGCTCTTGAGCGCTAGTCCAGCTTTGTTCCAACTGCTGCTTGCGTGAAGAAACTTGCTGCAACTGCTGTTTCAAAACAGAGAGCTCTCGTAAATTTTCTGGAACCGCAGCCAGTTCGTTTTCAAAAACAGCTTTAGCTGCAAAATAAGAAGATTGCTTTTTCTGCACCTCTTCAACCAATCCACGGTTATTCCGCTCCAGTTCTTCTATTTTACGGGAACAATTAGCCAGTTGTTCTTTCCACTTCCGCACATCTAGTTTGGCGGCCTGCTGCTCTGTCATTTGCTCTGTTAACTGACGCTTTGTTTGTTCTAACTGACGCGACTGCTCTTCAGCCTGCTGGGCATTCAGATTTACGTTTGTGAGTTCTATCTGTTTATTTTCCAGTTGCTCTTGCAAAGTAAACAATTTTGCTGATCCATTGCGGTATTCCGTATCCACTAAGTCAAAATCGAATTTTGCCATCTCCACTTGTTCTTTGGATACAGGTTGTTCTTCTGTTTTCAAGTCCGTACCCGGATGGTCTAAACTTCCACAAACAGGACAAGCCTCTCCGTCATGCAATTGAGCAGCTAAAATATGCGCTTGATTGGTAAACCATCGCGATTCTAGTTGGCGGTAAGAAAGCTCTACTTGTTCAAAGTCTGTCTTTTTCGCTTCTTGAACAACTTGCTGCTGCTGTTTTTGCTGTTTCAGTAAAATGAACTCAGCCGTTAACTTAGCCTTCTCCGTGACTGCCATTAGCTGTTGCTGCGTTTCATCAGCTGTTTCCAGAGAAACTTCTAATTTAGTAATTTTTTCATCTAAGTCTTGCTTTTCGTTTTTCTGAACAGTGAACTCTTTTTCAGCGTGCTTTAAATGGAGTTCTGACTGCTGTAATTCTTTCTCAAGGCTGACTAGGTTTCCTTTTTTCTTTTCTAGCTCTTGAATGGCCGGCCATAGTTTTTCCAAATCACTAATTTGCTCACGTAGCTTGTCCCGTTCACCTTGAAGTTCTTGTTGTGCAATAAACTGCTTTTCAGCAGAAAGCTTTGTTTGTTGTGCCTGTTCTTGCTGGCTGATTGAATCTACTAACTCTACTTTTTTCTTCGTTTCATCAGCACTTAATTCATGAAACAAGTTTTCAATGCCTGCAATATAACTGGCACGTTCGGCCGATTGTAAAGTTGCTTCTTTTTCTGTATATTCTGCTTGCTGCTGTTGCAGCTGCTCAAGCTGTACTTTTTTCGTATTCAGTTCTTCAAAGCGATCATTCCACATTTTTGCCTCGTGGTAAGCATTCATTTTGTCACCATGCTGTTTATAGACACTTTGATAATGCTGTTCATCCGCATTGATTTTTTCTTTATAAAAGCTAGTTTCTTTCTCCAGTCCTGACAACACTTGATGAACATTCTTGTGTTCTCGATTTAATACGTCGAACAGTTCAGAATCTCGTTTTGGCAATGACGACGTGATGCGTTGGAGATGGATATTCAAGTCATGTTGCTCCCGTTCGAAAACTTTAACAGCGGCATCTTTTTTTTGTTTGAGCCGTTCACTGATCAATTTATATGGCTCTGTCTTGAATATTTTACGTAAAATCTCTTCTTTATTATCTGTTTCAGAAGTTAGTAATTTACGAAATTCACCTTGTGGCAACATAACAATTTGACTAAATTGATTTTGTGTCAGTCCAATAATTTCCTCAACACGTCGATTTATTTCCGAAACAATTTGCCGCTCAACACAAGGCTTTTCAACTCCGTCAATGCGTTCAAAGAATTCATAACGTTCGCCCGTTGCGCTTTTATTGCCTTTTTTCACGTGACCCATTTGACGCAAAATACGATAGATTTTGCCGTGTATTTCAAATTCCATTTCAATACAAGTGTGGGTCGTGTCATCTGCAAAATCACTTCTTAATATGCGTGACTCGCTGCGGTCCGAACCACTAGCAGAACCGTATAAAGCAAAACAAATGCCATCAAAAATGGTCGTCTTGCCTGAACCTGTGCTACCTGAAATGACGAATAGCTGATTGCCCTGCAAATCAGCAAAATCAATTTCTTCTGTATTTTTATAAGGACCGAATGCCGTCATTTTTAGCTTTAAAGGTCTCATGGCTTCACCTCTTCTATTTTGGCAGGTTCTTCATGCAGAAACTCTTGCAATACCTCTTTAAAAATATCAATCGTTTCAGCTTTCGCTTTTTCGCCTTTTACTTCCTCGTAAAAATTATGGAACAAAGACAATGAATCCATCTTTCGGCGCGATTCTGTATCACTTTGTAACAGACTCCCAGAAAAATTCTTTCGTTCCACATGCATAGCATTCGGATACACGGAACGTACTTTTTCCATCGGAAATAATACAGGCGCATCGTCCAATAAAGTCACGAAAACAAAATCCTCGCTCATTTCATGGTGCAAAATTTCATCAATAGTGCCTTCAACCGTACGCATATCACGTCTTGGATTAAATAACCGCTTAGCTACTGACACTTCGCCTTGTCCATCCAGTTCAACAACATGGAAACCTTTTTTATGATGCTCTTCTGAAATCGAATATTTTAAAGGGGATCCTGAGTAACGAATGGTGTCATTCAGCACATAATGTGCTTTATGAAGATGACCAAGCGCTGTGTAATGGAATCCTTCAAAATGTCTTGCATCTACATGCTCCGCCCCGCCAATTGATAGCGGTCGTTCAGAGTCACTGGTGTTTTCTTCTTGTTCACCATGAGGCGTCACAAATGCATGCCCCACAAACACATGCCGAGCTTGCGAATCGTATGTAGCTTTAATATTTTCTGTAATAGCCTTCATCGCGTCATTATGCGTACGGATGGTATCATCTTCAAACTCGTAGCGGACCATAGAGGGATCTGCATAAGGCACTAAATGAAAATGAACTTCTCCAAACTGGTCGTTCAAGACAGTGGCTTGATGATTTTTGTGGACATGGCCAGCGAGATGAATTTCGTTCATCTTCATCAATCGGCTACCAAAATTCAATCTTCCTGGACTGTCATGGTTGCCGCCTACTGCCAAAACGGGTGTCTTTAGTTCCAACACAATTTCCGCCAGTAGTTCATCTAGTAAATTAACAGCATCAGTTGGCGGAACCGCACGATCATAAAGATCTCCCGCAATAATAATAGCGTCAGGTTGCTCTTTTTTTATAGCATCTATGAATTGCTCCAGCACAAACTGCTGTTCTTCTGTCATGTAAATTCCCTGCACTAACTTTCCTAAATGCCAATCGGCAGTGTGAAAAAACTTCATCAAATTACCCCTTTCTCGTTTCACAAAAGAATATATGTTCGTTCTATTATACACGATACTACCTACTTGTTTTAACTGTGCCGATGTTTTATAATAAGAACAAACGTTCTTATTATAAGGAGGGTTACTCATGAAAGCACAAATTTTGAAAGCTTTTAACTACCAGCAGCTGATCGATATGATGTACATGGCAAATGATGGCACCATTAGCAAACGCCGTATCAAAATTTTAAAAATTAGTGGCGACTCGTTTCAAGCCTATTGCTTTCTTCGCTACAAAAAACGCACTTTCAAAATAGATAATGTGCTTTCAGTGATGCCTGTTATCCATAGAGAACGCCAAATTATATAATTTCTGCCAGTATGATACACTGAAAGAAATATCTTTTGGAGGGTGACATGATGAGAATAACTGTTTATCTTGCTGGAGAAATTCATAGCGCTTGGCGCGAGGAAATCAAAAAAAAGGCAGCTACGTTGGATTTGCCAATTGATTTTGTAGGTCCAATGGAACTTCATGAACGTTCGGATAATATTGGCGAGGCTATTCTTGGCGAACAGCCTAACGCTGTCGCCAAAGACCACGCTGCTTCTAGCTTTAATAACTTGCGCACGAGTGTCTTGATGCACAAAGCCGATTTGGTCATTGCACTTTTCGGTGAACAGTACAAACAATGGAATACAGCAATGGATGCCAGTACAGCACTTGCTTCGGGCAAGCCAGTCATTCTCATTCGTCCAGAAAAATTACACCATCCATTAAAAGAGTTGTCACGAAAAGCACATGCCACGGTTGAAACCTGTGACCAGGCAATTAAGGCGTTAACGTATATTCTTGAATAAAAAAAGTCCCCTCAAAGGGGACTTTTTTTATCGATACCAACTTCCGACTATCGGGTAGTCGAAATACTCGTTGTTGAGCGCTTTGAGAATTCCCATGATTGGAATGATGATGCCCATCAGTCCAAAAACAATTAGCATTGGAATGCCGATCAAGAAAACAATCAAAAAAATCGAGATGGAAATCAGTACACCTAAAACGAGTTGAAATAGCAGTGCCTGAATAGACAACTTCTTCACTTCTTTGTCTTGTGAAATGAGAAAAACAATTACAGGAACGAGAAATGGTGCAAAAAACGCACTAGCATGGACAAGTATTTTTAATCCTGTGTTCTCCATTGCGTAAACCTCCAGTCAAATCTTTCTTATCCTTTGTATACGATTGACTGATCAAAAAGTTTCGTTATTTATTCGCTTATTTTCAAAACAACTTTGCCAAACTGATTGCCAGACGCTAAATAATCAAATGCTTCTTGCGCTTGGTCTAACGAATAAGTTTTATCAACGACTGGTCGCATATTGTAAGATTCCATATGATCGAGCATATCACGTAATTCTTCACGACTTCCCATCGTCGAGCCAAACAATTGATATTGTCCATAAAAAAACTGACGAAGATTAAAATCGACCGTATCTTCTGTAGTGGCTCCGAAAATAACAATGCGTCCACCTTTTTTCAAAATGTCGAGTGACCGATTAAAAGTAGCCCCTCCTACGCTGTCTATGACCAAATCAATTGTTTCATCTGCCATTTCTTCTACCCAATCGCTGTCAGTCGCAATAGTTCGATCGGCACCAATTTTCTGGGCGTGCTGACGCTTTTCTTCACTGCGGGAAGTCACGATTACTCTAGCTCCAATGTTTTTAGCGAATTGAACTAAAAACGTCGCAACGCCACTCCCAGCACCTGGAATAAATAAGGTGTCGCCTTTTTTCACTTGCCCTTTTGTAAATAACGCACGGTAGCCCGTCAATGCGGGCAAAGCTAAACTTCCTGCTTCTTCCCAGCTTAAGTAATGAGGTTTTTTTTCTAGCTGTTCGGCTGACACAGTAATTTTCTCTGCAAATGTTCCGTGATCAGGCATCCCTAAAATATCAAACTCTACGGGTGGTCCTTCGCTATTGGTATACCAGCGCAGTGCGGGATTAATGATGACCTCGTCTCCAGCAGCAAAGTCGATGACATCTTCGCCCACTGACTCTACTATACCTGCCCCATCAGAGCCGACGATCATTGCCTCAGGATTGTCACCATAACGCTTGATTAAGCCCAAGTCTCTCCGATTGATGCCTGCTGCTTTTAGCGATACGACCACTTCTTCTGACTTCGCTAGCGGTTCTGGCATATCTTTTAGTTTCCATTCTCCAGATTCCATTACAAATGCTTTCATTTTGTTCATCCTTTCTGAAAATACTCACTAAACAACTCCAACTGTGTCTTACTAATAATATCTTGTGAAAAAAGCGGCACTTGCACCAATTTTTGTTTTGGAAAAGTTTCTTCGATCTGCTGTAAATACTTTTTCTCGTGTTTTTTTCTCTCCATTAAAAATTCACCATCTGCCTCTTCTGGCAGAATTTTATTGATAATCAACGTTTTTACATGAAGATGATATTGATGCAATAAATCCAATGCTTTTTTGGTTTCCAGAATAGGCAGCCGTTCTGGATTTAAGACGAAGATAAATCCTGTTTCTTTTTCATCTAGCAAGAGATCCCGTGCTTTAGAAAAACGCTCTTGTCGTTCTCTCAACACGTCATAAATAGGATCTTCACGAGGTTCACCATCATTTAGCAACTGTGTATAGTTTTCGTTCGTCTTACGCCGTTTTTCAAGTAACCCGTCAATCCAAACACCCATCAACTCAGGCAAAGTCAAAAGCCGGATAGTATGACCAGTCGGAGCTGTATCGAACACCAATTTGTCGAAGTTTTGTCGTTCTTCTAAAATAATATGAATTAGTTTATCGAACAATGCTGCTTCATCTGCACCTGGAGAAGCTTTCGCCGTATCCAATTGTCGGTTCACTTCCTCCATCATGCTGGAGTGAACCGTACCTTTGATATTGGCTTTTACTGTTTTAATGTAGTTATCCGTTTCAATTTCAGGATCAATTTCCAGCGCGTAGAGATTGTCGGCAATTGCTTTTGTTTTACCGCCAATGTTCTCATTAAAAATATCGCCCACATTATGTGCTGGATCTGTTGAAATCAATAAAGTTTTATTGCCTTCTTTGGCTGATCTCCAGGCAATGGCTGCAGCAGATGTCGATTTTCCAACGCCACCTTTGCCTCCAACAAAAATGATGCTTTTTGATAGTACATCCATCCTACTCCCTCATTCCTTGTAACCCTAACAGCAACGAATGCCGGTTAACGGTGATTTATCCATGCCCATCCGCAGATGCCAATCATGGAACTCTTCAATCATGTACGGATACAATTCCAATGTGTAGTAATAAACTGGATTGGGAATGCCGAGCATCTCCGAGTAGAGCATTAGAAGAAAGAGATCATCTTCATCTCGAAGTTCACGTGCAATTTCAGTGCGATGCGGCAATTCAAGGACAGCTTCATAGAAAGCGATCAATTGTTTTAATTTATCGAACACCAACATAGTAGCACCTCTCTCTACTAAAAATACAAGGGATCACAAAATGCATGATCCCTTGGCCATTCTTCATTTTATTCTTCTTCTGAGAAACCTGGATCTGTTTTATTCAATAATGCTTGGACAGCGGTTAGGATAATCCATAACGTAAAGACGAAGATGATAGCTCCAAATATGAACAACAGCATACTTGGCTGCTCTGCATACCACGCCCACTGCAAAAACACTTGCTGGAACATCGCCCAAAGCGTCATAAACATAAGGAAAATCATCGGGATGATAGTGATCATGTAATTTCGCCCGAGCTTCTTAAGCCATATGGAAATTAACAATAAACTAATACCCGCGAGTAACTGATTGGCTGTTCCGAACAATGGCCATAACAAGTAACCACCTGACCCAAATCCGTTTGGTCCTTCAGGAAGCAACACTAGTGCTGCACTTGCTCCAACGGCAAGTGTCGTCGCGACGTGTTTTTTCTCAAGAGATGGAATTTTGTATTCGACACCTAATTCCGAAATGATGTAACGCATTAAACGAACCGAAGTATCCAAAGTTGTTGCAGCAAATGAAACAACAATAATCGAAACAATTGTTGAAGCGATTTCCGGCGGAATCAGCAATCCTTGAGCTAAATTGGTAGCACCTTCGATAAAGGCCCCTAAACCAGCTCCATTAGATGCTTGGAAACTGCTATAAGTTGCAAAGAACGATTCACGGTCGGGGAATAATGTAATAACAGCAATGATGGAAATCAATGCCAAAATCCCTTCTCCAATTGCCCCTAAATAACCGACAAAGCGGGCGTCTGTTTCTTTATCCAACTGTTTTGAAGAAGTTCCGGAAGAAACAAGTCCATGAAATCCTGAAATTGCACCACAGGCAATCGTGATGAACAACAACGGAAACCAGGAGATATCGGCATCTGGATTGGTCATTGGTGCTGTGATTTTAGGGTTCGTAAATAACAAACCAAGATAAAGAATACCAAGCCCAACGATCAATTGATGAGAGTTGATAAAATCACGCGGCTGAAGTAGTTTCCAAACCGGTAGAGTAGAAGCAATATAAACATAGATCATCAAAACAATAATCCAAATAAAGAATGCGGTGGAAATCGGATCGAGACCGAATATTCCAGTGCCATTTTCTCCACCCATGTATTGAACAAGATCAATTTGAAGAAAGCTTATTTGGCTGGCGGCGATAGCGGTTATATACATAACTGCCAAAGCAAACAACGAAGGAATAAGCATTTTCTTATTTTTCTTATAAACAGCATGACCAATCCAAACAGCTAAAGGAATCTGAATAAATACTGGCACAACGCTAGCTGGATATGAGATAAATAGTTTAGCAATCACCCAAGCAAATACTGCGTTGACCATTAGCACTAAAATTAAAATGATAAACAAGAACAAAACTTTTCCTCGTTGACCAATCAACCGGTGTGCAAGTGTTCCGACTGATTGTCCTTTGTTTCGAACTGATAAAACCAATGTCCCGAAATCGTGAACACCTGCCGCAAAGACTGTACCGAAAACTACCCATAACACTGCCGGTAGCCATCCCCAATAAACAGCAATAGCGGGTCCTAAAATCGGCGCAGCTCCAGCAACAGAAGTAAAATGGTGCCCCCATAAAACAAATTTGTTGGTCGGAACAAAATCGACGCCATCTTTAAAGCGATGTGCAGGAGTAACGTAGTTCGGATCAAGTTTGAAAATCTTTTCTGCTATAAATTTGGAATAAAAGCGATAACCTAGTATAAAGATGAAAATTCCGATAGCAGCAAGTGCAATAGCATTCATGAATCCAGCTCCTTCTCTTTTTTTACAAACGCTAAAAAATCGCTTGTATGCCAATCATAGATGATTGTCAAAAGAATGTAAATGTTCTGACAAATATTTCTTTTATTTCACAAATGCTACAGCTGTACACATGTATTAAGAACTTCCCTCTCTCTTACCCACCTAGAATTGGAAACAAAGAAATCACTCCGACAGTATACACGTTGTAACAGTAATTACAGAAAAATTATTGTCATTTATTCAGATAGGAAGTTGCAAACGATTAGCCTGAGCAATGTTTCTTGAAACTATTGAACAGCCTGTCTTTGTTCGTACAGCATTAATTTTGTAAAAATAATTTCAAGAATAGGAACAGAAAGCTGCACTTCTTTAGCTTTCCCAAGTAAGTAACCTTGCAAATGTTCGGCTTCCGTAGGCTGCATTTTCTCAATATCACGTTGCATGGAGGACTTCATTTCCGCTGACATATCATTAATCCGTTGGAATTGTGTTTCAGCAATTGCTGGTGCGATTGGTGCACCTATTTTTTCCATAATAGCTACAAGTTCTTCCAAAAACACACGGATAACGTGTTGTCCTGTTTCAAGATCTCGTATAGGTCCGATAGACGTCTCCATCATTGATGTAATGCCAGACATCGCTGTGATGAACAAATATTTATGCCACATATCTTGATTGATGTCATCGCTCTTAACGAACTCTGCTTTGGTTCCTTTAAAGGCCAACTCTAATTTGCCAATCCGTTCTGTCTGTTGACCTGTTCGTTCCCCGTAAACCAATTGATGGACAGGACTGGTCTGGACAATTGTGCCGTCGTCCGCCAAAGTCGATTCGACAAAACACAAGCCTCCAAGAACTTTTTCTTCTCCGAATGCTCGGATTAGTATCTGTAAGTGAGCAATCCCATTTAGCAAAGGCAGAATCATGGTTTCTGGACCGACGAATGGCTGAACATCTTCGATTGCAGTCGTAAGCTGATAGGATTTAGTAGAAATGAGCACAACATCAAACGGCTTGCTATTATCACTTTTAGTAATTAACTTCGGTGAAAATTGTAAATCTCCATTTTTGCTTCGAATGTTTAAACCTGTTTGTTGCAATATTTCTTTTTTGTTTGCTCTTACAAGAAACGTAACGTCTTCTCCTTTTTCTACTAAACGACCACCAAAATATCCACCAATTGCACCTGCTCCAACAATTAATATTTTCATTTTCTCACTCCTTGTCTATACTTTTTTCATGTTGCCAAATCCCATGAATTATTTTGCGCGTACATTCTTTTGTACCGTAGATATTCCAAGTGTGCCAACCCTCTTGCATAATCAAAAGGATAAGGATGGTAGCAAGTCAACAGTATCTCGATGACATTTTTGTTCGCTAATTCAGATTCCGACAACCTCCACGTTAGGTCATTGTTTAAACCTGCGCCGAAAACTATCCAACTCTCACCATGTTCCGCTAAAAAGCAATTTACACGATTTAACCAAAAGGACAATTCAATTTAAATTAGTTTAACTCCGAGCATCTCAAGCATGGGGATGGGATTGAAACATGTTACAGACAGTTACTATGTCATGGCTTGAGAACCAATTTCCCAATGGTTTTCCGTCCTTGCAGCGAATAATGCGCTTTGGCAGCTTCAGCAAGTGGATAAGTTCCACCAATCGTTAAAATCAATTCACCAGTCTTCATATAAGCTAATAGTTCACTAAAACTTTTTTGAATCAATTCAGGGTTGCGCATAATCTGTGGTAAGAAAAAGCCGATAACAGATTGATTTTTACGCATTAATTGGCCTGGATTAAATGAAGCTTGTTCTCCACTGGCTGCTCCAAAAATGACTAACCTACCAAATGGAGCAAGACATTTCACGGTTTTATTAAATACTTCACCACCAACCATTTCGAGTGCTAAGTCGACACCTTTACCGTCCGTGATAGCTTTTATTTTATCTACCCAGCCTTCTTCTGTGTAGTTAACTAGATGGGTTGCTCCCATTTTTTGTGCATGAAATAGCTTTTCTTCAGTGCTAGCTGTCGCAATAATTTTTCCTGCACCAAAAATCTTTGCTAATTGCACCGCGATTGCACCAACACCGCCTGCAGCAGCATGGATCAATACAGTTTCTCCTTTTTCAAGACGCCCCATAGTTTTCAATATATGATAAGCACTTAATCCTTGAAGCGGCAAGGCGACCGCTTGCTCAAAACCTACACCTTCAGGAACTCTTGTTAAAACACTTTCATCAACTGCAGCGTATTCGGCATACCCTGCGGAGCCGATAAGTGCGACGACACGATCACCTACCTTAAACTGTGATACATTTTCTCCAAGTTCAACAATTACACCTGCTACTTCAGATCCAGGAATGTAAGGCAATTCTGTTGGTACCACGTACTTTCCTTCACGTCTCGCCGTGTCTGCATAGTTAACACCAATCGCTTTTACTTTAATAACCACTTCTCTAACACTTGGATCTGGTTTTTCAGCCTCAACCCATTGCAAAACATCTGGCCCACCATATTCTTCAAATTTAATAACTTTCATCTTAAAGCCCCCCTAACAAATATAACGATCTGCACTCAATACATTTTGTGCTATTTGACGTTTAATCTTATTCAAGCCACCCCGCTGTAGCCGACTCAATTCATTGGTCACAGCGGTAGTATTACGAACCAATTGATCTTCTGGAGAAGCATATTGCAGCAATTTGCGCGCATTCATTTCTACTTCTAGCAATGCATCCCCACTCAACGCCTGCACCAATGGCAGTTTCTGTGCAGATAGCTGTTCCTTATCTGTTGCTATTGCTTTCGCGGTTCGAATCACTGCCGATTCCAAAGCATATAAAGCAATTGCGATATCGGCCAACATCATCAGAATTTCTTGTTCCTCGCTCAGTCGACTGCCATATGCTTGATACGCAATTCCTATGCAAAACAAGAAGATGCGGCGTATCGCCTCTACGCTTTCTATTTCCCGGGAAATAGGACCATCTGCTATTTTTAGAGGCGACCCCATTTCTTCAATAGTTGAAGCCACCAGTTGGGAAAGCGGTACTTCCCCTTTCGCTGCCAACTTCAACAAATTTCCAGGTATCAACAAGCGGTTCACTTCATTTGTACCTTCAAAAATTCGGTTGATTCGTGAATCTCGGTACAATTGTTCTATTTTGTATTCTTTAATATAGCCATATCCCCCATGCAATTGAAGTGCTTCGTCCGCAACAAAGTCAAGCGTTTCCGAGCCATATACTTTACACACTGCACACTCGACTGCATATTCCATTAACTGTTTAGCAATTACGCCATGATCTTGTGATTCATAAAGATTACCAAGCGCGTCTTCTAAGTACCCCGCTGTCCGATATTGCAACGACTCAGAAGCATAAATACGTAATGCCATATCCGCTATTTTTTCTTGCGTAGCTGTAAATTCAGCAATCGCTTTACCAAACTGGTGACGTGCTTTGGTATATTTCAGTGCCAACTCTAGTCCGTATTTTGCTGCGCCCATGCAGGCAGAACCCAAATTGAAGCGTCCCAAATTCAAGACATTCAAAGCGATCATGTGGCCTTTGCCGATTTCACCAAGCAGATTTTCTACTGGTACTCGACAATCTTCAAAAATGACTGCACGCGTAGAAGAACCTTTGATGCCCATTTTCTGCTCTTCAGGTCCAAGAGATAACCCGGGGTAGTCTTTTTCAACGATAAATGCCGTAAACGCTGTGCCATCTACTTTTGCATAAACGATAAAGGTATCTGAAAAATCCGCGTTTGTGATGAACATTTTCGTTCCATTTAATAGGTAATGAGTCTTTGCCTCATCGAGTTTAGCAGTGGTTTTCGCAGAAAGAGCATCCGACCCTGCCCCGGGTTCAGTCAGACAATACGCACCGATAAATTCACCAGAAGCGAGTTTTGGCAAGTACCGCTCTTTTTGCTCTGCTGTTCCAAAATAGGTAATTGGCAAAGTGGCGATACATGTATGATTAGAATGCGCTACGCCATAGCCTCCTGCTGAACCAAGCGATTCACCAACTAGTCCTTTGCTTATTTTGTCTAGACCTAGCCCCCCGTAAGCTTTTGGAACACTATGACCGAGCAAACCCAGTTCGCCAGCTTTTTTAAACAGAATTTTGACCAAGCCAAAATTCTGTTTTTCGATTTCATCATTATTTGGCCGTACCTCTTTTTCTAGAAAGCGAGTAGCCGTTTTAGCAATCAATTTATGTTCATCAGTAAAGTCTTCCGGTGTGAAAAAGTGTTCAGAGGATTGATAAAGAAAAGCTGCCCCTTTATATGTTGAGGTTTTAGTTTCCACGGTGGCTTTCCTCCTTGATCAAATACTTTTCAAGTTGCTGGCGTTTTTCTTCAGGTAAGCTTTCGCTTTTTTGTGTATCAAAGTTAAAATGGACGGCATTTGCTCGCCCTTTTGCAATCAGTTCGCCACTCTCTGCATCTTTGATTTTATGTACTAACTGGAAGCTTGAATTCCCAATTTTACTAACTTCTGTTTGAACGATTAACTTTTGATTGTAATAGCCTTGACTAACAAAATCACAAGAAATTGAGGCAAGAATAATCTTCCAGTTATTGAGGTCGCGTCCAAAGCCAAGTTCCGCAAAAAAATCTGTCCGCGCTTCTTCTAGGTATATGAAATAACTAACATTATTAATATGGCCCAATGCATCTGTCTCGCAAAACCGTGTCTTCACTGGAATTTCATATGCCATTTCTATTTCCTCCTTCATCTATTAAACAATGCCATTAAAAATTAAATCACTGTATACACGCGCCAGCCGATCTGCTGAAATTTCTCCAGATGGATTAAACCATTGATAACTCCAATTAGTAACACCTAAAATGGCAAAAGCAATTATACCGGGCTCAAGCTCTTTCTTAAATTCATTTTGAGCAATGCCTTCACTTATGATGGCTTCCAAGTTTTTTCGGAATTTTTCACGCTTTCTTTTTACCTCTCGTGCATTGTCTTCACAAAGATGGCGCATTTCTCTGAAGAATACTTTGCCACTCGGTCCATGATTCGCGATATCTATAATTAGTAACGCGATAAGCTCTTCTAGCTTTTTACGGTTGCTGAGCTGATTTAGACGAACTGTTTCCTGACGTTCTAGTAAATCATCAATATAACTTACGTGAATATCCATCAACAATTGTTCCTTGCTCGTGAAATAATAGTAGAAGGTCCCTTTAGTTACGCCTAGAGTTTCGACAATATCTTGTATAGATGTCTCACTAAAACCTTTTTTTTCAAACAGAAGAATGCTTTTTTGTTTAATGTCATTTTTCATGATTATCTACCACCATTCGTTTTCCTATAGCTCACAGCACATGCATACCTCCGTCAACGATTACGACATCTCCGGTGATATAATCAGATGCCTTCGATGCTAAAAATACAGCAGTCCCTTTTAAGTCTTGTTCTGTCCCAAAGCGATTTAAAGGCGTTCTGGATAATAACCCTTCCTGACCTTTATCCATCACTGCTTTTGACATTTTGGTTGGGAAAAATCCAGGGGCAATCGCATTGACATTGATATTATGCTGTCCCCACTTTGCAGCCAAATCTTTCGTGAAAGTAATGACGGCTCCTTTACTGGTGTTGTAGCCAATCGTATCCATTAACGTTGGATCAATTCCACCCAATCCGGCAACTGATGAGATATTGATAATTTTTCCGCTCTTTTGTTGGATCATCGCTTTTCCGACTTCACGACTCATCAGGAATGTGCCCGTAACATTTACATCCATCACTTTTTTCCAGGCATCTATCGGCATGTCAACAACAGGTGCCCCCCACGTGGCTCCCGAATTATTGACCAAAATATCTATCGAACCAAACGTTTCTAGTGTTTGTTGCACAAGGTTTTCTACATCAGACTCATTGGTGACATCACAGGCCAATGCTAATGTAGCGACTCCCATCTTTGCTAGTTTGTCTGCTTTTTCCTGACAGGCCTCTACTTTTCGCGAACACAAGACAACGTTAGCTCCTGCCTCAGCAAAAGCTTCTGCCATCATAGCCCCAAGACCTCGGCCACCTCCTGTCACAATTGCCGTCTTACCATCTAGCTTAAATAACGCCATTACACTCATTTGTCATCCTCCTAACTGCTGATCGACCCTATACTAACTAGTCGGTATGTTCAGAATACTTAAAATTTATGTTACCGCTTCTCATTTTGTATTGCAAGAAAGGATTTCATAGTAAGTAGAAAGGTTATCCCAAGAGAGCATGAACAATGACTTTTTAAGTGCAGCTCCTTTTGCATGCTACAGAACAAACTGATGTTCATTGCGACGTACGCTTCCTCGGAAGTTGCCGTTTTCATTGCCGTCAGCTGCTTTCTATATTCTCGGCGGCAGTCAAAAAACAGCCAGAGAAAAAGAATCCTTTTTCTCTGGCTGTTTTATGTAAGAGGCTTATGGGACAGACCCAGCTTTTCATTTTCATTAGATGTTCACTATTTTTTCTTTGCTGGTGTTTGTCGCTGCCTTCATCTATTCACCGAACATCGTAACTTTTAGTTTGTTATTCGACTCGCATTTAACCATTCAACTTTCTAACATATTCGAAATTTGATGAAGATCGATATTCCCACCAGACAAAATGACCGCAACCTTGTCATTTTTGCCCCCTACTTTCCCAGACATGACAGCAGCGAGTGCAGCGGCTCCTGATGGTTCGACAAGTTGCTTTGTACGTTCCATCAAAAATTGAAGAGTTTCTATTATCTCAGCTTCTGTAACCAGAACGGAATCATCCAAATGCTCTTTCAAAATAGGAAAGGTTAAATTACCCGGTTGTAAAGTACGCAGTCCGTCAGCGATAGTTGAAGTTTCGGAAATTGCGGTAATTTCCCCTTGTCGAAGTGATAAAAATGTATCATTTGCTGATTCAGGTTCGACACCTACCACTCGAACTGTCGGCTTCATGTTCTTGACCGCACAAAGAACACCAGCCATCAAGCCACCTCCTCCTACTGGCACAACAATAACGTCAACTTCCATTACTTGTTGTAAAATTTCAAGTGCAACAGTGCCTTGCCCAGCGATAACAGCAGGATGATCATACGGGGGTATATATACTCCATTATTTTCTTTTGCACGTTGCTTAGCTCTTGGTATTCGATCAGCGGATGTTAACCCGCAATATTCAACTTCTGCACCGTATGCTTTAATAGCTGAGACTTTGGCACGATTCGCATCTTCTGGTACGACAATCACTGCGGGTATGCCCAGCTGATTGGCAATATAGGCAACTGCTTGCCCATGATTCCCTGACGACGCTGCTGTGATAAAGCACGCTCCTTCTGCCATTGCTTGCTTGACTGCATTGGCAGCTCCTCTTATTTTGAAAGAACCCGTTTTTTGGAGATGCTCTGCTTTTAAATAAACTTCTCTGTCACAACGGACGTTTAAAAGTGATGATGTTAAAATCGGAGTTTTATGGATAATATCGTTTATCTCCTCATGTGCTTTTTTTACGTCATTTAAGCTAACCACCTTGTTCACTTCCTCTCTTAATGATTGAATTTTTCTATATGGACTGTATTTTATCATACTCACACTCAAGTAAATTAACTATTACAGTAATTCAGATCATCAGTAAGTACTTGCCGTTGTCACTTACAAACGGCTTGAGTATTCAATCCTTCTTCTTTCATGTAGACTAAAATTTCAAATCTTTTAAAGGGAGTGAAAAAATTGTTGAAGCGATTAGTCGTCACTGGTTACAAACAGCACGAACTAGGAATATTTGACGAAAAGAATCCCGGTATTCGCTTTATTAAAAAAGCGCTAGAAAACAGATTCCGTGTGTTACTTGACGAAGGGCTCGAATGGGTTATTTTAAGTGGCCAGCTTGGTATCGAAACTTGGGCTGCAGAAGTCGTTCTTGAGTTGAAAGAAGAATTTCCTCAATTAAAATATGCGTTGTTAACACCGTTTATCGATCAAGAAAAAAGATGGAACGAAACTAAGCAAGAAAACTACCGAATGATCATCGACAGCGCCGACTTCCATCGCAGCTTAACTAGTAAGCCTTACGAGGCGCCTTGGCAATTTATCGAGAAAAACAAATTTTTTCTGCGCAATTCTGATGGCATTTTAATCGTCTATGATGAAGAAACTGATGGTTCTCCAAAATTCATAAAAAAAGAAGCCGAACGTTACGCAGAGACAGCAGATTATGAAGTACTAACGATAACTGGCGATGACCTCCGCGTTGTTGCAGAAGAAGAACAAATGGAGGAGTGGCATGATTAAAGACGAGTGTGCCACAGCGGTTGACTATAGACCTGCTTTTAGGTACCCTTAAAGGCTATGTTAAAAATTTCCTCAGGAGGGTTCTATGAAAAAAGCTTCGAAAGTCTTTTATATCACATTTGCACTAGTAATTTTAACTGTTGCTTTTGGCGTTATCGCGCCGCAAGCCTTTGAGTCCGCCACTGGAAGTATCCGCAATTTTATCAATACAACATTCGGTTGGTATTATTTATTGATCATGGCAATTCTCATGATTTTTGTCATCATTATCATTGTGAGTCCTTACGGCAAAATTAGACTCGGCAAAGATTCCGATCGCCCAGAATTCTCAACATTCAGCTGGATTTCAATGTTGTTTTCTGCGGGTATGGGGATTGGTCTCGTCTTTTATGGCGCTTCGGAACCCTTATCTCACTTTGCTGTTCAACCTGCAACTGCTGTTCCAGGAACTGATGAGGCATTTAAGGAATCCTTGCAACGAACTTTTTATCATTGGGGGATTCACGTTTGGACGATGTACGGAATGGTTGCTTTATCTTTAGCCTTTTTCCAATTTAGAAAAGGCCAACCTGCATTAATTTCGTCAACATTAAAGCCAATTTTTGGTGATAAAATGAATGGTCCGTTAGGAACGCTTGTTGACGTGCTTGCTGTTTTTGCTACCGTATTTGGCGTAGCAACTTCACTTGGCTTTGGTGCTGCTCAAATTAATGGTGGACTCGCTTATTTATTTGGCGCACCTCAAACCTATTGGGTACAGATGGCAATTATAGGTGTGGTCACCATTCTATTCATCATTTCAGCATGGTCAGGACTTAACAAAGGCATCAAGTATTTGTCTAATACCAATATGGTCTTAGCCGTCGTTCTTTTAGTAATGGTGTTAATATTAGGCCCAACTCTGTTAATCTTGAATATGTTCACAGAAAATTTCGGAGAATATATTCAAAACCTAATTAGCACAAGTTTTAAATCTGCTCCATTAAATGCGGAAAACCGTAGTTGGTTGGACGGTTGGACTATTTTCTACTGGGCATGGTGGATTTCATGGGCACCATTTGTCAGTATGTTTATCGCGCGCGTCTCTAAAGGCCGCACCATTCGCGAGTTTCTGACAGGTGTCGTACTTGCGCCAACGATTTTTGGATCGATCTGGTTTGCCACTTTTGGAACAACCGCAATCAATTTCCAAAAGAGTGGTATAGATTTAGCTTCTTTCCCAGCTGAACAAACTTTGTTTGCGATGTTCAATGAGATGCCTTTTGGGTTTATCATGTCAATTGTCGCTATTTTACTGGTCAGCACATTCTTTATCACATCCGCTGATTCAGCCACTTTTGTGCTAGGAATGCAATCAACACGCGGTTCACTACTGCCCAGCAATCAAATCAAAATTTTATGGGGAATTGCTCAATCGACGGTAGCTGCAATTCTATTATCCGTAGGTGGTTTAACCGCAGTACAAAATACCATCATCGTTGCGGCATTGCCCTTCTCTTTTGTCATTATTTTAATGGTCATTTCTTTATTCAAAGCATTAAATTCAGAAATGGACATGATAAAAAATAAAAAATAAAAAAAGTCGTCTTCGGGAATGTTTCTGAAGACGGCTTTTCTTATTGATTAAACCAAGAAAGTTAGGGTAAGGATAACTATACTATACATTTGGAGGTGTTCTAGTCATGCAGACAGAAACTCAAAAAGTGATACAGGAATCATTAGATGCCTTGCTAGAAAATGATTCATTTTTACCCGACCTAGAAAATCGCAGACAGGCATTCACTTCACTAAGTGCAATTCTTTCCACCCCCGACAATCTACATAAATCTTTTCTCAGGATTCCATTAGATGATGGAAGTGTGGTCCGAATTCCTTCTTATCGCGCACAGCATAATAATGCAATGGGTCCTTATAAGGGCGGTATCCGTTTCCATGAAAGCGTCAATGAAGATGAAATCATCAACCTCGCTTTTTTGATGACTTTAAAAAATGCTCTTCACAAAGTACCCTTTGGAGGAGCAAAAGGTGGCATCGTCATCAATCCGAGGAACTACTCAGAAAAAGAACTCAATCTCATTTCTAAAGAATATGTTCGGTATTTCACAGATGTTATCGGTCCTGACAAAGATATTCCTGCACCAGACATGGGTTCGGGCGAACGAGAAATGGACTGGATGATGGCAGAATATAAGGAAATCCATGACGGCACCCCTTACCTAGGAAGTTTTACTGGTAAAAGTGTTGTAAATGGTGGTTCACTTGGCAGACGTGAAGCAACTGGCAAAGGAGTATACTTTACATTCCGTTATTTACTTCATGATTACGTGAAAGCCAATGAGCAAATGCTTGCCCAAAGCGACAACCTTTTTGCCAAAACGACATTAGAGTTATACGACCGGCCATTAAAAATGGCGGTTCAAGGATTCGGAAACGTGGGCTCTGTAGCCGCCCTCGAAGCCTATCACTGCCATTTAATCAAACATAAAATTGTCGCTGTTAGTGACCGCAACGTTACTTTATACAATGAAGACGGATTGGATATACCTACATTAATTGAATTCGCCAAAACGAATCGTGGTGATTTACCATCCACAGAAGAGCAGCTGCAAAACGCTGCTATTAAGGCTGAAATCAAAGATCGTGACTGCCTAGTTACGTTACCCGTGGATATCTTGCTTCTCGCAGCGTTAGAAAACCAAATTCGAAAAGACAATATGGCAGACGTTCAAGCACGAATCATCATTGAAGGCGCGAACGCTCCGACTGCACCAGAAGCTGATCAATACTTGAGTGAGCATGGAGTCGTTATCATTCCTGATATTCTGGCAAATGCCGGGGGGGTCATTGTCTCTTATTTTGAGTGGCTACAAGGACGTGAAACTCAATTTTATGACGAAGCCGAAGTCTATCGGCTATTGATAGACAAAATGAAAGAAACGATGGACATGATTCTCCCGCAGTACTATGGAGATCCATTTGCTCTTCGTCAAAACTGCTTTATTCACGCGGTTATGCGATTATCGACTGTCATTTATCGACAGGGTAAGCTTTATTAAACGTAAACAACGCACAGCCTTATCAAGGGCTGTGCGTTGTTTACGTTTCTGACATTCTGCGTTGATGAGAAATTTCATATGCATGATGCCGGAAGTTTAGAATTCGATCTTCTGAACATTCGAGCCCTGCTGTCATAACAGTCGGGTCGAACAAAATACCTTCTGCCTCTGGTGCTTTTTCCGTTATTTCCAAATAACCAACCGTTAGTCTTTCCCGAGTTTTTGGCCATTCTTTCGTCGGATCATCCGTGGGGTCTTCCGATTGACCTATTATGACATCAAGCTGGAATTTTACAGGACCTTTTGCAATCCGGTCTTCCATGTCTGCTTCGAAAAATCCGACCGGTAAAGCGATTGCGTCAAGCGGAGACAAAGTTTCTACTCCATTTTCCGGTTCCCAAAGATATTTAATCGGCTGCTTTTGACTTTGTTGGCTAATCAAATAAAACGCATGAATGGAATGGTACTGACCTGTAGAAAAACTAGAAGGCGCCTGCATTTTTCGAATATTATTGAGCATCGCCCCACTTTCAGGATAATCAGCTAATAAGCTTACCAGCTCTTTTAAACTAGGCTTTCCTTTTTTAAACGACTTTACCACGCCAAGCATTTCAGAAAAGATTTCAGGTGTTTTAGCAAAAAAAACAGGAGAGGTGACACCTACGATATTCGTCATTTCACCATCCGGCAAAAGGAATTGAACGGCCATTCCTTTGACTGGAGACATCGCATCAGCCCATGTTGGATCTGGAGAAAAATGTGAAAATCGGACAAATGCTGCGGTTTCTCCTTTTTGGAAATGGGGCGCTACAGTTAAATGACTAGCGGAACCGTTTGCTATAAAACGAGCCTTATAGCTTTTTCCTCTTGCATGAGCTCTCCGGTAACCTGTTGGGACATCAAACACCTTTTCAATTTGATCAATAGTGGTCTTTGCCAGTTTTTTCATTTCATCACCTCTTATATCGTTGCATACCCTTTTTTCTGCTTTTAACTTCTTCATTTAGATGAACATAAATGAATATTCTTTTTCCTAAAGGGAATACAGTAAAAGACAGTCGGATAACTAGTAATCGGAGGAGGGAACGTTAGTGGATTTCATACAGGAAAATAAAAAAATCTCAGCAATTGAAAATTCCGAAGAAATAGCATTTTTAAGCTATACAACAAAAAACGAGGTACTAACTATCGATCATACTGAAGTGTCTCCACAGTTAGAAGGGCAGGGAATCGGTCAAAAACTAGTTGCACAAATTGTGGAATACGCCCGCAGTGAAAACAAAAAAATAGACCCCCAATGCCCATTTGCCAATAGCGTTATCGAAAAAACACCCGAATTCCAGGATGTACTGGAAAATAAATAATCACCCGCCTAGAGCAAGAACTTGCTTTAAGCAAAGTAATTTTTAGATATCCAGCCAAGTGCTGGAAAAATAACCGAACTAAAAGGCGACCCGCAATGGGGTCGCCTTTTATACTCTCTATCTAAATTCGCCATCCGTGATGTTATACAAATAACTCCAGTTATCTGCTTTGTACAATTGGTGAAAAGTAAGTCGCTCTCCTGTACCCAGAATCACTTCTTCTTCAACTATCGCCACTACCATTGCCGTTCCTGTATTATCCAAGTTCAAGTAGACATCTCCAATAGAAGGGCGAATTGCGTTTTTCTCACGCAGTACTTCTTCTAATTGAGCGTCTTGCTCGAGCTGTTCAGCCGACACCTTAGATTTATCAAAGTAAACGATATCGTTGCTACTCGCTTCTTCGCCAGGTGTCATCACGAGAAATTCTTTTGATTTCACCGTATTTTGACGCGTCGTAATAACGTTTTTCCCTTCAACCGACTCAACTCTTTCAAATTCATTGAGCGAGTAATGATCCATGTAATCCGGATCTGGTTTAGTGATTAAGATATAGCCGCCTTCTTCTGCCGGCTGATTTTCACGCAAAGTAAATCTAGAACCAAAGAATAAGAAAGAATCCATGTGCTTTGGTTTGTAGAATGTGACTTCGTCAGCTTTGCTTGAGACTTGCTCCATATCTTTAACACGGAACATCAGTACTGACCTTTTAGCCAGCGGTTTTACAGAATAAACTTTGTGCAATTCATTTTGGTAATAAACGAATTGTCCTTTTCGTACTTGCAATAACTTCATAATTCATCCTCCGATACTATTGTTGCTATGCCTCCATTCTAGAGGAAAAATGGGCAGAAGTCCATGCAGGTACTTGAATAGTTTGGTATGCTACTATCACTAATCTATTTATGGTGGAGGTGCCTATACATGGACTATGAAAATCGAGATGAATACATCATTAAAAAATACCAACAAGATGAACAAATCATGGTACAACTTTTTGTTCAATGGTGTATAAACTATCAACTAAACCCCGCTGAACTTTATCAGCGTGCATACCCACAACAATTACAAAGTTCTGTCCTGACTGTTGCAATCGATCAGGCAGATGGCGAAGAACTGGACCTTAGCCACGAAACCTTATTGGATGTTCTCCAAATGTTTGGAAACGATGATTTGGCTTTTGTAGTTTCAGAAGAAATTGAAAAACTTTCAAAAAAATAAAAGATCGAGTGCCTACGCACTCAATCTTTTATTTTTTGCGTTTCCGCAGTTCTTTAGCTTTCATTTCAATGTAACTCGTCTGCAGATTTTCGTACCGGTTAGATGCAACATTGCTATAGATTTTATCAAACTTCGAATCCTTTTCGGCCGGTTCAATTTCTGCTTCAATTTCTTCCGGTTCTATAGGTTGTGAACGTTCTTCTAGTTCTTTTTCTTTTTTATCCTCCATCATCGTCAAGCACTCCTTTTTCTAATCCACTTCAATTTATTTAGCAAAAGAAGCCGGCATTACTACTGCCTTGACCTCGCCTGTTGCACATAGCGTTTCACCTGCGAAGACCTCTATCTTCACCTTAAATTTCTTTGGATGAATTTCTTCGATTTTGCCAACTGCTTTTAAAACAATTCCTTGAGGTGTCGGTTTTAAATAATCAACCTGTAAAGAAGCTGTAACAAAACGTGGCGGTGCTTCCCCACTTCCTGGCTCAAAACCGTTTTTTCGGTGCAGTGCTAACGACGCCGAACCCGTTCCATGACAATCAACCAACGAAGCAATCAATCCTCCGTAAACAAATCCAGGAATTGCTGTATGTACTTGTTTGGGTCTATATAAAGTAACAGTTTCTTCGCCGTTCCAGGCTGTACGGAATTGATGACCTTCTGTGTTGAGTCTACCGCAACCATAACACCAGGCAAAGTCTTCTGCATATTCGTCCTGTATTGCCATTATTGAATGATTCTCCACGACTAATTCCCCCTATTCCTTTTTTAGCATTGAACATACCTTACATAAACTTTAACTTTTCAAAAGTCTATACAAATAGCCTACACTAAAAAACTGATATTTCAAAATCCAAAGGAAAAAGCATGATCCTTTTCATCAGATCATGCTTTTTCCTTTTTCCATCCCTCGAAAACCCTGAGGGAGTTTTGCACGCGGAAAATCCTATTAAATTCTTTCTACAAACTGTACATCTCTGACGAATACGAAACTCTCGTCATTGCAGTTTAGTTACGCTGACTGTCATTCGCCAATAAGGCAATTGCATTCACATCAATATCTCAGTGAATTTTTCGGTACTGCAGTCAGGCTTTCAAATGCACTTCCACAAAAAACTTACGGCTTACTGTTTGAAACACTTACCGGATAGAAACCTGAATAACGATGGTCCCTGACAAGAGTAAATATCGTCAGTAAAGCAAATTTCCCGCCAAGGCTGTGCAATTTCTCGTCCGAAGGCGATTCTGGATCGAATCCAGTCGTATTCTTCTGACGGTGATTCCGCCTTGTATTTATATAGTACCACCATTAATCTATAAATAAACCTACTTTTTAAAATTTTTTAATAAATTCTGAAATTTATTTTTACATTTTTATATTTGCCGATTATACTAGTAATTAGTTCGAAATCCGTAATACATAGAGGAGAGATTATATGGTTACAAGTTTACCCCCGCGTTCAACTATACCCGTCGAAGAGACATGGGATTTATCCAGTTTATACAACAGCTCTGACAATTTCAATCTGGCCTTAGAAAGTCTCGAGCAAGAAGCCGAAGATCTAAACCAAAAATTCCAAGGGCAAATTGTCAATGCGTCTACTATCATTTTAGTGTTAACAGACTACATGGCTTTTCTAGAAAAGTTAGTATTGTTAAGCACTCATGCAAATTTGTCAGCCAGCACAGATCAAACAGACGATAAGGCTCAGCTGCAATCTAGTAAGTTTGGCGCAGCTGCCGCTAAAATTGGCAGCACACTTTCTTTTATTACTAGCGAACTTCTCACTTTGCCGAAAGAAACAGTAGAGCAAGCAATAGAAGAATCAGCAGAATTTAACGTATTTCTTAAAAAACTTCTCCGAAAAAAACCTTATCAACTGCATCCAGAAGCAGAAAAAAGCTTGGCCGCTTACTCATCGACATTTAACGCACCTTATGGCCTTTACAATACAACAAAAATGGTCGATATGAACTTTGAGGATTTTGAAGTAAACGGTCAACAGTATCCACTTAGCTATGTCTCTTTCGAAGGGGATTGGGAAGCAGAACCGGATACAGAAATTCGTCGTGCAGCATTTGACGCTTTTTCAAAAAAACTAAAAGACTATCAGCATACGACGGCTAAAACTTACGATATACAATTGCAGACGGAAAAAACAACAGCAGATTTACGTGGTTATGACAGTATTTTTGACTACCTTCTTTTTAACCAAGAAGTAAATCGCTCTCTTTATGATCGCCAAATTGATTTAATCACAAAGGAACTTGCACCTCATATGCAAAAATACGCCAAACTATTGCAGAAAGTCCATGGACTGGATCGGATGACTTTCGCCGATTTGAAAATTTCGTTAGATCCGAGCTACGAACCCGAAATTACGGTTGAAGAATCCAAACAATATATCGATGATGCTCTTGCCATTATGGGTCCGGATTATATTGAAATGGTCGATCGCTCTTATTCTGAAAGATGGATCGACTTTGCCCAAAACAAAGGGAAATCTACCGGCGCTTTCTGTTCGAGCCCTTACGGAAATCATCCCTATATTTTAATTTCTTGGACTGGTCGCATGAACGAAGTCTTTGTGCTGGCTCACGAACTTGGCCACGCGGGTCACTTCTATAATGCCAACCGAGAGCAGAACATTCTTAATGCCCGGCCGTCTCTTTATTTTATCGAAGCACCTTCTACAATGAATGAAATGCTTGTCGCTAATCATTTATTGAAAAATTCGGGAGACCTGAAATTTAAACGCTGGGTAATTTCATCAATCGTCGCTAGAACCTATTATCATAACTTCGTTACACACTTACTTGAAGCTGCTTATCAGCGCAAAGTGTATGAACGGATTGATGCGGGGCAAAGCGTCAATGCGGGAATTCTGAATACGATTAAACGCAGTGTTCTGGAAGAATTCTGGGGAGATGCTGTCGACATTACAGATGGCGCTGAATTGACGTGGATGCGTCAGCCTCACTACTACCTCGGCTTATATCCGTACACTTACAGCGCGGGATTGACCATTTCCACTCAAGTATCCAAGCGAATTCTAAATGAAGGACAACCAGCCGTAGATGAATGGTTGGAAGTTTTAAAAGCCGGCGGCACTAAATCACCAGTAGAACTTGCACAGATGGCTGGAGTCGATATCACGACAGAACAACCATTACGCGACACGATTTCCTATATCGGAGAATTGGTTGACGAACTCGTCCGTCTTACTAACGAAATCGAAGCGGAATAACGAAAAGCGTAAGCGCCCGTGTAGATTCGACGGGCATAAGACAAACCGGCGAAGCGGCGCACTTTGCCGCACAGCTGGGTTGGCTTATGTCCCTAGAATCTGGGCGCTGGAGTCTGGACATAGAAAAGCGCAAGCGCCCGTGTAGGTTCGACAAGCGCTGGAAGCTTGGGCAGTCATGGCGTTTTTCAGCCATTAGTGGCCAAGCTGAAGCGACTCGAGGGGCTGGGCGCTGGAGTCTGGACAATAAGAAAAGCGCAAGCGCCCGTGTAGGTTCGACGGGCATAAGACAAACCGGCGAAGCGGCGCACTTTGCCGCACAGCTGGGTTGGCTTATGACCCTAGAATCTGGGCGCTGGAGTCTGGACACAAAAAAGCGCAAGCGCCCCAAAGTCTAAAAAAGAGCCTTACGCAAAGTAGCTGCGTAAGGCTCTTTCCATTTTCATTTTTTCTGCCACAATAATAGCTGCTCTACAGCAATGGCGATAATGGTACCGGTGATTAAACCATTTGATAACGTAGCTGCCACAACAGAAGGCAAGTTCGCCATGCTTTCAGTCGGTACAAACATGATGCCAACACCGCTCATCAGACCAAAAGCTACTACTTTATAAGCACGCTGTTTATTTGTTTCATATTCTAGTTCAATAAAGGCCATTTCCACCATTTTGGTGAATACTGCAAAAATGACAGCGTACGCTACCGGCGCTGGCAGCGAAGCAAGAATTGCCATGATATCCGGAAAAAAACTAATCAACACAACAATCACACCGCCAAAGATAAAAGGCTTTAGCGCTGGTGTTTTCGTGGCACTAACAAACCCAGCCGCTCCAGAAATAGGTACAGGTCCAATTGAAGAAAATAATCCAGCAATAATATGATTGATTCCTGATGCTACGGATGCTTGCTTAATACGATCGGGTACCTCAATTGAAAAAGAATTCTTCAAAACACTCTCCATCACACGAATTGATGCCATCATATTGGCAATCAGCAAAATCGTCAAAAACAAGGCTGTGACGAACATCCCACTATCCCAAATCAACGGTCCAAAAACTAACATTTCCGGCATGGAAATTAAGTCACTAGTGGTGTTTTCAGCTTCTGGCAATTTGCCAATCACCCAGAAAATCAACCAACCTGCAGCAATTGCAAACAAAACAGAATAACGGCTAACCCAAGCTGCTTTGTGATTCATAAAAAAGAAAGTCAATACGATGATCACAATACTGCCTATTAGTACGACCCCATCCACTGGGTCGCCTTCTGAAACGATTCCAAATAGGCCAGTCAAAATCGACTCACTAATTTGAAGCACCAACAATAATAAGTAAACAAAAGTAATGGTTGGTGTAAAGAGGACTTTCAGCTTATCAACTAAGCCTGTATAAGCAAACACAATAAACAAAACACCACTGTATAATAAGCCGCTTTGCAACGCTTGGAGAGATGCTTCCATAGTTGAATATAGTATTCCAACCAAACTCGCATAAACAATGAAAACTCCCCACCATAACCCGGCCGGTCCTTCATTAATTGGCACTCGGTGCCCGATAAACGCTTGTACTAAACAAGCAATTCCGAGTACGAATATAGTTCGTTGCACAAATAATGCCGCATCTGTCGTGTCCATACCGAAGATGCCGGTAATTGCGACTGGTGCTGCAATGGAAGAGGCGATCAGGAAAACCGCCCATTGCACTCCACCAAAAATATTTTTCATAATCAATTTCTCCACTTCTTGGCTGTTATCAATGATTACAGTATACACCTATTGAAACATAAAAAAAACGAAGTCCTGACAGTTGTCAGGACTTCGTTTTTTTATGTGCTGCTTTTTTTTCGTTCGCTATGCGTACCGCTTCTTGTGGATCTACGACATCTTGATCTGATTTTCCAGCGTCAAAACCATCTTTATATACTGCCGGATAACCTTGTTCTTCCAGTTGTTTCACTTGTTTACGAGAAGCTTTAACTAATAACCGAACAATCAGCACGGACAAAATAAATATAATAACGACAGAAATAATCCCAGGGATGTATTCCGATTTGTCTTCAGGAAAATATAAAAAATCCATTGTATTGATTCCCACCTTTAAACCTCAAGTTTCATCTTATTATACATGATTCATAAGGCTATTCTTTTACGGAACGTGAACATTTCATGGCAAGTTCTTTTGATCCTCCAAGAGTTTCATACTAATGAAAAAGCCGACTTCACGTGAAATCGACTTTTTCAGGCTATTAATGATTTTCAGAAACCACAGTAAATCGCTTGTTTTCATGTTCACCGCTTTCGATTTCATCAACTACGGCAATTGCATAGTCAGCATAGCTAATATAGCTTTTGCCTTTACGGTTAACAATAAACCCATCGTCGCCTTTTTGGTAACGACCTGTACGGCGTCCATCGGGATCGAAAAATGCCGCGGGACTTAAAAATGTCCACCGAACTCCCTCTGACGCTTCTAAATCGGCTAGATTCTGCGCTTGTCCTCTCGCGATTGATTTAAAAGCTTCAGGAAACTCAGGGGTTTCAACCAAGCGAGTTGTCCGCGCTTCATCAACGAACAAACTACCGGCGCCTCCCACTACGATCAAACGAGTTCCTTGAGTTTTTTTCAATGCTTCTATTAAAATTCTTCCAGCTTCAATGTGCTGCTTAGCCTTTTCGGGTGGAACACCAAATGCATTAACTACAACATCGAATGGCGACAAATCTGCTGCCGTTAAACTGAAGACGTCCTTTTCAATCACTGACACGTCTGGGTTTTCGACTTTCTGTGAATTTCTGACGATGGCTGTTACTTCGTGACGTCTTTTTAACGTTTCTTTTAAAATCAGATTGCCCGCTTTTCCTGTAGCTCCGATAATTCCTATTTTCATTTACCTCTCCTCCAGTCTCTATTCCCTATATAGAAAACAATAGAATCCGTTTGCACTGCTTTAGCAGATTTTTGTCAGACTCTTCAACGAGCTATTGAGTGGTTCACTGGAAATTTATACAGTAGCAACAGTAAAGCGATTTGCGGCTTGTTTGAGAATTTCAAACGAGCGTTTTCTTTTCTCCTGATCGTAGATATAAGAAACCGCAATTACTTCATCGATCTGCAAGTCGGCTACAAACGTTCCCAAACGCTCGCTTATCGTTTCTTCATCACCTTTGAACGTGTATTGCGACATTCCCCGCACCATCATTTCCTCGCGGTAACTCCATTGTCCGTCCATCGTATCAAGTGGCGGCTTCAATAAATTCTTACTACCTCTTACGACATTCAAATAAAATTGATCAGCAGACGTTGATAAAATTTCAGCTTCCTGATTGGAGTCAGCTCCGATAACGTTGACGCAAACCATCACATACGGTTCAGCCAAGTATTCAGAAGGTTGGAAGCCGTTGCGGTAAATTTGTAAGGCTTGTTCTAGTTGTTGCGGTGCAAAATGAGCTGCAAATACGTATGGCAGACCAAGACGTGCTGCAAGCTGTGCACTAGAAGTACTAGAACCTAAGATGTAAATCGGTACTCCCGTTCCTACGCCTGGATGCGCCCGGACAGGATCTTGTTCTTCAAGAGAGTTTAAATAGCTTTGCAATTCGACAACATCTTGCGGAAAAGCAAATGCCGTTTCTTGCGTCGTTCTGCGGAGCGCATGCGCCGTCTGCATGTCTGTACCTGGTGCTCTGCCAAGACCGAGGTTTAAACGGCCTGGATGCATCGTTTCTAAAGTTCCAAATTGCTCTGCGACAACCAATGGCGTATGGTTAGGTAGCATAATGCCACCCGAACCTACTTGAATAGATTCGGTGTTTTCAAGCACTTTAGAAATCAATATTGCTGTAGCAGAACTTGCTAGTGTAGCTGTATTGTGGTGCTCAGAAAGCCAGAATCTACTGTATCCTAGTTTTTCTACGTACTGGGCAATCGTGACCATTTCATCTAATGCATCTTTTGTCGTTCCGCCTTCACGAACTGGAACTAAATCCAGAACGGAAATTGGAACCGAATCTATAGGTTGTGTCATCGTCAAACTTCCTTTCAGCTTTCGTATGCTTTAAGGATAGAAGTAAACTAGCTAGCACACAAACTATCTGCCTGCTGCTAGCTTATGTCAGCTGAGAGTCAAATCATATATTTTTTGCCGATCTTTGCAAACTCAACTTCGCCAGTATAGCTAGACTTAGCCGCTTGCAAAATCTCGGCTAAGTCTCCGTATTGAGGTAAGTGTGTTAGTAGCAGTTGCTTAACCCCTGCCTGTTCCGCCAACTCTCCTGCTTGTTTGCCACTCAAATGTCCTTGAATGATACCGACGTATTTCTCATAGAGATTCGATTCAGCAACTAACAGATCAGCTTCTCGAGCAAAATCCAGTAACTCATGCTTCCAGCCGGTATCTGCAGTAAATACAGCTGTCCGACCGTTTGCAGTGAATTTTATAGCTAGGCAATAAACAGGGTGAACTGTTTCACAAAATGACACTTGCCACGGTCCGAGTTCCATTGTTTCCGAAGCTTGTATCGCACGCCCTTCTGTCACCCCTTTATAGGAAAGCTTGCTAAATTCTTCTGAATCTTTGTCATGTGCATAAATTAACAAAGGCGTTTGCCATTCCTTTAACTGCATACCTACCATAGCCGCATGTTGAAGTACACCAATATCGGCAATGTGATCTGGGTGATAATGGCTAATAATTACAGCATTCAACTCACGTAACTCTGTGTAATTCTGTACGGCTGCTATTACTCCACTGCCGCAATCAACCAAACAGCGAAACCCCTCTTGTTCAATCAAAAATGCCGAAGTCGCTTCATTTTTATTGGGGTAGCCTCCCCAAATTCCAATCGGTATGATCTTCAAAAAATCACTCCCTAGCTTCAATTTCTTTCAGTATAACTGATTTGTCACACATCCTTTTGTTTAACCCCTCTTGCATCGTGGTATATATACTACTAAGTTAGAAATTATTTGGAGGGATTACATTGACAGTAAAAATGACAGTCGAAAACGCACTTCAAGCCAAATCAGAAATCGAAAAACTAGAAGCACAGGGATACACACATGAAGATATTTACATCTTTGCGCATGATAAAAAGCGTGGCAAGGACATCTCGAAAGCACTAGACACTGAAGAAGTCGGCATGAAAGAACAAGGCTTCCTCGACAGCATGAAAAACATGACAATTTCACGAGGCGACGAGCTTCGCGCGAAGATGGCTGCTGCTGGATTATCTGATCAAGAAGCAGAACAGTATGAAGAAGAGCTTGATAAAGGGAAATTGGTTATTATTGCAAATAAAGACGTAAAGTAATTCACTAGTAAAGCATTGCCGGTCGAATCGGCAATGCTTTTTTATGTACCAATTCAACATGTCCACTGATTTTTCCCTCCTATTTAAGTGTTACTAATATAGAGTTAGCCAGCGCTTTACCTCTCTTTTTTATTGTATCGGCTTTATTTTTTTGCTATATTTAGATAAGGATTTTCTAATTTTTAAAAAACTTACATCCGTAGCAATCAGCATCAAGGGGGAACAACATGAAAAGTTTAAAAATGGGAAGTGCCTTTGTCGGCATTATTGTCGGTGCCGGATTCGCTTCTGGCCAAGAAATTCTTCAGTATTTTACTAGCTTTGGCTATATGGGAACTATTGCAGCAATCTTAGCAACTGCTTTATTTGCATATTTAGGAATGAGTTTAACTCGACTGGGAAGTCGTATGAAAACAACATCACATAAAGAAGCTATTTTTGGGATTAGCGGAAAAATAATTGGTACGATTGTTGATTACATCATCATTCTGACTCTTTTTGGAGTGGGTGTCGTGATGATTGCCGGAGCAGGCTCTATTTTCTCTCAGCAATTCAATTTGCCAGCTCCACTTGGTAGTACAGTCATGGCGATTCTAGTCGTCTTGACCATCATGCTGAATGTTAAAAAAGTCATTGCTATCATTGGTAGTATTACACCATTTTTAATTATTGCCGTTGTAGTTTTAGCGGTCTATAGTTTACTGACGATGGATGCCACATTTGCATCATTAAACCCCATCGCTAATGATCAAGCTTCTGTTCTACCCAACTGGTTCCTGTCCGCTATAAATTACGTATCATTTAATATAGCTGTCGGTGCTTCAATGGCCATTGTCATGGGTGGTACTGAAAAAGACGAAAAAGTCGCAGCACGTGGGGGACTCATCGGCGGACTTATTTTAGGTGGTCTAATTATTTTGAGCCATTTGGCGATTTTCTCCAAAGTGGATGTTGTCGGTAGCGCAGAAATGCCTTTACTGCAAATAGCTGATGATTTATCACCAATTCTTGGAGTCTTCATGTCATTCATTCTTTTTGGCATGATCTACAACACCGCTGTCAGCATGCTGTTTTCATTCTCAGCGCGCTTTGTTGAAATGGGTACGATGAAATCTCGCATGTTCATCATTGCTGTCGGGCTTGTCGCTTATGTATTGAGCTTTGTTGGTTTCACGAAACTTGTTAGTCTGTTTTATCCGACCATCGGTTTTCTCGGTTTGTTCCTTGTTATCGCTTTGATTGTTGCAGACATTCGACAACCGCATAAAACAAAACTTCAATAACTAGAGGTGAAGCGAGTAATGAAAACGATTATTTGGATCAACGATACTAAACTAGAAGCTCTTCATTTCAAAGCAGAATTAATGGAGGATTCGAATGTTCACTCAAACAAACGAAAAATTTCTTTTGACTTCAAGGTAACAAGTGAAGACTATCATGACATTGCAATATTGTTATATCAACTGAATTTGCGAATCCGTATTCCAGCTCAAGAATTGGATTTCAATGCATCGATTATCGATTACTCAACATCGATTACCGATTTGTACAAACCCAATCAAGTAGCCGATTACCATTTAGAACTGCTGGAACAAGATTAGATAGCTTAAGTAGAAAACCGTTATAACTTATATACAAGTACAAAGAGGAGCTTGTCCGATAAGCCTCTAACATAAAACAGACGGAGAAAAAGCGTTTCTTTTTCTCCGTCTGTTTTTTTGAATTGCCGCCGAAAATGCAGATAGTAGCTGATGGATACCAGCTACTTCCAAAAAATTGTGAGCCCGTGCGACAATCCTAAAATCGGTGTGTACTTTTTCGAGTTCCTGAAAGTATAATTTTAGGAAGGACCGATTGCGCTTGACACGACCAAGCACATTTTTTCCATCAATTTTGCGTCTTCTTACAGAAATGAGTGGTTTTCGTCTCTTTTTCTAGAGTCAAAATGGCTGATGGTAATGAAGGACGACGAAAGGCAAAGATATGCTTCTGTAAGATTTGCTAGCTTCGTCGCAATGGACATCAGCTTGTTCTTTAGCAGACAAAAGGGGCTGCACCGAAAAAGCCATTGTTTACGACCTTTTAAGACATCCCCTTCTTTTTACTTTCTTTTGAAACGGCTTCCTTTTTTTCTCATTCTCAATCGATCCATCAGCTCTTCTGTTTGTTGATTTTTGATAAGAGAGGTTTCTTCATCCAGAATGATAGAAAGTTGTCTGTTTTCTGCATCAATCGTGAACCAAGAATTAATATGGCTTCCTGCGGGCAAACAATCGAAAGGCAAGATCAATTCAAGTTTTTCTGCTTCTACTAAGATGACCGCATATCTACCGTCTTCAATACGGTCCAAAATTCCTTTCATCGCATTACCCTCCTATGCAAGCCAGGCCCTGTTCCTGAATAACCTCCAGCGTCCCTTGCCCAATTCCTTTAATATCAATTAATTCTTCCACGCTTTCAAACGGTCGTTGCTCGATAATTGCCTTTGCATAAGCATCGCCAATTCCCGATATCTCCTGCAATTCCGCTGAAGAAGCAATATTCAAATCGATACACCGATTTTCTCCTTCAGTGGGAACGCCTTTCTTCTGCGTTTTCACACGATAGGATTTACCGTCTGTTTCCACCACAATCGTGCCGTTGACATCTGTCCCGTAGACTTCTGCTCCCGCATTTTCTACAGCTGCAATTACTTCTGCATGCGGATGTCCATAAGAGTTATCGGCTCCTGCACTATAAATTGCAACGTCAGGATTAACTGCCTTCAAAAAAGCCGCACTGGTTGATGTATTGGAACCGTGGTGTCCTAAACGCAAAATTTCCGCATTTAACTCGATACCACTGTCAATCATTTGTTGTTCTTCTGTAATGCCCGCATCTCCTGTAAAAACAAAATCGACATCCCCATAGGTGATTCTTAATGAAATGGATTCCTCGTTTGCTGCACCGGTAAGTTCTTTTGGATGTAGCACTTCAATTTGCAAAGAGCCCACATCAAAAATGTCACCTGTTTTCGGCTCATCATACGCTGTATCACTTGCTTCAATAGCTTGCAGCGCATTTGTAAATGTATTAGAGCTACTCGTATTACCGGACATCCACACTTCTCCAACCTCAAATTCTCCGATTACTTGTGCCAGTTGACCAATATGATCGGCATCCGGATGAGTACCCACCACAATATCAATTTCTTTGATGCCTTGCTGCTTCAAGTAATCTACTACTTGGGTTGATTTCCAATGGCCCGCGTCAATCAACATCAAAAACCCTTCAAATTCTACTAGTGTGGCATCGCCTTGGCCAACATCTATATAATGTACACTCAAGGTTTCTGCAACATCTTCGTTTAGGACAGGCTGTTCTACTTTATCTTTATCGTTCTCTTGCTGCTCCTCATTATTCACTGCTTCGTCTTTTGGTTGCTCAGCTGCTTTGTTGCAAGCTGACAGCAACAGTAACATTAAAATTACTAGGAAGGACACTACTGTTTTTTTCAAAAACTCACTCCTGTTCTCCACTAAATTTTAGCATATGAAAACAGAAATGAAAAAGCAGGACAAGAAACGTCTCTTGCCCTGCTTTCTTCTATTTACGTAGACATATAGTCGCCACCATTCATATGCAAAAATTGACCTGTCATATATGAATTTTGCGGATCTGCCAAAAAAACATAGGCCTTCACCAATTCGTACGGCTGCCCTGGACGTCCAGCTGGAACATCTTCACCAAAATCATCAGCGACATTTGGATTTAAATCACCGAAAGTTTTTGTAATTAGCGGTGTCCAGATGGGCCCTGGTGCGATGCCATTCACTGCAATTTCTTCGCGCACTAACCGTCTTGCCAGCGACCGCGTCATCGCAACCATCGCGCCATTTGCTCCTGCATAATCAATCAAATCCGAATGTCCCCGGTAAGCGTTGATGGATGCGGTATTGATAATTCGTGAACCTCTTTTTAAATGCGGAAGCGCCGCTCTCGTCAAATAAAACATAGCAAAGGCTTTGATTTCAAAAGTTTTAAGTAGTTGTTCATCTGTAATATCAAGTGGTGAAGTTTGAGGATATTGGTAACCTGCGTTATTGACCACTATATCCACTTGGCCAAATTCCGCTAAAGTAAACTGGACCAACTCATCACAATTCGCTGATTTCCCTAAATCACCGCTTAACGCTTTCACTTTGCCCCCATAACTTTCAATTAATGTGATGGTTTTTTGAGCACCTTCATCGTCTCCTAGATAACCGATAACCACCTTAGCGCCTTCCTTGGCGTAAGCGATTGCTACTGCTTGACCGATACCACTACTGCCACCTGTAACAATTGCAACTTTTCCAACGAGTGCTCCACTGGCCTTATAGTCTTTTAAATCAGTGTTATCAAAATGATGATCTGCCATATTTCCACCCTTTCACCGACTAATATACGCTAGGAATTTTTGTTAAATGCCAAACATCATTCGAATATTGCTGAATGGTACGGTCGCTTGAGAAAATACCGGAAGCAGCGATATTTTTGACGCACATTTCAGCCCATTTTACTGGATTCGCATAAGCTGCCAAAATTCGTTCATGTGCATTTGAGTAGCTGTGAATGTCTTTCAAAACAAAATAAGGGTCCCTATCTTCTAACAGCTGCCCCACAATAAAATCAACATTCTCTTTTCCTTCTGTCCATTCTCCATCAACCAACTGCTTCATCATTTTTTTAATTTCAGGATCTGAATTGATTATTTCTTTCGGATCATAGGATTGTTCTTTTTCATACTGCATAACCTCTTCAGCACGCATCCCGAAGACAAACGCATTTTCTTGACCAGCTTGCTCGAATATTTCGACGTTCGCACCGTCCAAGGTACCAATCGTCAATGCCCCATTCATCATCAACTTCATATTGCCCGTACCGGAAGCTTCTTTAGAAGCGGTAGATATTTGCTCGCTCACATCAGCTGCTGGAATTAAGTATTCAGCTTGCGTGACATTGTAATTTTCGACAAAGACAATGTACAGGTGTTTTCTTAGCAGTGGATCATTATTCACTTTCACTGCCACCGTATTAATCATTTTAATTACTTGTTTGGCAAAATGATAACTCGGCGCCGCCTTTCCTCCAAAAAAGAAAGTTCGTGGATGTGGCCGGTACGTTGAATCTTGTTTAATTCGATCGCAAAGCATTTGAATATGCATGATGTTCATTAGCTGTCGCTTATAGCCATGAACACGTTTAATGTGGATATCAAAAATAGAAGCTGAATCTACAATTATATTTTCATTTCGTTGAAGATGATAAAGTAATTGTTCTTTTTTCAAGGTTTTAATCGCTTGAAAATCTTGAAGAAAGGAATGATTTTGAGCAAAATAATGCAATTCGTTTAAACGTTCAGGCTCTTCAATCCACCGAGGTCCAATTGTTTCAGTAATTAGTCCAGATAACTCTTGGTTGGCTTTAACGAGCCACCTTCGATGTGCGATGCCATTGGTTTTATTGTGAAACTTGTTCGGAAACTGTTCGTTCAGTTCTTTCATTTCTCGTTTTTTCAAAATTTCTGTGTGCAGTTTGGCCACACCATTTACTTTATAGCTTCCTACTACTGCTAATACGGCCATTTTAATCACACCATTTTCAATAATTGACAGCTTTCGAAATGTTTCTTCGTCTATAGTTTGTGTCTCTAGACTTTCTTTGAAACGCTTGTCGATTTCTTCGATAATCGTATAGACTCTTGGCAGTAAAGATTGAATCAGCCGACTGTCCCATTTTTCCATCGCTTCTTCCAAAATCGTATGATTTGTATAGGAAATAGTGCGCGTCGTAATATCCCAAGCTTGTTCCCAAGTGAGGTGATGATCATCAATCAATAAGCGCATCAATTCTGGAACGGCCAAAGCTGGATGTGTATCATTGATTTGAATGGCGACATTTTCTGGAAGTTTCTCCATAGAAAAGCTGCGATTGTTCAAGATATCTTGGAGTGATGCACTACAGAGAAAGTATTGTTGCTTCAAACGGAGGATTTTGCCAGATTCTAGAGAATCATCAGGATAAAGTCGGTCGGTGATCTTGGCGGTTTCTTGTTCATAAACCAAGTAATCTTTATCTCCGGGAAACGGGAGATTTGAAACTTCTGCCTGCCACAACCGAAGTGTATTAACTGTCCCCCCATTTGCTCCGACAATCGGCATATCATAAGGTACTGCTTTGACCCATTCCGAATTTTCTACCTTCATCTTTAGTCCGTCTATCCCCATGACTAATTGAACGTCTCCATAATAAGGAATGTCTATTGCTAGGTCTTCACGACGAGCATCTGCGTTGTGCTCTTCTTGTATCCATTCCGTAGGTTGTTCTGTCTGATAGCCATTGACGAAATGCTGAGTGAATAGCCCCCCTTTATAGCGCAGCCCATAGCCATGTCCCGGTAATTGAAGAGAAGCCAGCGAATCCATAAAACAAGCTGCCAATCTTCCTAACCCGCCATTACCAAGACCCGGCTCTACTTCAAGTTCTTCTACTTCAGAAAGTTGAAAGCCCAGTTCATCAAGACCTTCTTTAACGATGTGGTAAGCATTTATATTCATAAGGTTTTGTCCTAAAACACGACCAATCAGAAATTCGATAGAGAAATAGTACAATTGTTTTTCATCATTTTCTTTATACAGCCCGTTTGTTCGATCCCAACTCTCTTTGATCCACTCACAAGTCATTTCCCACAGTATCTCATAAGCTAGCTCCGTCGTTTTTCTCATATCTTTAGATTCGATTCGTGTGATAAAGCTTTTTTTGAACTCTTCTTTAGAAGAAAACATCATTGGCACGCCCCTTTAGATTAGCTTTTCATAAAGTTTGGCGTATTCTGTCGCAGAACGCGACCATGAATAATTGCCTTCCATGCCATTTTTCTTGATTGTTTCCCAATGCTTAGGCTGTTGGTAAAAATCTAAACATCGTTGGAGGGCAAGATCAAAGGGCTTGTCCTGTGAAAAATCGCTCAAGAATCCATTACCGGTCTTTAAATTTTCATCGTATTCAATGACTGTGTCTTTCAATCCGCCTGTTCTATTGGCTACAGGGACTGTTCCGTATTGCATTGAGATCAATTGACTCAAACCACAAGGCTCGAAATGAGAAGGCATGAGGAAAATATCCGCTCCTGCGTATAGTAGATGTGCAAAGGCCTCATCAAAGCCAATATGAATATAAACCTTATCTGGAAAATCAGCTGCTAACTTCTGGAAAAACTGCTCGTACTTTTCCTCTCCTGAACCCAATAAAGCAAACTGAACATCTTCTTTTTCCAACAAATTAGGCAATACTTCTTGCAAGACGTCAACTCCCTTTTGTCCTGCTAGCCTCGAAATCATTGTTAGTAACGGAACATCTCCACGTTCAGGAAGACCTGCCTTTGATTGGATTTCACGCTTATTGACTTGCTTTCCTTCCATGCTCATTGCATCAAATTCCCGTACGATGGCAAGATCCGTCGCTGGATTATAGACTTCTGTATCAATGCCATTTAAAATACCGACTAAATCTTGTTGCTTTTCTTGTAGAAGACTATTTAGTTTCTCTCCATAGAAATCTGTCAAAATTTCGTCTCGATAAGTCGGACTCACAGTCGTTATTTTATCCACGTAGGAAATGCCTGTTTTTAAAGAGTTGAAGCTACCGCGCCATTCTACAATTCCCTCGTCATAGTAACGCTCATTCATTTCAAAATTCTCCAGAAACTTTTCTTTTGAAAATTTACCTTGAAATTGCAGGTTGTGAATGGTCAAAACGGTCTTAATTGCTTGAATCGAAGCATATCGCTGATCCTCCTTTAGGAGGAACGGGATCATAGCCGTATGCCAGTCGTGCACATGAATTACATCTGCTTGCTGCTCTTGAAGTTGGACAATTTCTAGCACGGATCGGTTGAAAAAAGCGTATCGTTCAGAGTCATCTTTTTGTCCGTAAATTTGTTCTCTTTTAAAATAATCATCATTTTCTACAAACAAGTAGGTTACTCCGGCTTGTTTGTATTCAAAAAGTCTAAAAGGAAGTTGCCGTCCTTTAAAATGCACTTCGATAGATTCTTTCAAGATAAATTTCGATGCGTACTGTTCTGAGATCAAGCTATATTTTGGTATAATGACCGTAATATCATGGCCTAATCTGCTAAGTTCTTTCGGTAAGGCTCCGATTACATCTGCTAATCCTCCAGCTTTTGCAAAAGGTGCACATTCTGCTGCTGCCATAATGACTTTCATCATAAATCCTCCTTCGTGACGATTGCTCCTTTACGTAAAACAATCGGCTGTTCTGCAGTTCCACGTAAAACGACTCCTTCACCGATATGAACTTCTTTGTCTGCAATTACATACGACAAATCACAATTTTCTTCGATTACACATTTCTGCATAATCACGCATTTTTCTAATTGTGTATTTTTCTTAATGCAAACTCCCCGACTAATGATACTATCCATCACACTCCCCATAATGGTGCCGCCATTGGCTACCAAAGCTCGCTTAACATGGGCCCCGTGGATATAGCGCGTTGGAGGCTCATCTTTGACTTTTGTATAAATTGGACGATCTGGTAGGAATAACTGCTTCCTATTTTCTTCATCTAACAAAGCCAACGACGCTTGGAAATAACTTTGAATCGAATCAATAATTGCAAAATATCCGCTGTATTCATAGTCATTAAACGTATAAGGACTTTTCTTTAAATTGACGACATCTTCGACACTTACTACTTTTTTATCACGGTGCGTTTGAATCAGTTCAATTAACAACTCTTTAGACAGAATATAGGTTTTCAAAGAAACTCCGCTACTAACCGCTTCTGTAAGATCAGCACCTGATTTGATATGCTGCTTCAGCATGTCTTTAAAGTCTAATTGAGTAACAACAAAGCTATTAATGACGACAACGTAAGGTTGAATACTTTTTGTAAAAAATTGCATATGCTCTTCTAATGCTGCAAATGGGCCAACGGTTGATAATCCACCATTTCGCTGCGTAACCGGCAGAAAAAACAAGCCGTTTTTTCTTCGGTCTAAGTCCCAACTTTTCCCTCCACCAATATGATCTAGCAGAGAAGAAAAGGGATTCGATGGAAATACGCCAACCGTATTGACTCCCGAATTGACGAGATTCGATAATGGAAAATCAATTAATCGGTAACGCCCCGCAAAGGGTACTGAAGAAACAGTTCGTTGCATCGTCAAATCTTGTAATCCTTCTTTATTAACAGAGGCGTCTACTACAGCGAGTAAGTTCATTTTCCCTCACGCTCCTTCCATTCATCCAATTGCTCTTGAATCAGAAGAACCACTTCATCCTGCTGATCATGGATTTCAAATCCTTCCGGCACCTCTAAATTCGGCGGTACAATTACCCGATGAAGCTTGGCACCTTTTTTTATCGTGGAGCCACTCATGATGACACTTTCAGAAACGGCAGCTCCTTCTTCAATCGTTACCTTCTGAAAAACAACCGACTTTGAAACGTCTCCAGAAATTACGCAGCCTTCGTTAACCATAGAGCTTTGAACATTACCTGTTTTATTAATCACCTGTGGTGGTAATTGTGGATTTGAAGAAAAAATACGCCAAGCAGAGTCATGAAGATTTAAGCCAGAGTTCAAATCAAGCAAGTCCATATTGGCTTCCCATAGACTTTCAACCGTTCCGACGTCTTTCCAGTATCCTTTAAATGGATAAGCAATCATTTTTTCGCCTTTTTCTAGCATAGCCGGTAGGATATCCATACCAAAATCATGAGAAGACTCTTTATTTAAATTGTCTATTTCTAAATATTCTTTTAGCTTTTTCCATTTAAATACATAGACACCCATAGAAGCTAAATTACTTTTTGGATTTTCTGGTTTTTCATCAAATTCTTTAATGATCATGCTGTCATCGACGTTAATAACACCAAACCTGCTTGCTTCTTCCCACGGAACTTCTAGCACCGAAATGGTGACATCCGCTTCACGTTCTTTGTGATAGTCGATTAGTACTTCGTAATCCATTTTATAAATATGATCTCCTGATAGAATCAAAACATACTCGGGATCACATGATGTAAGGTAATTGATATTTTGATAAATGGCACTGGCTGTACCTGCATACCATTTAACCCCTTCTATTTCGGTATAAGGTGGTAGCATCGTGACTCCCCCGTGACGTCGATCTAAATCCCACGGAGTTCCCAGTCCGATATATTCATGAAGGACATGCGGCTGGTATTGTGTCAGCACGCCAACGGTATTGATTCCTGAATTGGTGCAATTGGACAACGGGAAATCGATGATTCGGTATTTTCCGCCAAACGGCAATGCGGGTTTTGCTATTGTATACGTTAATGATTTTAATCTGCTCCCTTGTCCGCCGGCTAACAACATTGCAACGACTTTATCGTTCATGTTGATTCCCTCCCATTCTCTTTAGTTTCCAGACAATCAATGTAAATGCTGGCAAATCGATTGAAATGGCATACATCAAGCCCTCACCTGCATGATTTGTCGCACCAACCGCTATTTCTGAAGGTTTGCTTTCTGACGTAAAAACTTTTTCATAGGTATTGTTTTCAGGAACCTCCAATTCAAAATCCGTATAATGTTGGTCTGAAAAATTACACACCACAATACACTCATCCTGCGGCAAATGGCCCCTACGAATAAAGGCAGCTACACTTTGTTGGTGGTTGTCCGCATCGATCCAAGTAAAACCGTCCGGATGATCATCTAATTCAAAAAAAGCTTTTTCAGTTTTATAAAAAGACAGTAATTCTTTTGTAAAATTAGCCATTTCTTCATGTTCTTCGGTTCCTAAGGAATGCCAATCCAATTCTGATGTGAAATTCCATTCTTCAAAATGACCAAACTCTTGACCCATGAAAAGCAATTTTTTCCCTGGGTGAGCAATCCAAAAACTGAGGAGTAGTCTGAGTTGAGCAAAACGATCACTCAAGGTCCCTGGAAGTTTGTTCAGCAAAGAACCTTGGCCATTTACTACTTCATCGTGGGAAAGTGCAAGAAGATAACGCTCTTCATACTGATACACGAGAGAGAAGTTCATTTTTTTATGCACCTCAGAACGCTTTGATGGCTGAGTTTCCATATAATCCAGCGTGTCACGCATCCAGCCAAAATTCCATTTATAATGAAAGCCGACTCCTCCTTCTGCTGTATCGTGTGTCACTTTTGGATAGTTCCACGCGTCTTCTGCAATTAACAAAACTTCTGGATGATGCTCTTTTAAACTGTTTGTCAACTTCTTTAGAAAAGCCGCACCTTCTTCGTTAGGTATAGCCTCTTCACGGTTTGGTACAAATAGCAAACAAATTAGAGCGTCCATACGAAAACCATCAAACTTAAATTCGCTTAGCCAATAGTGACTGCTCGATAGTAAAAAGCTAGCGACTTCTCCCTTTCGAATATCGAAATTCAACGTTCCCCAGTCTGGGTTGGCACGCCGGTCCTCCTGCTCGTATTCATATAAATAGCCACCGTTAAAGTTTGCCAGTGCATGTTCATCGACGCAGAAATGACCCGGTACCCAATCTAAAATTAAGCCAACTTTTTTTTCTGCGCATTTAGCAATAAAATACTTCAAATCATCAGCAGTTCCGTATCGGCTCGTTGGCGCAAAATAACCAGTCGTCTGATAACCCCAAGATTCATCTAACGGATGTTCTGTGATGGGCAGAATTTCTATATGCGTAAAACCCATCTCCAAAACATATGGAATCAACTCATCTGCCAATTCACGATAATTTAAAAAACCCCCTTGTGCATTACGTTTCCATGTCCCAATATGCAATTCGTAAATTGCTATCGGTTTTTCACCGTGCTTATTATTTAAAACTTTCTTTTGATGCAATACAGTTTTTGACCAAGTGTGTTTAGAAGAAGCTGCTACTATAGATTTGGTTTCTGGTCTCATTTCGCTCATTTGAGCGTACGGATCAGATTTCCTTACTACTTCTCCAGTTAGTGTTTCAAAGATATACTCATAAGCGTATCCAGTTAATCTCCGGGGAATTCTCACTTGCCAAATGGTTTCATCAAGAACGTGCTGTTCCATTTGAAAAAATTCTTCCACGAGACTTTCAGGATGTGTACAGGCTACCACTACTTTAGTCACACCTGGAACCCATAGAGTAAATGTTGTTTCATTTGTAGCGGTATGCGCTCCAAAATAAAGATAAGCGTCTTTCATCAGACCTGCATGGAAAGCTTCCAACTTGTCTGGAGTAAGATGGCTTTGAAGATCATTCATTTTTGCACCTCCAATAGTTCAATGGTTCCATGTCTCTTTTTAATTCTACGTAAGACTCGTAAATACCTTGTCAAGATACAAAATTATTCAAAAATTTAGATAAATATAGGAATTCAGAAGGATATCTGTTCGAAATGTCTACACATTTCTTTTCCTTTGTGCCCTTGTTTGACAGCATAATTTCCACTACGCTTAGGAGGATATCTGTTATTGAAAGAGAGGCTGACATTTTTGAGAAAATATAGAGGACTATTACTAGCAGTTTTCTTCAGCATTTTTCTGGCTGCCTGCAACCAAGGCGTTGAAGATCCACTTGAGTGGGAAATAGAAGATTTTACTTTTACTAATCACAACAACGAAGATTTCGGCTTAGCTGACTTAGAAGGTGACGTCTGGCTTGCTGATTTTGTTTTTACTAACTGCACAACCGTTTGCCTGCCAATGATGGCCAACATGACAGACTTGCAAGAACAGTTAAAAGAAGAAGGATTGGCTGTTGAAACGGTTTCTTTCAGTGTAGACCCTTCGTTTGACAAGCCTGAAGTCTTGAAATCTTATGCAGAAAATTACGGAGCTGATTTAGCTAGTTGGAATCTGCTGACCGGTTATACCTCCCAAGAAATTGATGACTTTGCTATGGATAATTTCCGAACTTTAGCCAGAAAACCTGAAAATGATGATCAAGTTCTTCATGGCACTTCTTTTTACTTAGTCAATAAAGAAGGAATCATTATGAAGGCGTATGATGGGTTGAATCCACCGGTAGAGGATATTTTAGCGGATGCAAAAATTCTATTAACGGAGGAATAATAAATGCAGCAGAAAAAAATATGGATGAGCGTGTTGTTTCTCGTTGCCCTGCTATTGCTACTGCTTTTCTTTATCCCGAGAGAAAACGTGCCAGCGCCAGAAACTCGTGTGATCTTGGAACATTCGTTTAGAACATATATTGCACCTTCTTGCTTTGAAGAGGCGGACGCCACCAACTTTTTAGAAGAAGAAACTCTGGAGAAGGCTCTTGAACTAAATTATCCTCCGCACTCTTCGTGTACAGAAAAAGCATTTGAAGGCAATCGAGACAGTGGTTTTATACGACTTTTGAAAGAACTGGACATTGTCGAAAAAAAATCAAAAGATTGGTAAGAAAAAAAGACGGAGACACTCTCCGTCTTTTTTTCTTATTTGATCACTTTTACACATACAGGCGCTGTCGTTTGGACAATATTCTCAACGATACAAGGCATGCCTGAACAACTCATTTTCAGCGTAGCAAGTGTGTGGGAGTTTTCATTCGCTACTACTAGCCACTCATTTCCTGGAATCAAAGCAAAATGTCTCGGTCCTTCTCCTCCGGACTCTGTCAATCCGAGCGTTTCTAACGTTCCATTTTCCTGGATAGCAAAAGAGGCAATACTATCGTAACCACGGTTTGACGCATAGACAAAACAGCCATCGCTTGAAACTGCAATTTCTGCACTGGTATTTTCTCCCTCATAGCTATCTGGCACTAAAGGCAATAGCTGTAAAAAATCCAGTTTGCCTTCTTGACTGACTTTGTAGACCATCAACGTGGAATTTATTTCGTTTACTGAATAGACAAAAGCTTTTGAGGGATGGAAACTTAAATGACGAGGTCCTGCTCCCGCCTCTGTTTGTACAGCATATTTAAACGTTAAGGCACCGGTTCCGGCATCTAGTTTATAAGTAGAGATTGTGTCGGTGCCCAAGTCCGATACCAAGAACAGATTTTTTCCTGGGATTTGAATAATTGAATGAGGATGAGCGGCGTCTTGCCGATTTTTGTTAGGCCCTCCTCCTTCATGCTTTACAGAAGCTGCCAAATCTCCAATTGCTCCGTCTGCATAAAGCGGATGGACATTAACTGTAGCTCCTGAATAAGTAACGGATAATAGCCATTGACCCGTTTCATCAATTGTCACGTGAGCTGGATGATCACCATTCGAAGATTGGCGATTGATTTCGACTATTTTTTTTGTAGTTGGATGGACCCAGTAACTAACTAGTTGGCCGTCCCCGACTTCACTCGTAGCGACAAAACTTGTACCCGTTGGATGAACAGCAATAAAAGAAGGGCGTTCAATCCCTCCTATACCCATCAGTTCCGTCAATTCGCCGGTCATGCCTTCAAGTTCCCAGAGCTTAATGCCCTGTTCTTTTTCTGATGCATACGAACCTGTCAGCAAATAGGTAGATGTCATGAAATTCCTCCTTGAAGCTAGATGTCATAAAACTCGAAATTGATTTTCTGATTCAAATTAGTTAATTGACAATTCTTATGAATTTTCTATACAGATAAGGTAAAGTAAGCTATGAACCCGACTAAGCTATTAAAAGAGAAAGAAGGTTGCTCATGAGAAATTTCGGTTTGTCCATTCGCGAAAAAAGTATTGTCTGCATCGGATTTATGGGAGTGGGAAAAACCACTGTTGGCAAACTGTTAGCTCAAAAACTCTATCGTAGCTTTGTTGATATCGATGAGGAAATCGAGAAGTTTTATACAATGCCAATTCCGAAAATATTCGAAATCCATGGCGAACAGGCCTTCCGGGCTAAAGAGAAAGAGTTGATTGTAAAGTATAGCCAGCGCCCTCTCAATATCATTTCCGTTGGTGGCGGTGCCTTTTTGCAAAAGGAGATTCAGGATATTTGTATGGCCAATTGCATCGTTCTATTTCTCGATATTTCCTGGGAATCATGGAAAGAACGTATTCATATTCTCGCTGACAACCGTCCTTTGTTACAGGGACGTTCTCTTGAAGATATCGAAATGCTATTTCTAGAACGGCAACGTATTTACTCATTAAATCATTCTAAATTTCAAGTAGATCATTTTGAGGCAGAAGAAGCCGCTGATTACTTGGCAGATGCTTTGAAGTTATCATGGGAAATTAATGCGCCCCAACCGAAATAATACCAGAAGCCGCCATATAGACTTGGCGGTTTTTCATATGGCAAAAAGCGCCGCTTCGTCAGACCGTCTTATACCTGTCAGAGCTCTACAGGCACTTCCGCTTTTCTTTGTCCAGACTCCAGTGCCTAGCTCTTCGGGATATAAGCCTTTCTGACTGTGCGGCAAAAAGCGCCGCTTCGTCAGACCGTCTTATACCTGTCAGAGCTCTACAGGCACTTCCGCTTTTCTAGGAGTACTGTGCTTTTACTGTGTTTAACAACCCTGCTTTTTCTAAATAATGTTCGGGTGCGAGGAACGTGATTGTTACGACTCCTGGGTGTCGACCAATTTCAATTGACCCCGTTATGGTAGCTCGGTTCATGATTTCTGGAACTGTAACGTTAAACAGATCGGCTGCGCGTTGCAGTCCATTTTCTGTAGCATCATTCAAAGTTGGTCCTGTACCGACAAAAGAAACCGGCAGCGACTCTTCTAGCTTGTCAATATTCCATTTTTTTGCAAGCTGTTGAGCCGTCTGTCTTTCTTGTTCTGTAAAAGGTTTAGCCGTATAAGGTAGGTCTTCGACATTCGGCAAGAGAATAGGTCCCGCATTATTTAATCCTTTAACGACATGAACTTCAAGATGAACAATACCGGCAACGTCCGATGTATGTCCAGCAATTTCTCCGTCCCCTTGCATGGCATGCATATCCCCTAGATAAATCCCACCACCTGGTACTTTCACTGGACAAATCAATACGGCTCCAGCCCGAACACGGCTGATGTCCATATGACCATCTGTCCGATGAGTTTCCAATTCTTCCTGTGTACTTGCGTATTCGTGCGGAGCTCCGACAAGAAAAGAACCAAAATCTCCTGCATTATGTGAGTCCGGTGTCGGACGAGAAGGCGTTGTTCCGAGTTGACCTAAAAACGGCCGCATGCGTGCAATGGTTCCAACTAAATCGTGCGGTGCAAAAGTGACAATTGGATTTTGTACAGAGTTCTCAGGCGTTTTCATGTAACCCCGGCCATTTTCCGCAATTGTTTCGGCTGCTTCTTTGGATAGCGTGATTCCTACGTCGCCCTTTTCTCCAAAAAACATCGTATAGCCGTTAGTAAAAACAAATGGTGTCACATCCGCATCGCACTTAGCGCAGCGAATAGCTTCTTGTCCAACACCTCTAATAATGGTATCTGGATACATCGTTCCACAGCCTGGGCATTTTACCGCGATAAAAGGGTCTCCAAGAAAACGACCTTCAACAGGACTGTCATTTCCTGAGGAAGTGGCATGGGATGTTACTTCGACTGATTTAATTTTAATAACGATGCCATCTCCCGGTTCTGCACCTTCGACATAGACGGGCAGCGTCACTTCATGCCCCCCTCGAATACAAGGCGTAATCATCGGCCCCCAACAACCTGGAGCTGTGTGGGCAATAATATGACCTCCATCTTTTATAGGACCCAACATTTCTTTTCCGGGATCTAACACGCCATCAATATACCGGTTAACTAGTAAAGTCTCGACCGCTGTTTTTTTAGCAAGTATTTTTTTATTCATTTCCCTACCCCCAAGTTTTAATATTCAGTTATTTCAAATTATACGCCATGTTCCTCTGCCTTACAATTTTAGGTCTTCTGAATAAAAAATACACATAAAAGTCTTTAGAGACTCCTATGTGTATTGAAAATTTCAGTATAGATAGATAGCTGTTTGGATAAACAATTGGACCATCATGTAAAAAGCAATTGCAAATTTCAAATTAAATTGCAAGCCATTGCGAATTCCACTTAAGCCATTTACGCTACTTAATATAATTACAGGCATAACAAAAGGTGACAAAATGATAGAAATGACACTTCCAGAAGTAACGGCTAATACAACCAATTCAGGTGGGTACGGAAATTGCACAGCCTCCAGAACCCCTGTCACCAAAACGATTACTGGCAACGGCCCCAATCCAATAAAACCTAGCAGGATCACAATGAATGGAATTAAGAACAATATATTTAACAGTGGAATGATTCCTGTTAAAAAATTCATCCCGTTAATAACGTAGTCACCAACATTCGATTGATTTAGCGCATAAATCAATAATCCAGCAGCTACTAAAATGCTAAATTGCTGGGCTTGTTTCGCAATACCTACGGAAAAATAATACCGAATTTCCACAACAAAGTTAGACAATCTCTTTTTACATCCAAAATAAAGGAAAGTCCACACTAAAATGACCAGTGGTATGGTCAGCAAAAATTCCAATCCCGTCGTTTCGTGTACAAAGAAAATCGTTCCAAAAAGAGACACAAATAAAAAGACAAACTCCGCTACGTCTTTATTCCATTTTCCTTGATTGCGTGAATTTCGCATGGCTTTTTCAATTTCTTGTTTCAAAACAAAAGAAAAATCCATCCCGTATTTCTGTTCTTGATAATACGAAAAAATTACTGATAAGACGGTCCCGGCCAAAGCAAAAATAAAGCCGAGCACCATCGATTTCCAAAGAGTTGCTTCTAATGCTTCTACCGCAAAAATGAAACTTGGAATACTGATAACCCACATTGTAGAAAGTCCAAAGCCACGTAAAATAGCTGTTCCTTTGAAATTTTCCCATGCCTCTCCTTTATGATCTTTTAAAAAACGATCAATAAAGTGGTACATCATCGGTACGACACCAAATAACAGAAAATGCGAAATCACTTGAGTCATTGCCATTAATCCAAAATAGAACTTCTGGCTCTTATTTAAAAAGTTGTGAGCATAACTCATAATTTCTTCTATGTAAGGCTCTTCCTTCAAAACCCAGCTAATCATTGGCACGATCAGCAACAACCCAATCAAATTTCTCATTTGCTGCAATCCCAAAATTAAATCGTCTAAGAAAGAATCACTCGTGAAAAACAGTACAGCTAAAGCTGCAATCACTAGAAACAGTTGCAACTGAATTTTCTTGAGAGGTAATAAGAACGCAGCTGACAATAACATGAATACTCCTAAAACAGAAAGTATTAACGTTAACCAGGCACTTTCGTAAAAGTAAGTGATAAAATGCAGCAAGGCATATACTGAACTTGAAATCATAAAACTCACAGCTGCTTTTCGATTCATGATAAATCCTCCTCACTTTTAACAACTACTTTTTCCATTCTACACTTATTTTACAGCTTCACAGTTAAAACCTAGTGCATTGTTAAGCCTGCCTATTCCTTAATGCACGTCCCTGCGGCAGACGGATGTATTCTCTACTCATCATGGGAGCATTGACATGCTAATTTTTTTAATCAACCAACTAAACAAAAGCGTGACTGTCTACAGCATCTATCTACGCTAAGATTTTTTGTTTTCAGTTAATATGTGATATGCTCTGAGGTAATAATGGATTATACAGCAACTTCCTCCGGAAATTAGACTGTATTTCATTGAGCAGGGGATTTCCTGTTCTAAAGCTTGGCTATCGACGAAGTGTTTTAACAGTATAGGAGGAATTAAAGTGGGTGTAACAAAAAATTTCTTTATCGGGTTGTCCAAAAACCAAGCGTTAAATAGTGCCGCTAAAAAATGGGGATTGAAATTAGGCGCAGGAAAAGTCGTCGCTGGGACTGATATCAAGAGCATGATGCAGTCTGTAAAGGAACTGAATGCCAATGGAATTAGTGCCACAATCGATAGCTTAGGTGAATTTGTCCACACAGAAGAAGAAGCCACAAAAGCGAAAGAAGCCATATTAAAAACACTTGAAGCCATACAGATTTATGGCGTTAATGCACATATGTCTGTTAAATTAACACAAATCGGTTTGGACATTGACACGGCCTTTTGCCTAAAAAATATTCAGGAAATTGTAGCAGCTGCAGCTAGTTATGATATTTTTATCAACTTAGATATGGAAGATTATGATCACTTGCAACAAACGCTTGATATTCTCAAAACGCTGCTCCAGGAATACGAAAATGTAGGTACCGTTATTCAAGCCTATCTGTTCCGTTCCGAAAAAGATGTGGAAAACTTGCAAAATGTACGACTTCGTCTCGTAAAAGGTGCTTACAAAGAAAGCGCAGAAGTTTCCTACCAAGAAAAGAAAGAGATTGATGAAAATTATTTAAAACTTATCAAAATCCATCTTCAAGCTCCTGGATATACGTCCATTGCGACTCATGACCACCATATCATTGAACAGGTAAAAGCATTTGTAAAAGAAAAAAATATTTCTCTAGACCGCTTTGAGTTCCAGATGTTATACGGATTCCGCTCAGAAATGCAAAAAGATTTGGCAAAAGAAGGATTTTCTTTCACCACTTACGTTCCTTTTGGTAAAGACTGGTATGCGTACTATATGAGAAGGTTAGCCGAAAGACCTCAAAACATTAATTTGGCCTTAAAAAGTATGATTTCTAAATAACAACAAGAAGCACCTTCGAATTTTCCGAAGGTGCTTCTTGTTATCTAGCTTCTACTTTTAGGTGCTCACATGTTTTTACTTTTTTGATTTTAGATTTCTTACTCTAATAGGCGGCAGATTACGCTGAATATTTTTTCGATGTGTTTCGTACTGCTCGGGCAGCATTAACGCTTCGCCAAGGGATTCTTGGGGTTCGTCTATCGCAAATCCTGGTGGGTCCGTAGCGATTTCAAACAAAATGTCCCCGTATTCGCGGAAATAGATCGCGTTAAAATACTGTCGATCTTGAACAGGTGTTACGCCCAGCCCATAAGTTTCTATCTGCTCTTTCCAGTCTAGTTGATCTGCATCGTCTTTTGCACGCCAAGCAATGTGGTGGACAGTTCCAACGCCCATTTGTCCTGTACCTACTGGAGATAATTTCACATCAATGATATTACCGAGATCATTTGCTGCACGGAAACGCAATAAATCGTGTTCTTCTCCTATTTTTTCGAGTCCTAAAACGGTTTCTAACAATTCAGCTGTTTTTTCAGCATTAGCTGTATATAAAGTTGCACCTCCAAAACCTTTAATAGCCACATCTTCTGTCACTTCTTGAGTTTCCCAATTATTCAGTTGCCCGGATTGTCTTTCCACCAGTTCTAAATGAAGGCCATGTGGATCATCAAATGCTAAATAACGCTCTTCAAAGCGTGTTGTTTTTGAAAATGGAATCTCGAATTTTTGCAGTCTTTTTTCCCAGAAAGCTAAAGCTCCAGTCGGTACTGCGTAAGTAGTAACGCCGACTTGTCCATCTCCGATTTTCCCTTTGTACGCATTGCCCCATGGAAAAAAGGTGATGATGGTACCTGGTTTGGCGGTTTTATCACCGAAATACAGATGGTACGTATCAGGATCATCAAAATTCACTGTTTTTTTTACTAAACGCAAGCCTAATACACCCGCATAAAAATCCACATTTTCCTGAGGATCTCCCACAATAGCGGTAATGTGATGAATTCCCATTGATTTTTTTGTCATTCCGTAGCACTCCTTTAGTTAGTAACTCTATCTACTCATCTTACCATTTCACTATCTCGAATTAAAGATAGCTAGTGACCTGTCACTTATTCGGTTTCTTTTTCAGTATCTTGCTCCGGCATGTTGTCTTTAAATTCTTTTATTTGTTCTTTCTTTTGCTTTTTGACTTTCTTCAACGCTTCTTTGTCTTCTTGTTTGTCTTCTTCGATTTCTTGTTTCATTTCTTTTTCTTCAGATTTGGTAATATTCGAATTTTCCTGTTCTTCTTCTACTTGATCTTTTAAGTGTTCTTTAACTTCTTCAATTTTCTCTGAATCCTCTTTGTATTGCTCTTCTACTTCTGAAGTAGAAGGCAGAAAAGGTTCGTCATTGTAATCCGTTCTTTTACCATAACGCAGCATTTCATAAATAATCAGACCGTTGTTCGGCATACCATTAGCCGTTTTCATTGGTACGGCATCAAATAATACGTAGTAAAACGCATAAAAGACAAACCGATTCCAAAACGTTGCTTGCTCTTCAAACAGGCCATTCGCTATCATGGCGTTTAATGACACCGCTACTATTACATTGACTAAAATAGGACCTGTATAAAGTGCTATATAGGCAAACTTGCCTTCACGTTTTAGTGAATCGTACGAATACCAACTATACAAATGATAATATTTTCGTACGTCGAACATCCCTATTTTGAAAATTCTTGGTCCTGAACCAATTGTCATCCTCGGGTTTTTCACTCCCAAAATCAAGCTCATCAGCAAATAACCTGATTCTCTCAAAAAGACAACGACGGGCAATATAATAAATGCAGAAATAATTAATGCAATTAAATCAGCTAATCCAAACATTCGCCCACTCCTTTCGGAAGCTTTAAAAGCCTCACCTCTTAATCTACCCGCCTTATGTTGCGTTCTGGCATAAACATGATGACAAATACATTTCATTTTGATGAACTTAATTCTTTGGTCGCTATCTTTTTTCTGTTAGCATAGCTATTATATAGAGAAGTTGGACATAATTGGAATTGACGCATAGGACTTATTTAATCTATACCCAAATAGATAGCTATTCAATATAGGCCATTCAGTGAAAATTCAGTTTAAAGGAGAGCTATCGTGAGAGTAAAAATGGAACGCTTAACGCTAAAAAAATGGATTGTTTCTACTTTATTTATTACTCTTTTATTTGTTATGGTCATTTTTGAAGAAGTCACTGCTCCACCTGATGCTTTAGCGTCCATACAAATTACAGGTTCTGCTGCATTTAGCTCTCCACCTACTATTCATGAAATCACCGAACGAGTCACTCGTGTTAAAAACTTATCCTATAATTCTTCTGAAAATAGCTTGTTGGATATTTATTATCCCGAAAATGCACCTGCATCAATGCCAGTCATTTTATGGATACATGGCGGAGGGTACATTGGTGGCTCTAAAGACAGTCGCCAGGATTATGCCATGGCTCTTGCAGATGCGGGCTACGTCGTGGCGAACATTGATTATGCGCTAGCTCCTGAATCGCTTTATCCCGGGCCTGTAGTGCAAGCAAATCAAGCGCTTGCTTATATGCAACTTCATGCTGCTGAATACGGTGGTAATATGAACCGAGTCTTTATCGGGGGTGACTCAGCAGGGGCTCAGATTGCTAGCCAAGTTGCTGCGCTTATTTCCAATACTGAATTGGCTGAAAAGATGACCATTCAGCCGGCTATTTCTAATAGCCAGCTTCAAGGAGCCGTGTTGCTATGCGGCTTGTACAACTTAGATACAGTGAGAGCGACCGCTTTTCCAAACATTGATAAGTATTTAGCAGCTTATACAGGTGTGGAGCCTTTTGAATCGTTCTCAAAAATTGATGAACTTTCCACCGTTCAACATGTCAGTTCTAATTTCCCGCCTGTGTTCATTACAGTTGGCGATGCAGATCCTTTTGTATCTCAGTCAACCGAACTCGTTGACGTTTTGCAATCTCATGATATTCCAGTAAACTCTGTCTTTTTCGAAGGTACTCAAAAAAACCTGAAGCATGAATATCAATACGATTTAAGTATGGAAGATGCTCAAGAAACACTGCAAAAAACGATTCAATTTCTTTCTGTTCAGGGTGAATAAAAAATGAGCAAGTCGCGAACTCGCGACTTGCTCATTTTTTAAATTCACCCTTGGTTTATTGCATTATCTTTCACAGTTGCTGCTGCACGTTGACGATTTTTAGAAGGCAGCATATTGAAAAGAATATTTAAGACAATAGCGGTAACACTGCCGGCAACGATGCCATTGCTAGTCAAAATTTGAACGCTTGAAGGCAGTTGTATGAATAATTCAGGAACTACTGTCACGCCAAGACCAATTCCAACAGAACAGGCTATAATCATAGAATTATCTTGAGAATCCGTAACAACAGTGCTCAACATTTTAATACCTTGTGCAATAACCATACCAAACATCGCAATCATCGCTCCTCCGAGAACTGATGGAGGAATGATCGTTGTCACAGCAGCAATTTTCGGAACAAATCCAAGCGTCACCAACATAATAGCTGCAATGAAGATAATTTTTCGTGATTTAACACCAGACATTTGAATCAGACCGACATTTTGTGAAAAAGCAGTGTACGGGAACGAGTTAAAAATACCACCAAGAACAATGGCTAATCCCTCTGCACGATACCCTTTTGCTAAATCTTTTTCTTTAATGTTCTTTTTTGTAATGTCTCCAAGCGCAAAGTAAACGCCTGTCGATTCGACTAGTGACACCATCGCCACTAAAATCATTGTTAAAATAGCAGGTAATTCAAATGTCGGCATTCCAAAGTAAAAAGGCTCGACCATATGGAAGTACGAGGCATTGGCAATAGGGGAGAAATCCACTTTCCCAAGCAAGGTAGCAGCAATTGTCCCAACGACCAATCCTAAAAGAATCGCGATAGCTTTCATAAAACCGCTAGAGAATCTAAATAGAAAAACGATAAACAACAGCGTTCCAAAAGACAAAGCAATATTGGTTAGTGAACCGAAATCACTGGCACCTTGTCCGCCGCCCATATTGTTGATTGCAACCGGAATTAACGTAATTCCGATTATGGTAACGACCGTACCCGTAACGACTGGTGGGAAGAAACGAACAAGACTTCCAAAAAATCCACTGATCAAAACGACAAATAATCCAGAAACAAGAATAGCACCATAAATAGCGGATATGCCATATTGTCCCCCAATAGCAATCATTGGTCCAACTGCTGTAAACGTACAGCCGAGCACTACCGGAAGTCCGATACCGAAGAAACGGTTGCTGACAATTTGAAGAATCGTCGCTACCCCACAAAGTAAAATATCAATGGCAACCAAATACGTTAGCTGTTCTGGCGTCAGTCCAAGTGCTTCTCCAACGATTAGCGGAACTAATACCGCTCCTGCATACATCGCTAATACATGCTGAAATCCTAAAGCCGTTTCGCCCAGCATCTTCTTCATTGCGTGTTAGCCTCCCCGAAAAATGACACTGTCCCATTCTCCAAAGACTCAATATTCGCCAATGTTTCCACGCGGATGCCACGTTCACGAAGCAATTTGCCTCCGGGCTGGAACCCTTTTTCAATAACGATACCGATGCCTGCAAGTTTAGCACCTGATTGTTCAACGATATCTAATAATCCAAGAGCTGCTTGACCATTAGCAAGAAAATCATCCATTACTAGGACTACATCATCTTGTTGAATAAAATCTTTTGATACAGAAATATCGTTAGTTTCATTTTTAGTGAATGAGTGGACACTAGCTGTGTACATATGATCAACCAATGTTAGCGATTTACGCTTTCTTGCAAATACGGCAGGTACGCCTAAAACTAACCCCGTCATCATCGCAGGTGCAATACCCGAAGACTCCAACGTTAAAATTTTTGTGATGCCATCATTTTTAAAACGCAATGCAAATTCTTCTCCAATTGCTTGCATTAATGGTGGATCAATTTGATGATTTAAAAATGAATCTACTTTTAATACCGATTCCGACAAGACTTTGCCGTCCGATAAGATTTTGTCCTGCAATTTTTTCATAACCGTCAGCTCCCTTTCTGTCACGGCTGAAGGCATGAAAAAAAGCCCTCAGAACGTGCATCCATCCATATCATGAGTGGAGCAATGTCCTTCGAGCTTGAATTCGAAAGGAAACAACAAGAATAGACACCTAAAAAGGCCCAATCCTTCTGTTTCGTTGCTTCTCATAGTCAGTTTATTTAAGGTAAACTGGTAGAAACTTGCGAGCCATATTCTCGCTGTTATATGAGTGAATCGTATTTGAATGGTCTTATTATAGCACGCTACTGTAGCTTTTCAAGCGAGCCTCGATTTAAAAAAGTATTCCATTTTTTCAGATAAAAACAGTATCTAGTGTTGATAAATAGTTATCTAGTTCCTAGTAAATCATTTCTGGATTTTTTGGGATACTTCACTTTTATAACTAGAAAAAGATGGCTGTTGAGTTAGCAGCCATCTTTTCTCTATTAATTATTAATATACTTCTCAAACACATCTCCGAAATCTTTCACGTGGTATTGGTTGCGAACGGAAGTCATCCACGTAAAACCAAAATCAGTAAGCTTCGAATATTCGTCTCCTAACGCAACTTCACCCACTCGCGAGTTTTGTAAAATGGTAACGGCCTTGTTCAAGCTGTCATTTGCCATATTGATAATAATTTCGTTTTCGTGTGTGCTTTCAGCAATTCTCAATAACGATTTGTAAAGGTCCGTTAACCGATTTGCCTGTTGTTTTTGAACATCAATTTTAAAAGGCAGCGTTCCTACAGCAAAGGCAAGTTCAATATCCAAGTCGATTTTCCCAGCAGTTTCGAGAACAACATTTGAAATGGTGTGCTGAGAATAAGGGAAACGTCTTAATGTTCGTTTAGACGACATTGCACTTTCACCATCAACGTGAATGATTGCGAGATTTGTAAAGCAATATTCATCCGCCTTGGTCTTAATTAGAAAATAGATTTTCTCTCCGTCTTCGTGCATCACGTAGTCGTCAGAATCCGTTTTATCGAAATCTTGCGGGTCAATTATTTTTCCTATGTCCGATAAGCCAAGTGCTTCTGAAGCCATTTTTTTAAACATTTTACTCGTTCCCCTTTGCCTGTAAAGTAATAGTCGTTCGAGTTGATTTTATCAAAAAAACGAGCAGAGCGACATAATTATCCAGCTCTTCTTTTAGCTGGTTTCTTGAAAAAAAGGTTCTATATCGGTCGAACTAAAGGAATAGTTTTACCACATTGCGTAAGAAATCATCAAACTATAGAGCACAATGGAATCACTGGTTCTATTTACTATCGTTCACATTTATTGAATTTGTTCTTCAGTTCTTCTGTCCACTTTATAAGTGAACTCTACCTCTACTTTTTTACCTGCAGCTAGATGTACACGAAATTCCAGTTTATTGGACTGCTTTAATTCGTAATCATGACTAGACGATTCCATCTGCCAGATCTGTTCGAAAACCTGATGAGTCACTTCGATTCGTACAGATTCCGATTTTTTATTTTGCAACTCGTACACATAAGTCACGTAGTCAAAATGTCCACTTCTGCTGCGTTTTTTCTCCCGGCTTTCACTACTGATATCAAAAGCTTTTCCGATAGCTAACGATACTTTTTGCTGATTCGTTTTGTGGGTCATGGCATCTTCTCCGATGAACTCCATTTCGTCATTACTGTCTTGCTCATATACTTTAACTATTCCTTTAGGTAGCGGAACACCTAGCTTGTTGTCCACGTTATTGTAAAACTCCACACGAACTTCTGCCTGCTGACTACCCGATTCAACTTTATAGACCTTTCGGAAATCTACTCCTTGTATTTTCATCAATCTGATTTGCTTTGTTTGATCCTGTAAAATGGTCACGGGGCGGGCCATACTATACATGTGGTAATCCTCGAAAGTGTGCTCTTCAAAAAAAGACTCCTGTTCCTCTGTAGCTGCAAATAGCCGCGCTTGTGCATGCAACGGGTGTGCCTCTTTGTATCGATTTACGTTTCCTGAAGTCAACTTGAGTCGGCTTTCGAAAAAATCGATCCCACTATCATTAGAAAGTTGAATCCAACTCGTGAGATTTAAATAAGATCCACGGATTTCCGCGACGTAGTTTGCTTGCCATTTTAATCCTTTTGTTAAATAAGAAATCCCCACTTCAGTAGCCGTTTCAACTGCCACGATCTTACATACTAACGTCGGTCTCATCAAAAGCCCCTCCGGCAGCGAAGGTAGGATCAACTGTCCAATCGGATCAATAGTGATTTCTCCGGTATCGAGTTGTTCCACAATAATGTTACCTGACGTGCTCAATAAACGAACTTTTATCGCTTCACCCAATTCTGCATTGTTTACAGTAATAACCTGACCGATATACCAGTCTAAGAGTTTTTCTTTGCTAATGAAGTTGGTACTATACGTTTTTTCTAGTACTTGGAGCCCTTCGATCAATACGGAATCTGCTTCAATCTCTGAAGCGACATCCAAAAATTGAATGTCAGTCACTGCTTTGTTTTCTGGAACCATCCGCTTTTCTTTGACCATTCCAAATCCATCGTTATAAACAGTCAAACCTGAAGACGTCACTTGTTGGCGTGTTGATTGAAATTTCATCCAAATCTCCCCTTCCAAATCCAACTTGTCTAGCGGTTAAAATACGCTCTTACATAAGCAATGGTTCCCAATCGACATTGTTCTGTCAGAGGAGATTTTTTCGGATGCACGAGTTCTCCATACAGCAATTCTCCTAAAAATCTCAACTCTTCTTGGTACCACTGGTTTTTTTGGTGATCATAGACATCTATTTTGACATAAATCGCTGTTTCTCGTTCCACAAAATCGGTAACAGTAATTTGGCAGTCCATGTTGGTTCCTCCCGTTTTTTACTCTTCACTTTCCTTGTATTCTACCACCTCTCTCGATGATTGGCTTTTCATTTTTAATGATTGAATTTTTCTCCATCAAAAAAGACTCAGAGCTTTCACTCGAGTCTTTGTTCTTAAAATAAACCAGTCGCTTTGCCATCATTTGTTACATCCATCTTCAAAGCAGCAGGTTTTTTTGGTAAACCTGGCATTGTCATAATGTCGCCTGTTAGGCACACTAAAAATCCTGCGCCCAGTTTCGGCATAATTTCTCGTATAGTAATCGTAAAGCCTTCAGGACGACCTAATAATTTAGGTTGATCTGATAATGAGTATTGCGTTTTTGCCATACAAATCGGCAATGAATCCCAGCCGAATTTTTTCAATTCAACTAACTGCTTTTGCGCAACATCAGACAACTGAATGCCTGCGCCTCCGTAAACCTTTTGAACAATCGCACGAAGTTTGTCTTCAAATAGATCTTCTTCTTTATAAAGATAATGAAAGTCTGTTGGACGCTGCAATTCTTGTTTGACTAGCCTGGCTAAAGTAATTCCACCTTGCCCGCCCTTTTCCCATACTTCCGTCAGTGCAATGGCAACGCCTTCGATTTTTGCCCAGTCTAACACGACAGCTAACTCTGATTCGCCATCTCCAGCAAAGCGATTGAGTGCTACGACGGGTTCAATTCCGAATTGACGGATTGTGTCTACATGCTTCGCCAAATTGACCATACCGCGCTTGACGGCATCTGCATTTTCTTCTGACAACAGATCCTTTGTCACACCACCGTGCATTTTAAGCGCACGAACAGTTGCTACAATTACAACCGCATCCGGATGAAATCCACCTTTTCTGGATTTAATGTGCATGAATTTCTCAGCACCTAAATCTGCACCAAACCCTGCTTCTGTCACTACGATGTCCGCTATTCTTCTAGCTGTGTTCGTTGCAATGAGCGAGTTGCAGCCATGTGCAATATTGGCGAATGGTCCGCCATGTATAATAGCGGGCGTCCCTTCAATTGTCTGAACCAAGTTGGGTTTAAAGGCATCTTTCAACAATAAAGTTAACGCTCCTTCAACTTCAAGGTCTCTGACAGTTACCGGCTCTCTATCGTAAGTATACCCAATCACCATTTGTGCGAGTCGCTCTTTCAAATTCTCTAGCGAAGTCGCTAAACACAAAACCGCCATAATTTCTGAGGCTACAGTGATGTCAAAGCCATCTTGACGTGGCACGCCTTGTCCAGGTCCACCAAGACCAATCGTTACTTGGCGTAGCGCGCGGTCATTGATGTCCAATGCTCTCTTCCACGTAATGCGACGCGGATCAATATTGAGGGTATTGCCTTGGTGTAAGTGATTATCAAGAAACGCAGCTAATGAATTATTGGCTGACGTGATGGCATGGATATCTCCCGTAAAATGCAAGTTTATATCTTCCATCGGTAGCACTTGTGCAAAGCCACCACCCGTTGCACCACCTTTTACACCCATGACCGGACCTAAAGATGGTTCACGGAGAGCTACTGCCACTGATTCATCCAATTGTTTAAAAGCATCCGCCAAACCTACCGTTACAGTAGACTTCCCTTCTCCAGCAGGTGTCGGACTAATTGCCGTTACTAGTACGACTTTCCCTAATTTTTCAACAGGTGGCAACTGATCTACATTGATTTTCGCTTTAAAATTCCCGTATAATTCCAAGGCTTCTTTAGAAATGCCCGCTTGTTCGGCAATTTCCAAAATCGGCAGTATAGTCGCTTTGCTCGCAATCGATAAATCAGTAAACGCCATGAATAAAATCCCAACTTTCAATTTTTTTATTTAGTATAACCTGTTTTTCAATAAAACAAAAAATAACCGCTTTTCTATCTTTCAGAAAAGCGGTTGATATGTACCGGTAAACAGAGAAGAATCCTTTAGTCTCTAAGATTTACAGACAGTTAAAATGTTGACTTTTTTTAAAAAGTAAATCTTGCATCAAAATCGCAAATCTCCGATAATGGCCAGTTCCGGAAAGTCTTCCTCCATTATTGCCAATAAACTATTTTCCTCTAGCTGATCATATAGCTCTTCTTCATCAGCTTTTTGGATTGTTTCCAAGCCTTCTGTTAGATCATGAAATTTCAGAATGTATTTTCTCTGATCGTCTTTAGTCAATACATAGACATCAAACGGCTTGTATTTTTTCACTTCACCCACATCTTGATGTTCCACGATTGATGCCGCGTCTAATTTATCGAAATGACTATAAAGAAAAGCTTCAGAACGTTTTTCTTCGGCTGAGATAAAACTCATCTTTGCGTAATGCCGGTTGATAAAGCGTTCCGACAAGCGTTGGTGGAACGAAATGGTTTCCCATTCCACATCGTTGCTGTACTTTTCAATAAAACGTTCCGATAAGACTTGGTGACGTGTAACGAGTAGCCAATCTACTTGATTTGCATGTCGATGAATTAACGGCATCGGCAAGTACTGATAGCGGCTCAGTTCATGCCACGCTAATTTGTTCTGATGCCTCTCCATAAACGCCGGCGACAAGCCCTTGGAATTCGCCAATTGTTGCTTCATGGAGACAAACTTCCAGTAGTCTCCAGCATCAAACGGTTTCCCTTCTTTTTCAACTAGCTTTTGCTGTTTTTTGCTGAGTTGTTCTACATTAATCGGCTGCCATTTCTTTTTAGTCCCATAATTTTCGATAAAACGTTCCGACAGTTTTTGCGCTTTAATAATATCTTCCCAAAACAAGCGACTTCTATACTTCTGTATGAAACTCTCGGATAATTCTTGATAGCGTGAAATCAGCTGCCAGTTAACTTGATCTAAATTTTCTTTAATAAAGTTCTCTGACAAGGATTCTTCTTGGCAAATTTGACTCCATGGAATCGAGCGTTTATCTTTCAAGTTTTTTGCTTCCATTAGTTCTACTAAAGAATTAAACATAGTAACCACTCTCTCTTTACAGTTTGTTACTGTCCATACTAACATGCCTTTCCGCGAAAAACTCACAATAGACATAGCAAAACCCTTGCCTCTAGAAATAGAGGCAAGAGTTTTGCTATACGTCCTTATTCACTACTTTTTCATTTTAGCAATTGCTACAGTACATCTCGAAATACAAATCAATTTTTCATCTTCATCAACGATTTTAATATCCCAAACCATAGTTGTGCGTCCTTTATGGAGTGGCGTACCGATGGCGGTTACTATTCCGTCCTGCTTACCGCGCAGATGGTTGGCATTGATTTCTAACCCTACAGCGATTTCCGTTTCCTGATCGATTAAATTCCACGTTCCCATACTCGCAACCGTTTCAGCCAATACTACGGATGCACCTCCATGCAATAGCCCAAAAGGTTGATGAGTCGCTGCATGGACAGGCATCGTCGCTATGACTTTTTCTGGAGTAACCTCGGTTACTTCAATTCCTAATGCACCTAAAATAGTTTCTTTCATTGATTTCATTTGCACGTTAACATTCTCCTTGTCTGTATATCCCCTAGTTATTGTTATCCCTATTTATCGTCTTTGGCATAAAGTTCACGCAACAGAAATTTCTGTATTTTACCGCTGGCATTTCGTGGCAGTTCATCGACAAACTGGTAAGATCTGGGCCGCTTAAAGCGTGCAAGGTTGTTGTTATCGAGGCAATACTCTTCCAATTTCTCTTCAGTGAGTGATGTGTCTTTTGCAACAATAAATGCCATCACTGCTTCGCCCCATTTTTCATCGGGAATCCCTAAAACCGCAACATCTTGAACCATGTCGTGTTCATGAAGAGCATCTTCCACTTCACGCGGATAAATATTTTCTCCACCGCTAATAATCATGTCGTCAACTCGATCGGACACAAACAAATAGCCATCTTCATCCATATACCCTAAATCACTCGTATGGTACCACCCTTTATATAGCACACGGGCCGTTGCCTGCGGACGATGGAAATAACCACCCATCATGCTCGGTCCACGAACAATAATCTCTCCCACCTCAAATGCTGCTAATTTGTCATCGGGTTCAGAAGAACCTTGTTCTTGTGTCCGAACGATTCGAATTTCGTGGTTAAAAGCCGGTTTTCCAGCTGAGCCTGCTTTTGTCAACTGTTCATCTTCAGCAAGAAAGGTAATCGCTGGTCCCATTTCCGTTTGACCATAAGCTTGGATCAATGCAATTCCCAGTACTTCTTTAACTCGCTTTACGAGTACAGGCGCCATCGGAGCTGCTCCATACAGCCCGCGCTGCAAAGTTTTCACTTTAGATGCGGCTCCTTCTAATTCGGTCATCATGCTCCACATTGTCGGCACAGCAAACATAACCGTAACTCTTTCGTTTTCAATGGTCTCGATTGCCGTCTGCGGATTAAATTGATGCATGATAATACTTGAAGCGCCGGCCTGAACGCGTGGAATAACGCAGCAATGTAATTCTGCACAATGAAACATGGGTGCGACGACTAACCCCACATCATTCTTCGTATACTTTAACATTGCAATGCACGTCATACTTTGTTCCGCCATGTTGCGGTGGTAGTGAATTACTCCTTTTGGTCGTCCTGTTGTGCCACTTGTATACATAATCGCGTAAATATCCATTTCATCTACTTCTACAAGCGGATCTGTTGCAGACGCCGCATTGACTTGTTCCCGATAACTTATTGCGTAAGTAGGAACCGTATCGTCTATAAACCAAAATTGAATACTCGGAAACTGGGAAGCTATTTTCTCAACTGTATCTTTTAAAGCTTCTTCAAAAAGAACAATTTCTGGTGTCGCGTCATTTAGAATATAGGCTAACTCTTCGGGCTTCAAACGAAAATTAATGGGGTTGAAAACGGCTCCTATTTTTGCACAAGCAAATAAAGCAGTAGGCAATTCACTATTATTGAAAAGAAAACTTGAAACACGATCCCCTTTACAGACACCTGCAGCAATTAGCGCATTTGCTAAACGATGAACTTCATCACTCCACTGTGAATAGGTCCATCTTTTCTCTCTTCTCATATCTACCAGCGCTTCTTTATTTGGATACATGCTTACTGTCTGATCGAATACTCTGCCAAGTGTTGCATACATTTTGTGCTCCTCCTTTTGATGAAACCATTTGTTCTATCAAATTAACTATATGATGTCAGAAAAAAACCAATATTGCAACAACTCTAAATCTATCTTAAATCAAGGCATTAACTGGACGATGTTTATATCACCTGTCGCTATTGCAAACGATTAATTTAATATGTTTTTTTGCAATAAACAATCATTTAACAAGAGCTATTAACTTTTATTAAAACTGACCGATATTATTTTGTGTAGGACCTCCGTCTGCCTGTAATTCTTCAACTAAACATTCCTTATTTAAAGATTTAAAGTCAAATTATCATTACTTTTATTTTTGTAACACAAATGTAATATTGATTCTTATTGCCTATATTGAATTAATTATATAGAATTAAGAAAATTACAAAAACAATAGACTAAATAAATAAGATTAGAAAAAGGGGCTTGAGAATGAGAAGAGTTATTTTTACTTTAGTTGCTGCTACTGCATTATCGATGGCGATTGGGGCTTCCAACACAGAAGCAAGCACATATACCGTTAAACCAGGAGACACATTATGGAAGATCGCTTCTAGTAATAAGGTTTCAGTTGATCAGCTGTTATCGTGGAATAAGCTACCATCTACTTCGATTCATCCAAATCAGACCATCAAAGTCGCAGCTACTTCGGCTACCGCTCCACCAAAAAATACCGGAACTAAAGCACCAGTAATCTCTACTAGTATATATACAGTCAAAGCCGGGGACACTTTGTCACAGATAGCTCGAATTCACAGTACCAACGTGAGCTCTATTCAAAAATTGAATCAGCTACCTGATAGCAATATACGTCCCGGCCAAAAGCTAACAGTCAGCGGCAAGGCACAAGCTAATACACCAACAGTTACTAAACCCAATACATACCGCGTAACGAGTGGAGACACATTAACAACTATTGCAAAGCGGCACGGTGTTTCCGTTTCGCAATTAATGAGTTCTAACAGCTTAAAAACAAGTTCGATTCGTCTGGGCCAAGTTTTGATAATTGATGGCAGTTCAGCCACTGGTCAACTGGTCACTGTTTCGAAACCAACTACTACTGCACCTAGTTCTGGAGCCATTTCTACAGTTATTGCTATAGCCAACTCTTCATTAGGTACCCCTTATAAATGGGGAGGAGCTGCACCAGGTGGATTTGATTGTAGCGGCTTTATTTATTACGCATACAATCAGGCAGGATTCAACGTTCCGAGAACTAGTACAACAGGCTTTGACGCAATTTCTTCTCCTGTGAGTTCTCCACAAATTGGCGATTTAGTCTTCTTTAAAAATACGTATCGGGCCGGAATTTCACATATGGGTATTTTTATTGGGAACAATAGCTTTATTCACGCAGGTGGCGATCGTGTTCAAGTGACAAGTCTCAATGACAGCTACTGGGGTTCACACTTCGATAGCTTCCAACGCCTAAATGTTACGAAATAAAAATAGAAACAGTACCGGTCCAACCGGTACTGTTTTTTTGCACACATTCAACGGCTCATTAGAATAGAAACTCCTTAATTATAGTTATTATCATTTAGTATTGATTTTAATTTAAAGGGTGATATGATTAGAAGTATAGTGTTTATATTAAAATAGAAAATGAGGTGTTCGATTTATGACTACGAACAAAACAGGTTTAACAACTAGCTGGGGGGCTCCAGTAGGAGACAACCAAAATTCTCAAACCGCCGGACAACGCGGTCCCATTCTTTTGCAGGACGTTCATCTTCTTGAAAAGCTTGCACATTTCAACAGAGAACGTATTCCTGAGCGTGTAGTTCATGCAAAAGGAACAGGCGCACACGGTTATTTCGAAGTAACTCAAGACGTTTCAACATATACGAAAGCGGCTTTTTTATCGGAAGTTGGTAAGAAAACAGAGATGTTTGCACGCTTTTCAACTGTTGCTGGTGAACTAGGCTCAGCGGATACAGTTCGCGACCCACGCGGCTTTTCTTTAAAGTTCTACACAGAAGAAGGAAACTATGATTTAGTCGGTAATAATACGCCAATCTTCTTTATCCAAGACGCGATTAAATTTCCAGACTTTATCCACACACAAAAGCGCGATCCACGTACTCACTTGAAAAACCCTAACGCAGTGTGGGACTTTTGGTCATTGTCACCAGAATCATTGCACCAAGTAACTTATTTGATGGGTGACCGCGGAATTCCCGCTACACTTCGTCATATGCACGGTTTTGGAAGCCATACATTCAAATGGACCAACGCTGAAGGTGAGTCGGTTTGGGTCAAATACCATATGTTAACTGAACAAGGCATTCAAAACATCACACAAGAAGTTGCTGACAAAATCGCTGGCGAAAATCCTGATTTCCATACAGAAGACCTTTTCAATTCAATTGAAGAAGGCGACTTCCCTGCTTGGAAAATGTATGTACAAGTTATGCCTTTAGAAGATGCCAACACATACCGCTTTGATCCATTCGATGTGACTAAAACATGGTCTCATAAAGACTATCCACTAATGGAAGTTGGCCGCATGGTACTTAACCGCAACCCCGAAAATTATTTTGCTGAAGTTGAGCAAGCTACTTTCTCTCCAGGCACTTTGGTTCCGGGTATCGACGTATCTCCAGACAAAATGCTTCAAGGCCGTTTGTTCGCATACCACGATGCACATCGCTACCGTGTAGGCGCTAATCACCAAATGCTGCCAATTAATGCAGCGAAAAACCAAGTGAATAATTACCAACGCGACGGCCAAATGAACTTTGGCAACAACGGTGGTGGTTCTGTCTACTATGAGCCGAATAGTTATGGGGGTCCTACTGAAACTGCAGCTGCTAAACCAGCTCCACTTGAAGTATCTGGGGTAACTGATTCGGTGCCTTATTACAAAGAGGATTATTACACACAGCCAGGCGATCTTTACCGCTTGCAAAGTGCTGAAGAACAACAACGTCTTGTTGCAACTTTCGTCGGCGGCTTAAATGCTGTTGACAAAGAAGACATTAAACTTCGTCAAATCAGCCATTTGTATAAAGCAGATGCTGAATTTGGGACACGCGTTGCTGAAGGTCTTGGTCTTGCGGTTCCAAATCTTACAGAAATAAAATAAGTACTTGATAATATCGTTTCTATTTTCTCAATTAGCCGTTTATCCAAAATGTGGATAAACGGCTTTTTATTGTTTTTAAACCTAAAAAAAGACCATTGCTGGCCTTTTTTCTACTCTTCAATTTGATCGGCTAGATTATTAGCGATAATTTCTGCCAAATCAGAGCCATTTTGAATACATGCTCCGATTCCGACACCAAAATAAGAGGAACCTGCTAATTTAATACCCGGCACCAATTCTTCCATTTTCAATTCTAACGCACTAAGAGCTGTTTTATGGCCCATGTGATAATTTGGCATTAAGTTTTTCCAACCAGTCACTTCGACAGCCAAAGGTACATCTTCAATTCCTAAGCTTTTGCGGACATCTTCCATCGCTACCGCTGTCAATTCTTCTTTTGTTAAACTCTTTAACCTACCGTAAGATGGGTGTGAACTCTTGTAAAATAGGCGCACGAGTAATTTATGGTTTGTGGACGTATGACGCCACTTCCGACTCGTCCACGTACAAGCATTGCACTGCAAATCACTTTCCTGCGACACAATGAATCCCGTCCCATCTTCAGGCAGTCGATCATCTGGAATATCAAATCCAAGATAGACACTAATCAAGGACGAATTCAGAAACTCATCAAATTCCGTGTCCAGCTCCGCTATTTCTAAAAGTTGCTGCGCTACTTGATGAGGCGTTGCTAAAATTACATAATCTGCTTCTATTGTCTCGCCGTCTTCAAGCTCTATTCGGTAGTGTGCTGCTTCTTTTTTGACGGCTTTGGTTCCAACTCCCTTAATTATACGGGCATGGTGTAACTTATTTTCCAATTCGTCGATTAACACCTGCATACCGCCATCAAATGAGATAAATTTTTTATTGGCCGCACCTTGGAAAAATTCTTTATTGGCTTCGAATCCTTTTATGATACTGCCATACTTATTTTTGTAATCAACCAAATAAGGTAATGTCGATGCCAAGGTCAATTCATGAAGGTTTCCAGAATAGACTCCCGATAACACAGGCGCAATCTGATTTTCAACCAATTCTTTCCCTAAGAAAGCTTCGAGAAAATCCCCAATTGAGCTATCCCGCGTAAAGCTTTCGTTCATACTATCTAAATCTTCTAACGCTCTCTTTTTGCCGTCGTCAGAAACAAGCGTTGAACTAAACAAAGCCTCTTTACTCATCGGAATACCAAAAACAGTATCTTTCGGAATAGCATGCAGGACATTATTGGCATATAAATATGAAATTCCTGTGCCGTTGTAAACCATCCGTTTTTCCAAGCCTAACTCTTCTATTAGTGGCAGAACACTGGCATGACGTGCAACGATAGAATCTGCCCCGACTTCCATTACAAATTCCGAGTCTTTAACCGTTTTGATCTTCCCGCCTAATTGTTCCTTTTCTTCAATCAGTACTAACTCCATATCGAGATGTTCTTTCAGGTTTAGTTTTTGTAAATAATACATTGCGGAAAGACCCGTAATTCCCCCGCCGACTACAACAATTTTTTTCAACTCAATCCACTCCTTGCCTATACTTATATTCTACCAACACTTTCAGTTGTCAGCCTAATTGTTCATGTCTTTTTTGATACACTTTTAATCTCTCTGCGTGTTAGGATAAAGAATAGATAACCGCATTTTTTGCGAAAGGGAGAGACGTTTAATGATGAACGCTATTGATCAGAATATCATAGAAAGACGCTCCATCAAGAAATTTAAGGATGATGCGATCAACGTGGAAGAAATTATCGAACTGCTGAATGTCGCCAAATGGGCGCCTAACCATAAAGTTAATGAGCCGTGGCGCTTTCAATTGTATACAGCTGCTGGGAAAGAAAAATTCGTTGAAGCTTTTATGGAAGCCATGCGAACGCCAGAAGGTGAAATTCCACCAAAAGCACTAAACAAAGCCGACTACTTCCGGAGTATTCCACTTCATTTGGTTGTCGTTATGCCTGAAGATCCAAGGCAACGAAGATGGGACGAAGACTACGGTGCAGTTTCATCGATGCTTCAAAATTTCCAACTGGCTGCATGGCAACGCGGCATTGGTATGATTTGGCGTTCTAACGACTGGATCTACAACCCTATATTCCGTGAAGCCCTTGGTGTAAAACCAGGCGAAAAAATTATCGCTACTATGATGATTGGGTACCCTGCTCATATTCCGGCAAAACAACAACGCACTGATATCCGTGAAAAACTGACAATTATTAGTGAATAGCATCGTTAAGCTTGTTTTCTAAAACTTCTCCAATTATTGGGTAGTTCACTTTTTTAATATTGAAAAGTATATTTTTTATGAATAATGGTAAGTTAGCCACTTATTTAACCCGATATAAAAGAGATGCTGCAGCCTGCAACATCTCTTTTTATTTGCAACAACTCGGACACGATCAATAAAATTAAAATTCCTACTACTATTTACTAATTAGTGGAACTATTTCAATTAGTAACGGTCTTATAGAGAAAGAGCGTAGAGTCTAAAAAAAGGGTGAAGGTATTATGAAAGCTGCATGGATAATCCTTATCTACCTATCTGTTTTCGGTTTGTCTATTTATTTATATGCCACACAACTAAACGGCCCTGCAACTGAACTACATCAACGACTTTTACCTGTCGAGATCAAAACAGTCCGGTCAGGTACGACTGACGATGAGCTTCAGAAAATTGTTCGAGAAGCAAAGAAAACTGAAGAGGTTCTCTCAATCGCAGGCATGCAACATAGCCAAGGCGGACAGACAGTTTATCCGAACGGTATCATGATGGATATGAAGCCCTACAACCAAATAGTCAACGTTGATAAAGCAACAAAAACGGTGACTGTGCAAAGTGGAGCAACGTGGGCAGACATTCAAGAAGCCATCAATCCTTATGGCTTTTCACTAAAGGTAAGTCAATCGCAAAACATCTTCACAGTTGGTGGTTCGCTGAGCGTGAATGCACATGGCTTGGACATTCGAAATGGTGGATTGACTGATACGGTTTCTTCAATGCGTCTAATAGATGCTAACGGGGACATTATCAAACTAAGCCCTACTGAAAATAGCGAGTTGTTTTATGCGGTTCTTGGTGGCTATGGTTTGTTTGGTATTATTCTAGACGTCACACTACAGCTGACTGATGATGAGTTGTATGAAACCGATACGGCAAGCATGTCCTATCGCGATTACCCATCTTATTTCAAGCAACACGTACACAACGATCCCGATGCCAAAATGCACCTAGCTCGAATTTCAATTGCTCCAGAATCTTTTATGGAAGACATGTACACCATTACGTACAAGTCAGCTCAAGATCAACAAAAGCTTGCTCAATACCAAAAGCTGAAAACCGAAAACCTAGTAGCAGTACCGAAATTTTTCTTAGGGCTGTCACGTATTAATGATGCTGGAAAAGACAGCTTTTGGAATGCACAAAAAACCTACACACAACAAATCGATGGCAATCTCGTATCGCGAAACAATGTTATGCGATCCGATTCTGAGTTCATGGAGTACGACAATAGCCGAAGAACCGAAATTTTACAGGAGTATTTTGTTCCTGTAGATCAATTTGAAAACTATATTCCGGCATTAAAAGCAGTGCTTGAAAACAGTCCTGACTTTAATTTAGTAAATGTCACGATCCGTTATGTGGAGAAAAATGAGGATGCCGTTTTATCTTATGCAAAAGAAGACATGTTTTCACTGGTGCTACTCATTAACCAAGGAACCGATCCAAAAAGTGTAAAAGAAACAGAAAAGGTCGTTCAGGATATGATTGATGTGACACTCGCACACGACGGTAGTTATTATTTACCTTATTTCGGCTACCCAACAAAATCTCAAATGCAAGAAGCTTATCCGAGAACCAAGGAATTCTTTGAGTTGAAAGACCAGTTTGATCCGGATCACCGCTTTATGAATCTCTTTTATGAGGAGTATCGGCCATGAACTATAAACGTTTTATTTATTATCAAGGCACAATCGGTATGGCGTCCAGTATGATTTTCCCTTTCTACATTTTACTGATTCGTAATGTTGGCGACAGCTATGCTCAGTTTGGCTGGGCATATGGCTTGTTCGCGTTGACGGCTGCTCTTTGTTATCCGCTGATTGGGAAATACGCTGACCAAGTTGGCGATAAAACGTTACTTTTTGTTTATTCTTGGGGAATGGCGATTCTTTTGCTATTTTTCCCACTAGCTTCTGAAGTTTGGCACGTGTATATTCTACAAGTTCTCATGGGGATGCTGGGTGCTGTCCAGAAAAACTCTGAAAAAACGGTCTTAGCACGCTATGTTACAAAAGAAATGGCTGGCACGCAAATCGGCCACTATCATGTCTGGACTTCTGTCGCTGCAGCTGTTGCTATTATTGCTACGGGTTATCTCGTTGATTTTCTAACGATTGCCAGTATTTTTTATGTAGCATCCGTCATCTTTGCCTGGAGCGGTTTAATGCTAATGAAATTAAAGTCTGTCGAGGTATCATAATGTAACATCGCCAAACTAAAAGACGTCTATGCACCCATCTTGATGGCTGCATAGACGTCTTTTTAACAGGTAACTAACCCCTTTTTTTAGCTAACGAAGACATCGCTCCCATCGCTCCTGAAAATTCCCCATTATCGAGAAATACAGGAACAGAGCCGCGCAAAATCGTATAGCTTGTCACTACTTCTTTCAGTAACGGATTGTCGATAAAAGAAGAGCCGATATAAACGATGGTCGAGCTTCTACATTGTCGAGCCGCTTGTACACTCACTGTGCTGACTGTTTCACCAACTAGACCAATAACCGTCGCTAATAGCTCTTCTTTCGTCAAATCTTTTGAAATGGCAAACAAGTTTTGTCCAAAGTTACTAGCTGTCAGCTCTCCTGAGATAGGAGGCTCTTTGCCTTCATAGATATGCTTAACTTTCAAATCGATTCGTTCACGGGAACCTTGTCTGGCTAGAGAAACAATTTCGTCGTAGCGGGTAACACCGGTCAACAAATGGCTCAAGCCAATCAACGTTCCTCCACCAACACCCGTGCCGCCCAAACGTTCATGGACATTATCTTGAATGCAGTGGATAGAAGTGCCGGTTCCAACATTCGTCACCAAATAAGCATCTTCTAAACGACCCATCTCTTTGAGAAGAACTTGTACACCTAGATGAGTAGCTTCAAACTCGACCATTTCCTGTGCTGGTTGGTTGAGCAAAGAAACCAGTACGCCCGACCTTCCACCTGTTACACAAACTTCACTGTCACCAAGGCCGTTTACCCAGTCGGCAACTTGCTCAATTTCAGCAATTGGGTGTTTTTCAAAATGGATTTCCCCTTTGTTGGTATACGCCACTTTGATTAACGTACCGCCTGCATCTATTCCAACAATCATTTCCGCACCTGCTCTTTCTCGCATCTCCCTAGAAAAATGCCAGATAATATTATAGACATATGATGAAATTCTACCATACTCATTTATATTATGGGAAAGGTTTCAAATGCGCTCTAGAAATGAAGATTCTTTTCTTCTATAATAGGATGTTAATCACTGAAGTTTAACGGGTATAACATACTCAAGACATGAATGGAATAGAGGAGGAAAAAAGATGGACTATGCACTGTGGCTTTACATAGCACTCGCAATCTTTGTCGTGGCACTGATCATCGCAATTATTGGTGTGGTTATGCTGATAGTAGGCATGAAAGAACCGCTGAAAAAGATGAAAGGTTCCGCCAACAATCTGAAAGATCGAATGGGCAAACTTCAACTCGAAACAACAAGTCTGTCGCATAATGCCAACGAGCTGAAAGAAGATATGCAAATGAAATCCGAAAAAATCACTGCTTTGATGGATGCCGGAAAAGGTACCGTGAACTCAGTTATCGACTTAAATGCTTCAGTGCGGGCAATTACAGGGAATATTGCATCACGCGTAGACCATAATCGAGACAATATTGCGGAAGTTAACCAGTGGAGCAACGGGGCGATGAAGCTACTCGTTGCATTGGAAAACCGCAATATAACCAAAAGAAGCGATGTTACTCATTCTTCAACTTCCTTCTCTGATACTAAACACTATTAGTAAATAAGTAATCGGACGTAAAAAGGCAGCCATTTTGGCTGCCTTTTTCACTACCTCAAAACTGTTTTTATCGCTTTTTTTATTTCTGTTTATATCGGTTGAACTAGTGATTTCCAGTTGCTAAGGATTTGTGCCATATCTTCTCGTTCACAACGGAAAAATAGACAATACCTTCTTACTCAACAAGTTACTTAGCGCCGGCGCGTCCACGGGCGGGGGTTCTTGCTGGAGCTGTGCCCAAGCGACCGAAGCGGGGGTTCTATTGTTCAACTTATACTGTAGTTAACTTTCTAAAGCCCCACCATTTTTTTGGATATTTACTTGATGAGGAAATGGAATTTCAATACCGTTTGTATCCAACGCCTCTTTAATAGCTTTACGCAAATGGCGCTCTACCGCCCACTGCTCGCCGTTTTTTGCTTTTGCAATAACGCGTAAAGTCACGTCCGACGCACCAAATGCCTGTACCCCAATAACATCAGGTCCTTCAACGATTCCTACGTCTTCGGTTGCCACATGCGTGCAAGCCGCTTGTATGACTGCCATCGCTTCGTCAATGTTTTCATCGTAGGAGATACCAATATCGACTAACGCTCGCATATTGCCACGCGAATGATTGCTGACTGTCATAATGTCCCGGTTCGGAATATAGTTCAAGGTGCCATCGAAACTGCGGATCTTTGTCGTTCTTAGTCCGACTGCTTCCACAATGCCATCGATACTCCCAACCGTTACGTAATCATTAACATCCAGTTGTTTTTCGAGCAATAAAAAGAACCCTGTAACCACGTCACTAACAAGTCCCTGCGCTCCGAAACCTATCGCCAGTCCAATAATCCCCGCGCCCGCAATGAGACTTGCAACAGACAAACCGAATATATTGAATACGGTAGTCACCAATACAAAAATTAAAATGTAAGAGAAAATATTTTCAGATAAGCTCTGAAGCGTTAACGCACGACCTTTTGTAACGTCCCCTTTTACTAACAGCTTATCGAAGAAACGATCTATTAGTTTTTTCCCAATCGCTCTTACTAAAACAAAAGCAACTAAAATCCCAATAATTTGAGCTGCAATTACTCCTGCGCCAAAAAGAAGCGCTTCCCAATCAAAATTCTTAACATCTAACAAAAAATCATCCCTTCTTTTTTGTGGTAAAGCACTATCTTTATACCACAATCGTATTCCATACTCATATTCCTTTATAACATAGATGGAGAGTTGATTTCATTTCTGGGTAATGTTTTTTGGTTTCTTTTCTTTTGCAAACTCTTCACTTACCGTATCTTCAGTAATATATTGTGAGAAGTTTAGTTTGTCTCCTAAAATGAGAGTTTCAATCTTATACATAAGCTACCTCAAACAAGATAACAGATAGAGTATCAACTTGCACTTCTTGAAATGAATAGTATCTTACAAATTGGCGACTACTGACATATGTGTCGATTATCTTTGAACACTGAAATTGTTGATACACCCCTAATCAATCAACAATTAATCCACTGAACAAGCTTAAAACAGTTCTTTTGACCTTTTTTTACATGCAAAAAAAAATAAAAAAATCTTCTTTTACTTTAAATCGGGATTATTCGATTTCAATATTCATAAGGAAATCATATATCGCAAAAAAATACCTATTTCAAATTAGGTATAAGACTCATATAATTAGTTACTAATACCGAATACAATAAGTATATGTATTCACTCTACCTATACTATAATTATTAAATTTCTTTGAAAACTTCAATTAGATAGATGCAAGTCTCTTTCAATAGTGACAAAAGAATTGCACCTATTTTAATGATTACAACTATCCATTCCCTTAGCTGTATTTACGTTATTTGAAAGTCTTTAGCAATGTTTTTAACACATTAAAGTAAATTTGAGATTGGTGGGTATGATTACGTATGCAAAATACAGAGTTACAACTATACAAATCAACCGAAATACTAGGAGACTTCATCATTATCCTTAGTAGTGATGGCATCATTGTCCATTCCAGTCAAAATTGGAAAAAATATTGTCAGAAGCATCAAACGGAAAATGCTCTTTGGGAAGTTGGAGAAAACTACTTTAATAGCTTAGAAAAATCGAATAAATTTAACGAACTTCAGTGTTTAAAAGATGTCTTAACTGGAGTCGAAGAAGAAAAATTTCAGTTATCCTTATTTTATACACAGGAAAAAATAGATTATTTATCTGTGCATTATCAACAGTTTTTATTCACTAATAATTCAAAGGGAATTATTTTGCATAAACAATTGGTAACGAATAAACCCGCAACCCCTTCTTTAGACACAGAAGTTATTCTTGAAAATATGACGGATGCCTTTTTTCTTCTAGACGATCAAATGAAGTTTTACTTTTTAAATTCAGAGTCAGAAAAGGTTTTTCAATGCAAAAAAGAAGACATGATTGGTCGTACCCTTTGGAATTGCTTTCCTGCAGCTGTAGGAACTGAATTTTATTCAAAATGTAATCATGCTATGGAAAAACGAGTTACTGTTCAGTTTAAAGATTTCTATGCTCCGTTAAATAATTGGTTCAATGTCAAAGCATCCCCGGTTAAAGATGGTGGGTTGGCTGTATATTTCCAAAAAAATAATAGTGACTATAACATAGAAGCCGAACGCCAAAAGATTCCCTATACCGATTATTTAACTAATTGGCCGACTCGTACAAAGTTTGAGGAGGAACTAGAAAAAATTCTATATGAAAAGAAAGCTTTTTCTCTCTTTTATATCAACTTAGATAACTTCAAATACATCAATACACTTTATAACCATCGAACAGGTGACGAAATCATCAAAAGCATAGCGAAAAATTTGGAGAAACTACTTGATCAGAAAGATTTAGTTGGACGCCTCGACGGTGACGAACTAGTCTTTCTTCACTTGCATCGAGGAGACGAAAACATTATACACTTTGCAGAAAAGGTTAGAGAACTCTTTACCCATCCTATCGTTCTAGAAGATCTCCGCTCAATTACGGTGAACGCGAGTATTGGTGTCTATTCTTATTTACAAGGTAGCTATAGTGTTGAAAATCTAATTTCTTTCTCAGAGACCGCTATGCGTGCTGCTAAAAAGCAAAACGGTTCTTCTTGCTGCTTTTTCCAGCCAAGTATGAGAGTTGATTTGAACCGACGACTAGTAATTGAAAAGAGCTTGTCAGGAAATGTAAAAGAACTTGGTTTCTACTTTGTCGTTCAACCGCAAATTAATTGTGATACCGGTGAACTTGTCGGTGTTGAAGTACTGTCAAGATGGAATCACCCAACACTCGGACCTATTTCCCCAATTGAATTCATTACGATCGCAGAAGAAACAGGTACTATTTCAAATTTAACAAACTGTCTGCTGAAGGATGTCTTTTCTTTTATTAATTGCACAAAAAATCAGGGTGACATTTTCCCTAAAACTGCTATTAATGTGACAGCATCCTTACTTTCAAGTAAAACATTCTTTAAAGAGTTGTTTCTACTTATGGAGCAAAATCAGATATCCTCTGAACAAATTGAAATTGAAATTACCGAAAGTGTAGAATTGACCTATTCGGAAATCACTCTGGCTAACTTGATAACTTGTCAGTCAAAAGGTATATCAATTGCTTTAGACGATTTTGGCACTGGCTTTTCGATGCTATCGTATTTAATGGACTATCCAATCGATAAAATTAAACTAGATAAATCATTTGTTAGCAAGATTGGTCAGGATGAAAAATCCGAAGCTGTTCTCAAATCTCTTATTCAATTTGTAAAAGGGGTTGGCTGTACATTACTAGCAGAAGGCGTAGAAACACAAGAAGAATCTCTATTTTTACAAGCGAATGGATGCCCTATTCACCAAGGCTACTTTCACGATAAGCCTTTGCTGCCAAAAGATTTCTTAACAAAATATATAGGTGTTTCGAATCAAAAAAAGGGGGAATAGTGTGTAGGGAATATCACACAAACTTATCGCTTATATAGAAAGATGCTGATTGTATTGGAAACGCAAGTTAATACTTTTCTGTCAATTGACCCAAAAATAAATGATTCTATCCTGAATTCTTTAAAGGATCAAATCTGTTTGATCGATTTGAATGGGACCATCTGCTTTACAAACAAAGAATGGAATCGATTTGCCGTAACAAACGGCGGTACTTTATCGAACTGTGGTATTGGCATAAATTATCTACAGCATTGCACAGAAGAACCTGCTGTATTTCAAGGGTTGCAGGCGATCTTAACAGGAAACGCAGATTGCTTCAATTTTGAATATCCTTGTCATTCTTCTTCAACAAAAAGATGGTTTTCGATGCAAGCTACCCCTCTTCAAGCAAATGAAATTGCGATTGAAGGGATAGTCATTCGTCATGTAGACATTACAAAACAAAAGCTTCTTGAACTCCAATTGAAAGAATATGCAGAGAAGGATTCACTGACTGCACTTTTTAATCGACGTTATTTCCAAGAGCAACTCACAAAAGAAGCAAATCTGGCTCTTCAAAACAAGACGCCGATATCTTTGTTGTACATTGACACGGACGATTTCAAAGGCATTAATGACACGCACGGTCATCCCGTCGGTGACAAAGTTTTAAAAAAGTTGGCGCTTCAGATTACAAATTCCGTAAGACTCTCTGATATTACAGCACGTATAGGTGGAGATGAGTTTGCGATACTGTTACCAAACACCAACAAAGTAGAATTAGAAATGATAGCGAACAGACTAAACCAAGAAATTCAGCAACTAAAAATCCAAGGACAGAATTGCCAAATCAACGTCACCGTATCAATAGGCGGTAAAAGTTTTGCTAACGATTTCTCACTTAATTCCATGGTTGAATGGGTAGACGATGCGTTATATAGAGCAAAAGATAAAGGCAAAAACCAAGTAGTTATCGTTTAACTACTCATGCAAAAAGCCAAGCGCCTGATAATAGGCGCTTGGCTTTTTTATTCACGTGTCTAAAAAATCCTTTCCGACTAGTCTCTTTGAAGCAAAAATGAACGCTTCTACTAATCGAACTGTATTCTCTAAATCATCCAAATCAACAATTTCAATAGGTGTGTGCGTATAGCGCGAAGGAATAGATACTACGCCTGACGAAACTCCGGTCGACGTCATATGAATAGCTCCGGCATCCGTGCCAATACCCATAAAAATTTCATGTTGATGCGGAATGCTCTGTTCTACTGCGACTTTTTCTAAAAGTGCTGTAACCAGCGGATGTGATATCAATGACTTGTCAGCGATTTTAATACAAGGACCACTCCCGAGCAGTCGCGTTCCTGTCATTAAAACATCGTACGTATCACTAGTCGGTGTCGTATCGATTGCTAACGCAAAATCCGGTTTGAGATTCGGTGATAATACAGAAGCCCCCCTTAACCCCACTTCTTCTTGGACCGTAAAGACACAGTAAATGTCTCCGTGCTTGTCTTTTTTGTTCGCTTGAATCTTATTGATTAGTCCGATCAATACAGCACATCCTGCGCGGTCATCAAGTGCTTTGCCAACTACGCGATTGCGTTTTTTATCTCCAACTAACTTCAAGCCGCTGCCATAGCTAATTGGCTGGCCAACTTTAATGCCCATTTCAAGAACTTCTTCGGCCGTAGATGCACCGACGTCGATGTACAAATCACGATGAGAAGTAATCCGGTTCGGGTTGTCCCACTTCACATAATGGACAGATAAAGTGCCAATTACCCCTTCAATATACCCATTCGCACCTTTAATCGTTACAGACTGCGCTAACAGCACACGGTTATCGAATCCACCGAGTTGTTCAAAACGCAAGGTCCCATTCGCTTCAATTTTTTTGACGATAAAACCAATTTCATCTGCATGTGCTACCAATAGAATAGATGGCAACTGAGAATCTGTCGCTTTTATTGTCGCAATTAAGTTACCTAGCGCATCGACTTGCAACCTATCTACTTTGTGCTGTATTTCCTCCTTGATAAAGCGCTGAACATCTTGTTCAAAACCACTTGGTCCTACTAATTCACATAGATTTTTCAGCAATTCGTACAAAAATCATCCACTCCCATTATTGATTTGATAAATAGACATCCGTCATTAAATCATTACTCATCGGATGCGGTTTATAATCTTCGACATAGTCGCTTTGTGCGAGCGGTGGAGTCGTATAAGCGAGCATTACCCACGGTGCATCTTCTTGGAACAATGCTTGCGCTTCTTTATAAAGCTCAGTCCGCTTGTCTTGATCAATGGTTTCACGAGCTTCTGTAATTAATCCAGTAAATTCATCGCTCTTATAGAAGGCGATATTCTGTGCCGGCACTTGTGCATTGGTTTTACTTAAGTTGGGATACAAGAAATTATCAGGATCTGCCATGACACCCGTCCAACCGTACATAGCCATACTATGCTTGCCATTTTTCGTGTCTTCTAAATAAGTTGCCCATTCCATCGAGACGATTTCAGCTGTAATTCCAATCTCAGCCAAATCTGACTGGATTGCTTCAGCAATTTTCATTGGTTCCGGCAAATAAGGACGCGGATTGCTCATTGTGTACAATTCCGTTTTAAAACCATCTGCGAATCCTGCTTCAGCTAATAGCTTTTTCGCTTCTTCGACATTGTAATCGTATTTTTTCAACGTATCATCATGACTCCATAGTGAAGGAGGCAATGGACTCGTTGCAGTGTCCGCTAACCCATTATAGAATGCATCTACAATTTCTTCTTTATTGATTGCCATATTGATTGCTTTTCGGACTAATGGATCATCAAACGGTTCTTTTTCCATATTGAAGGCCATGTAGCCGATATTGAAGCTTGGACGCTTCTGCAGCTCTAGCCCTTCTGTTTCTTCTACAATATTCGTATCACCCGCGTTCATTCCATCTAAGACATCAATTTCTCCCGTTTGCAGAGCGTTCAATCGTGCTGCATTTTCAGGGATTACTTGATAGATAAGTTTATCCAAATAAGGTTTTCCATCCATCCAGTACTCCGGATTTTTCGCTAAGGTAATGGTACTGTTACGGCTCCACTCTTCAAACTGGAACGGTCCAGTGCCTACCGGATGCTCGTACAATTTGTCACCATACTGCTCAATAGCAGCTGGACTTGCAATCCCGAACATCGAAATAGCTAAATAACTAAGGAATGGGGCAGTTTTGCGTGTCAATTTGATTTCGAGTTCATGCTCCTTTGTTGCTTTGACAGACTCGATTAAGTGGTTTTCATCTCCTTTAAATCCGCCGTAGAGGAATGGATAATAAGCGAAATCTCCTTGGTGGTAAGGATTTTCAGGGTCCATCCATCGTTCAAAGTTAAAGACTACAGCGTCTGCATTAAAGTCAGTTCCATCGTGGAATTTGACGCCTTCACGCAATTGGAATGTCCAAGTCAACCCATCTTCACTCGAACTATACTCAGTTGCCAATTTCGGCTGCAATTCTAAATTTTGATCGTATTCCAACAACGTTTCGAAAACATTGTGAGTGACTCGGATGGACTCACCATCTGTTACATTGATTGGATCCAATCCGACAGAGTCAGCTCCGCGACCATAAATCAATGTGCCACCTTGCTTATCTTCTTCTGTCATTTCTTTTCCATCATTTTCTGAACTTGTGGTTTCCGTTTGTCCAGAACAAGCCGTAAGCAATAAAACCAACATCAGTAAAAGATACATGGATCGATGCGTTTTTTTCTTCACTCTTTTTCCTCCTCGACTGTTTTTAGCGTCTTTCTTCTGCATAACGGAACTTAATCTAGTCAATTCACAGACAAAAAGAAGATATTTAAAGTATAATCATTTAAAAACGAATTATCAAATTAATATTTATTTATTCTGTTTATTAAGTTTTTAAGAGATACGTTCGTGAAGCTCTTCGTTTAACGCGCTCATTTAATTTTTAGCATAAAAAAGCCATCCGCGCGTCTTGACTGGGATGGCTTTGCTCATTATAACTTTCTTGGATCTGTTTTTTCATTTGCACGATACGATTTGTTCATCACTTTAAACAATTGCTCGATTTTATTCAAAATATCCAATGACAACAAGCCATTTCCTTCTGCCGTTTTTGGATAGCCAAGCGGTATCGTGCGTCGAACTAGTTGAGCGTATAATTCAGCTTCTGTCAGTTCACGGGCAAATTCTTTTTCTGCAATATTTTTAATTAAGGCTAAAGCGCCGGACACATGCGGTGTCGCCATTGAAGTGCCTGACAAACTGGCGTATTTTCCTCCTGGGAAGGTTGAATAGATATCGACACCTGGAGCTACCAAATCGATTTCATCATTCGTATTACTGAAATTCGCAATCTTGCGCTGAAAATTCACTGCTCCTACTTGAATTACTTCTCCGTATGCTCCTGGATAAGCAAATTCGTTCGTATCGTATGCGTCATCTCCTTCATTGCCTGCCGCACAGACAACGGGTATTCCTGCACCTACAGAACGCTTGATTACGTCATGAAGTTCAACTACATCTTCTGGACCACCGAGCGACATCGAAATGACTGTTACTGCCTCTCCGTTTGGCCCTCTCCAATCAATCGCAAATTGAATGCCGTCGATAATTCCTTGGTATTCTCCGCCACCTTCACCCGCCAACACTTTGATTATCAGCAACTGAGCAGATGGTGCCACTCCCGCTATTCCCCCTTCTTTTCTATAGGAAGCTGCGACTGTTCCGGCTACATGTGTGCCATGACCATTATTATCATCAAAATTCGATGCATCTCCATTAAAATCTGGTGTAAAATTCTTTCCACCAATGATTCGGTCTTGCAAGTCAGGATGATCCTTTTGACAGCCTGTATCTAAAATGGCAATGATTGTTCCCTGTCCTTTTTCTGCCGCTTCCCAAACTTCTGGAGCTTCAATCATGCATACTCCTTCTGGAATTTGCGGGGGTCTTTCAGTTACTTCTTCTACGCGGTAAGGAATTAAATGTAACTTCGCCATTTATGTCACTCCCTTAACTTCCGATTTTTTTCTTACTGTCCTAATTCGTCGCAGTCTTTCTAAATCCTTTATTATTCACAAAAAAATCGATGCCCGTTAAGGCATCGATTTCCCTTTTTTTATAATTGTCTAAAGCCGCCGGTATTTGCACGGACATTGACCTCGGAGTATTTCTTGAGATCGCGTTCTTTTGATAGCATCGTTCCGACCCAACCGCCGATAAATCCAAGCGGCACAGAGAACAAAGCAGGATTGGTTAATGGGAAGATCGGATCACCGACAAAAATTGCTGCTCCCGCTTCAGGACTCATTACGCTTGGGCTGAGTGATACGAGCACCAAAGCCGAAATTAAGCCCGTTAAAATCGCTGATACCGCACCGGTTGTATTAAAGCGTTTCCAGAAAATCGTGTAAATGATAACCGGTAGATTAGCGCTAGCTGCAATACAAAATGCTAGCGATACTAGGAATGCAACGTTCAAACTTTGTGCAAAAATCGCTAGCAGGATAGAAAACGCCGATACGCCAAGAGAGGCATAACGAGCAGCCAACATTTGCTGATGTTCGGTTGCTTGGCCTTTTTTGATAATTTGACCATAAATATCATGAGCAAACGCTGATGCACCTGTCAAAACTAGTCCTGCTACTACTGCAAGAATCGTTGCGAATGCCACTGCTGAAATGAACGACATCAATACGTCGCCACCTAGCGCTTGGGCAAGAAGCGGTGCTGCCATATTTCCGGCTGGGTTTGTCGCAGTAATCAAATCAGATCCGACAAAAGCGGCTGCCCCAAAACCAAGGAAGATGGTCATGACATAGAAAATCCCAACAATCCATGTAGCCCACATCACTGAGCTTCTTGCCGTTTTGGCGTCTTTAACAGTAAAGAAACGCATCAGAATGTGCGGCAGCCCTGCAGTTCCCAAGACCAAAGCCAGCATTAATGAAATGGTATCTAGTGGAATTTTGTATTTTACACCAGGACTTAAATAAGCTTCTCCGTGCGGCGTTGCCGTCTTCATTTGCGTAAACATTTCTAAAATATTGAAGTTGAAATTCTTCAGTACGAGGAAAGACAAGATAACCGTACCAATCATCAACAGCACTGCCTTGATAATCTGCACCCAACTTGTGGCTGTCATCCCACCGAACAATACATAAATAGTCATCATAATGCCAACAAGCAGAACAGCCCATATGTAATCAATGCCAAACAGCAATTGAATCAATGCCCCCGCCCCAACCAATTGGGCAATCATGTAGAAAATAACGATGGTAATGGAACTTAACGCTGCTGCTCCGCGAACTTTTTTCGCATTAAAGCGTGCGTTAATCATGTCTGCAAGCGTATACTTCCCTAAATTACGGAGCGGTTCAGCCACGATGAAAAGAACGACCAAATACGCTACCAAATAACCGATAGAAAACAAGAACCCATCAAAACCAAACAAAGCGATGGCTCCGGCAATTCCTAGAAAAGAGGCTGCTGACAAATAGTCCCCAGCAATAGCTAGTCCATTTTGCCAACCAGTTAACCCGCCTCCTGCTGTGTAGAAATCACTAGCAGAATTCGTTCGTTTCGCTGCAAAATAAGTAATAACAAGCGTAATCCCAACAATAAAAACGAAAATGGCTATAACCGTAACATTCATTTAGGTTCCTCCTCGTCATAGTCAAATTCCTTCAACGTGGCTTTAGCCATTTCATCGAACTTCGCCGCACGTCTCATATAAACAGTTACAAGAATCCACGTCATTGCAAACAATCCGAAAGCAAAAACCCATACCCATGTGATATCTCCAATAAAAGTTGCGTTCAACCAAGTTGTATACGAAATAACAATATTAAACAAAAGATAAAGTCCTAAAAACAGAATTGTTGTCGGAATCAAAAAGCGCTTTTTTCTGCTCATTAATTCCCTGAAACTTGATGAATTTTCTATCTTTTCGAAATCAGGCATGCCACCAGACTGTCTGGCACGCACGTGCTCTTCGTCGTTTTTTTTACTATGGGTTTCACTTCCTGCAATTTCCTTCGTCAAATCTCTCACTCCTTTTTATTTTTCTGAATACATAAATAATTAAAGCACCCCTCATTTTTATAGTCAATAATTATTTCTAAAAAATGTAAATATATCACTTATTCTTTTCAGCTTTTATGCTTCGTCATTAACATACAAATTCATTTTGCAAACAGTTTGTTGCCCTCTATTAATGCGATCAGTACAACTGAACAAAGGATTTCTTTAGGTTTTCCAGAATACCTATAGAGGAGCTAAAAGTAAGGAGCCGATGAAATGAAAAAATGGATGATTTACGGGGCAAATGGCTACACAGGTGAGTTGATTGCTAGAGAAGCGGTAAGGAGAGGTATGTCTCCTGTACTTGGAGGGCGTAGTGCCAAAAAAATTCAGGCCTTAGCAGAAGAATTATCATTAAATTTCCAAGCTTTTCCATTAGATGAACACGCAGCAGAGCAACTAGAAGAAATTGATTTGGTTCTTCACTGTGCCGGTCCGTTTCAACTAACGAGTGAACCGATGATTCAAGCTTGTCTATCTTCAAAAACACATTACTTAGACATTACAGGCGAGGTTTCTGTCTTTGAACATACTCATTTCTTACACACTCAAGCTGTCGAAAGAGCCATCATTTTATGTTCAGGTGTCGGCTTTGACATCGTGCCAACAGACTGCATTGCCTTGAAATTAAAAGAAGAGTTACCGGATGCAGTTAACCTAGCACTCGGCTTTGATTCAGATTCTGGCGTTTCACCGGGAACATTTAAAACCATGATTCAAGGCTTGGGTTCTGGTAGCATGCATAGAAAAGAAGGTATCTTGGAAACCGTCCCGCTCGGCAAACAACAGCGGACCATCGATTTTGGTCGAGGTTCCCGCTCCGCTATGGGCATTCCTTGGGGCGATGTCTCGACTGCTTTCTACACAACAGGCATTCCGAACATCTCTACTTGGATTCCACTGCCCAAGTCACAAATCTATAGCGCCCGTCTAGTAGGTTCAACAGGACAGCTACTCGCGACAGACTGGGTGAAGCAAAAACTGCAAAAGCTAGTAGAGCAAAAAGTGACAGGTCCTGATCACAAAAATCGCGCCAGTTCTCCTGCTTACATTTGGGGAGAAGCGATCAATCATGAAGGCGTTAAAAAAGTTGCACGAATTCAAACGGCCAACGTCTATGATTTAACGATCTACAGTTCACTGGAAATTGTACGCCGCTTGCTAATCGAAAAAATTGAAGGCGGCTATTACACTCCAGCGGGTCTTTTCGGTTCAAGCCTTATCGAAGGATTGCCTGGTTCTGGATCTTTTGAACTCGATACGTTTTACCCTTCATAAGAAAAGGCACATTCGGTAATCGAATGTGCCTTTTCTCTGAATCAAAATCATTTTTTTATTAACTGCATGCGTTGGTTAAAAAGCGTCGGATACGACAAGAAACCAAGCATAACACTCGTTACAGCAGCGGTTGTCAGCAATAAGAACATGATGAGCAATTGGAATTGAACGGCTTGAATTGGATCTGCCCCTGCAATAATTTGTCCACTCATCATTCCTGGTAGCTGAACGAGTCCTACCGTTTTCTGGCTTTCAATTGTCGGAATCATGCTAGCCTTTATGGCTGTGATCAATTGTCTATGGATTGCCTGTTTCGGCGTTCCACCAAGAGACAAAATTAGCTCTGTTTGGTCTTGATTTGACTCGACTTCTGCTGTAAAACGATTCAGGAACAAAATCGACAACACCATGGAATTTCCGATAACCATTCCGCTAATGGGAATAATGTATTGGGCCGTAGCCGGTGTAATGGCAAAGCCAAGTAAAATACTTTGCGTCAATACTTCTACAGATAGTAAGGTGACGGCTACTTTTATCGTAATGCCTCGAATCGCCGATCCTTTTTTCTGGGCGTTATGTGTAGCTGCTACAATCATTAAGCCAACCATCAAGAAAATATAGATGAGGCTTTCCGAATCAAAAACGAATTTCAAGACGTAACCGACTGCTAACAACTGCACAATCGAACGTAAAGTTGCGATAATTGTATCTTTTTCTAAGCCGAGGTTTAAGGTCTTGGACAATAAGAGAGGAATCGCTACAAAAATGAGGGTAATGGATAAAGTTAAGTAACTCATTCTGCCTCCCCCTTAACAAACTGCCGAACTCTGTCATTGACAGGATCATTGAGTAAATCACTTTCTCCTGTTTCCACGACTTCACCATCCATCATTACCCACGTATAATCCCCAATTTCAAGCGCTTGTTGAAGATTATGCGTAATCCAGATGATGGTCGTGCCGTATTTCCGGTTAATTTTGACGATCAGTTCTTCAATTTCCCGTAAGGACGTCCGATCTAAAGAAGAAGTGATTTCGTCAAGCAGTAAAACTGTCGGTTTGTTGACGAGTGTTCTCGCAATTGAAACCTTTTGGCGTTGACCACCGGACAAGTCTTTCACTTTCCTGTCCATCAACTCTTCTTCTAGTCCAACGTCATGCAATAATTCAATTGCTTCCTCTTTAGATAAAGAGTTGCCTTGTAATTCTAGCGGCAAGCTTAAATTCTCATAGACACTGCCGGTTATCATCGGTGCACTTTGAAGCGCTATTCCGACTAAGCGACGCAGTTTGACGGGCTCATAGCTTTCAATCGGCCGGTCTTTTATATAAACTTCTCCCGATTGAGTCGACAATAAGCCGTTGCACAATTTTAAAAGCGTTGTCTTTCCTGCCCCCGATGGACCGACCAGCGTCGTAATTTTTCCTTCTGGAAAAGAGCCGGTAATCTCTTTTAACACAGGAGTTTTTGCAAATGAAAAATCAACGTGATTGAAATGAATTGCCGGCTTATAAGTTATCGTCATGAATCATCACTTCCTTTCAGACAGAAAAAACAGCACACCTTGTTCTGTGTGCTGCTTCGTTACTATTATGCTTCTAGCTTACGTTGTGCAAACTCATCGTCCATTTTCAGGAAGTATTCTCCACCTTCTTCGATGGCTTTTACTCTCGCAATGATGTCGCGGAACGATTTTTCTTCTTCCATTTGTTCTTCAACAAACCAATCAAGGAAAGACAGTGTCGCATGCTCTTCTAGTTCACCAGCTAATGTTACCAATGCGTAAATATTGCTCGTTACGCTTTTTTCTTGAGACAATGAGTTTTCAAGAACGTCCAACGCGCTAACAAAATGATTTTTGGGTTCAGTCAAAGCTTGTAGAACCGGTTTTTCATCCATCGTCACTAAATAATGATAAAATTTCATTGCATGGTAATGCTCTTCTTTTGATTGGATAAGATAGAAGTTTGCAAATCCATGAAAGCCTTTTTTCGAAAAATATGCGGCCATCGCAGTATAAGCATGTGCAGCCTGTAATTCGTTATTAAATTGATCGTTCAATGCGTTCGTCAGTTTTTCTGATAACATGTTTATTCCTCCTACGCTCTTATTTATAATTATTATAATGTAGACAATATAACATAGCCTATCGAATTAATCAAATCAAATGAGAATATTTGTTTCTAATTGATAATAAATATCAATTATTAAGGAATTATACTTTATTTAAATGATAATAATTATCGTTAAGTACAAACCACTCACTTTTATCAACAGATTGTAGTACGATATATTGTATAAGAATTATATAAGGGGATGTTGGCATGCACGATATGAAATTAGATCCACAAGTCTTTGCCCTATTAAAAGAAAAAATCCAAATGATCCAGACTGAAGAAGGCGCCGTTTACTTGGTCGGCCCCATCCGTCTTCCTGTTGACTTATATAACGAAACGTTTATATTTAATTGGTATTGCTGGTTGAGCCTCGATGAAGTGACTGAGGATTACGAGAGCATTATTGAAAAACTGAACTCCGCAAACCTTGCTGAGTATCAGCAATCGAGCGTCCTCGTATACGGTGATTTTGAGAACAATGAAGATGCCTTGATTCGTATGCATTCTATTTGCCATACAGGCGATATTTTTGGCAGCAAGCGCTGCGACTGTGGCTTTCAATTAAAACAATCGATGAAACGAATTACTGACCATGGCACCGGTGCGTTATTTTATTTGGCGAATCATGAAGGTCGTGGCATTGGTTTGTTCAGCAAAGCGATGGCTTATGTACTTCAAGAAAATGGTTACGATACGGTCGAAGCTAATGAAAAATTAGGATATGTAGACGATTCAAGAAATTACGGTGATGCTATTGCTGTATTGCAATCATTGCGTACCAAGCCCGTAACGTTAATGACGAATAACCCTAAAAAAGTTGCAGCTATTGAAAAAGCGGGACTTAAAATTGCTTCAAGAACTTCCCTATGGGGAGACGAGTCTCAATACAACACGGATTATTTGCAGACCAAAATTGAACGCTCAGGGCACCTTAAAGACGAGGAGGACATGATGCATGTCAAGCCATGAATTCTATATGGACCTTGCGCTCAGTAATGCACAAGCTTTAAAGGGCCAGACAGATCCAAATCCATTGGTCGGCTCTATCATTGTCAATAACAGCGGAATTGTCGGTATTGGAACTCACTTGAAAGCCGGCGAACCTCATGCCGAAATCCATGCACTTCGCATGGCGGGTGATAGGAGTCATGGCGCTACGATTTACGTAACGCTTGAACCTTGCTCCCATTTTGGGCGGACGGGACCGTGTGCACAAGCCATTATCGATGCCGGCATCAAAAGAGTTGTCGTGGCCACGTTAGATCCGAATCCACTGGTTTCCGGAAACGGTGTCCGGATGCTTCAAGATGCGGGTATCGATGTAATCGTCGGCATACGCGAGGAAGAGTCACGAAAAATGAATGAAGTGTTCAATAAATTCATCGTCGGTAAAACCCCTTTCGTAACCTTGAAAGCCGCTTCTACACTTGATGGGAAAATTGCTACTCACTCTCTTGACAGCAAATGGATTACTTCTGAAGAAGCTCGATTGGATGTTCATCTATTACGGAGTCAGCATATGGCCATACTGGTGGGGGTGGGTACGGTAATTGAAGACGATCCTGAATTGACGGCTCGAATCCCAAATGGCCGCAATCCGCTTCGTATTGTTTTAGATTCCACATTACGTATTCCGCTTGATTCAAAGCTTTTGACAGATGGAATCGCAGATACTTGGATTTTCACAAGTCGAAATTGCGATAGTGATAAACGACAGGCATTAGAGAAGTTAGGTATTTCTATTTTTGCAACGAGTCACGATACGCAAGTAGATGTTTTAGATGTTGTTCGGACACTTGGTGAAAAAGGCATTTCATCGCTTTTTATCGAAGGTGGCGGTACCATCAATGCCGCATTTCTAGAAAATGACTTAATCGATAAAGTCGTGTTTTACTTTGCTCCTAAAATAGTCGGAGGCAAATTAGCACCTACTTTTATTGAAGGAATAGGTGTGGACTGGATGAAAGATGCCATCGATTTACGTGATGGTGAATTCAGCAAAATTGGCAAAGACTTTAAATTTACAGGCTATCCTGAAAAGCGAGGCAGCAGCATATGAAATTTGGCTTTGACATAGACGATACATTGATTAATTTACGTGAATATGCCTTTCATTATTACCAACAGCAATTAGGTAAACGTGTGGACATCGATATTTTCCACACCTTGAATCGCGTCGAAATACATGAAGCGTTCGGATTAAGTGATGAAGAAGGCAAGGATTTGTGGAATCGCTCTTTGGATTTTTTGTATTTCACGGACTGTCCCCTCTACTTCGGGGCACTTGATCTACTGAAACAACTCGAATCAGGTGGTCACGACATCTACTATATAACATCACGTCCCCCAGAGTATGCTGACAATACGTTCAACTGGATGGTTGAACAAGACTTCCCTATCGTAAGAGAAAACTTTTTCTGTGGCATGAAAGATTCGGAAAAAGTGGAGATCATTCAAAATTTGCAGCTGGATTATTATTTCGACGATAAGCCTGCTGTCTTGGATACTTTAACGAATACTCCTGTAAAAGTTATCGTCAAAGATCAATCTTATAATCGGCACCTCGATTTGCCACGTGTTGAGAATTGGGATGAGTTGGGCGATTTAATAAATAGTGAAATAAAGTAAGTTTCCAATCAAAAAAACCATTGAAGAATCGATTATTTTCCTTCTATGGTTTTTTGATGTATTCTATTACTTTCAAAATCGGAACTTCACTTTAGTCAACTTTATCTTCTTCGCTCAATTGGCATTGCCCAAAAGCATCATCTAAGGTATCAAACCTCCCCAAGCGATGAACTTTTCCATTGCTGCTTTCCATGAAAGTATAAATCGGTACATGGCCACTTTGGTTTTGCCAAGTAGCCTTCTGCACGCAAATCACTTCATCCCCTTTACATACTGGTGTTGCGTCTCCATATGAACGTCCAACTCTTCAATCCATTTCCTTAGAATATCATGACCTTCTACCGCAGCTCTTGGACCTACCAATTCAACGTGGAGATCTGATATTTCTAGTACTGCTTTAACATCTTTGTCGTTTACTTTGGTTGTCCATCTATCTGCAATTTTAAGATTGTCCTCTATAACCATCTCTCCTCTGTTATAGCCTAGCTTTTCTGCAACTCGATAGAATCAAAAAAGAAGACAGGACCATCCCTATCTTCTTTAGTAATGTTTATTTTTCAGTTTTTTAAACGTTTCCACAAAGTGATCTGGATCTGTATAGACTTTGTACGTTAATACTCCCCTATGAGTATGCAGATACAACAAACTTGCTTCAGATGAAAAGGACTTATAAGATACATCCCATACGTTTGCTACTTGGAATTTCGTCGCAGAAGTTACCACGATATCTTCGTATAGGTGAATATTACATTCTGTATCGGTGATTTTTATTTCTCCGAATTCAATAGAACGCTCTGTATCAATGTAAGTGATGGACGACAATAAATTTACTTGGTCCAAGCTGGCATTCCTCCTATTCCTTAAGAATCTTTTCCTAGAAGTTTATCGTATAGGCAGGGTTTTAAGCAAAGCATACGTTTATACACAGCTCAAATCGTTAATGATGAATACACGAATTCGGTAGCCTATAAAAAAGATGCTCCTAGTTTCAGGAGCATCTTCTTTATGCTTGTTTAACTAATAATCCTTTTAAAACGTCAATAAAGAACTGATTTTCTTCTGTCGTCCCAACAGAAACACGGATGTAATCAGGTAAGTCCCAAATTTTTCCGTGACGAACGATAACTCCGTTCGCCATTAACTGTTTGTACAGTTCTTCGCCATCTTCGCCCAGCTGCACTAATACGAAGTTGGCCATGCTTTCAACGTACGTTAACCCTAGGTCTTTAAAGGCTTTGTATAGTTGTTCGCGTCCTGCTTTATTGGTTTCTTGGGAAGTCTGTACATGTTCAGTATCTTCAATTGCTGCAGTTGCTGCAATTTGCGCTAATGTATTGACGTTAAACGGTTCTTTTACTTTTAAAATCGATTGAATGATTGATTCAGGAGCGATTCCAAAGCCAACTCGTACTCCAGCAATACCATAAATTTTTGAGAAGGTCTCCAATGTTACGACTGACTGTCCCGCGTTGATGTATTCCACACCATTTGTGTAGTCCGCGGCATCAGCGAAATGATCGTAAGCCGCATCAATAACGACCAATACGTTATCAATCGCTTCTACTAATGTATCCAAATCTGATTTTGGTATATACGTACCTGTTGGATTGTTCGGCGTACAGATGTAAATAATTTTGGTTTTTTCTGTTACTGCTGCTAGTAACGCATCTACATCATATTCAAATCCTTCTTTGAATTTGACCGGTACAACTGTGGCACCCATAATATGTGCACCAAAATCATATTCACTGAATGACGGAGACGGAACAATGACTTCATCTCCAGCTTCGAGAAAAGCTTCAGAAATCAACGTAATCAATTCGTCAGCACCATTTGTTGTAATTACTTGTTGAGGAGTTACTTGAAATTTGTTAGCAATGGCTTTTTTCAATGCGCTCGCATCTGCATCAGGGTAACGGTTTAGTTCTGCCAATCCATTTTGAATCGCTGCTACCGCTTTAGGCGAAGGCCCTAATGGATTTTCGTTAGACGCCAATTTAATGACACGATCAAGTCCTAATTCTTTTTGCACTTCCCAAATTGGCTTTCCTGGTGAGTATGGTTGAATTTTGTCTAATGTTTTACGTGCTTTAATCGTATGTGAGCTTGTCATAGAGATTCCCCCAAAAGTATAAGTTATGTATCATTATCTACAGATTCCTACAATCATAACACGCTTAACGGACATTTCAAATCGAATTCACTAGCTAAACCGCACTAGACATGCGGCTTACTCTAGCTTTCTAATTCTATTACTTGTCTATCTCTTATTATTATACCGAATTGCGGCTTTATTTGCACAAGCACGTACAACTATTTGTGCTACCCAATAAAATATGTTTTACTGTTAAGCAGACAGACTGAAAGAGGCGTTTTTAAATGATGAAGAAAATGAAATTTGTGTTCGCCCCAATTCTTTTATTGCTAACATTAGGCGCGTGCTCTGATCAGGAAGAAACTAAATCCGAAGAAAATACTGCGCCTGAAACGACTGAAGAAACAGCAGGTGAAAACACTCCTACCGAATCAGCTTTAGAATTACCGGAGCAAAAAGATGTAGTTGTTGTCGTGAATGAGGAAGAAATTTTGGGCAAAGTTTATAATAGTGTGGCTCGTCAACTAGAATCGTCATTAACTGCACAAGGTCAAAATGTGTCCGAAGATGAAAATGCTGCCCTTGTAAAAGAACAGGCATTGTCCGTATTGATTGGTAACAAAGTAATCTTGCAAGACGCAGCAAAAAAAGGCTATCAAGCAGATGAAAAAATAGTTGAAGAGTGCTTAGAAGAACTAAAGGGTCAGTTTGAATCGACAGAGGTAATGGACAAAGCCTTAAAAGAAACTGGCTTTACGCTAGCTGACATGGAAGTTCAGCTTCGTGAACAGTCGATTTACGAGCAGTATGTTGCAGAAGAGGTAACAGCAGGAGAAGTGACAGACGAAGAAGTGAAAACAGCTTATGAGGGCTTTGCAGAAACTTCTGAAGAAGAAGCACCCGCTTTTGAAGAAATGGAACCGACAATCCGCACATCTCTCGAAGAGCAAAAAACACAAGAGGCTGTAGTTGTTCAAATTGAAGAACTAAAGAAAACAGCTGAAATAGAAGTTAACATCTAATCAAAAACATCCTGCTCAAATTGAGCAGGATGTTTTTGATTATGCTAGTTTTTCTGAACAGTAAGCAAGAATTTCTTCTTCTTCCTCATCTTCAAGTCCAAACTCAAGTGCACCTCTTGTTTGCTTATCGATAAAGTTGTAATGTGCGATACGAGCTCCTGCTTCTTCTGCAGCAATAATAACACGCAGTTCTAAGCCGCCCTCTGTATATAACTCATCTTCTTCATCAACTTCAACATTCAACAAGAATTCGTAACGGTCACCCACCATAATTCCTGTAGGGTCGTTAATTTTGTGAAACACATAATCTGTAATTTGCATTGTAACACCTCCGTTATTCTATTCTAGCTTGTCTACAGCTTTTTGGACAGTTGAACGAAGAAATAAAACGTTTATCGTGAAATTAAAAGGGGATATAAGTAGAGTGAAGACAATTAAAGGAGTGGATATCGAATGAACGTACTAGTTATTGGAGCAAACGGTCAAGTCGGCCGCAACGTTGTCAAAGAATTATCAGAAGCAAATCATCAAGCAACCGCTATGGTCCGTAAAGAAGATCAAATTGATAAAATGAAAGAACTTGGTGCTGCTAATGTCGTATTGGGCGATTTAGAAAAAGATTTCAGTGCCGCTTTTGAAGGCGTAGATGCCGTGATTTTCGCAGCCGGATCTGGTCCAAAAACAGGGGCTGATAAAACCTTAACCATTGATTTATGGGGTTCTGTGAAAGCAGCTCAATACGCACAAGACAACGGCGTTAAACGCTTTGTGCAACTTGGCTCAGTTGGCTCAGACAATCCGGATGCGGGTGGCGAGGCGATGAAGCCTTATCTAGTAGCAAAACGCACAGCAGATGACCTCCTGAAAGCTACTAATTTGGATTATACAATCGTTCGTCCTGGAGCTCTTTCAGACGAAGACAAGTCAGGTAAAATCGAGGTTTCTTCAAATGGGTTTTCTTCTCTTGAAGGAAGATCAATTCCAAGAGCAGACGTCGCTAAAGTCTTAGTAGATGTACTCGATCGCAACAATACGTATCACAAAACATTTGAAGTACTGCAAGGCGAGCAGCCTGTTGGCGACCAATTAGAGACTTTATAAGAAATTTTCGAATGATAGGCGAAAAAGAGCGGATGGATTTCCGCTCTTTTTTGTGTTAAACTAGGCAATACGATAACTAGAGGACGTGATAAGCATGATTAATATTCAACCACCAAAAGCGGATGTGACGATTACACAGCGCAAACAAGAAATTACAGGTGACGAAGCTGTCATCAAACCATTATTCGGCTTTATCGATTTGCACGATGTTCCACGCGATAAAGGCGGCATCATTCAATTTTTTAACCACAGTGGAGAACTATTGTTTGTCGGAAAAGCCCGCAAACTACGCCAACGTGTAAAAAAACATTTCGAAGATTCAGTATCGCCATTGAAGAATCATCGTGAAGAAGTTTACCGCATTACCGTTTCCATTATAGAAGATCCAATGGAGCGCGACATCTACGAAACGTATTTGATTAACACAGAAAAAGCCAAATACAATGTAGACAAAGTATTTTACAAAGAACAAGAATAAAAAAACGGAGGCCTTTTGGGCTTCCGTTTTTTTATTGTCTTGATGAATCCAAGAGCCATTTTTCTAAATAGTAATGGTTATGGCCTACTGGATGATTGTTAACTACACCAATTTCCGAAAATCCCTGTTTCTTATAAAATTCAGGCGCTTGAAAACTGAAGGTGTCGACAATCATCATTCGATATTCTTTACTGCGCGCATAAATTTCTGCCCGTGCCATCAATTTTTCTCCAATACCGGTACCTCTAAATGCTGGGTCAACCCACAGGAAATCGATGTGAAGACTGCGCCAAAAACCGGTGGTTGTTAAACCGCCTATAATTACCTCTTCTTCATTACGCACGATAAAACTCATTTGTTCAAATGGGGAGTTCGCTTCTCCCGGCAAATTGGCGACATTGTGTTCAATAATTTTCTTCCGTATAAAATCTCGGTCTTTCGCCACTTCCTGTTGAATAATTTTCATCGTAACAGTCTCCTCCTGTATCGAAAAACTTTCTTTTTACATTTTCTCATTTTCGCCTCTTTTTGTGTACCATCTCCTAATTAGCATGTTTTAATTTACTACCCAAAAGGAATAGTAAATTAATAACTATGTTCTTTGGAGGAACCTATATGTCATCAACTATAAAAGAAAGTCTATCTGCACGTTGCCAGAGCGAATACGATTCGCTTCGGCGTGTTTTGTTATGCCCGCCACGCTTTATGGAGATAAAAGATGTCATCAATGATGTTCAGAAAAGGTATAAGGACGAAAATATCGATATAGACAAAGCACTCAATCAACACAATGAATTTGTTCAAGCGTTACTTGATCGTGGTGTTCAAACCGATTTGATTGAGCCTGCTGAAAATTATCCGGAACAAGTATTTACACGAGATATTGGATTTACCATTGGAGACTCGGTGTTTATTAGCGAAATGGCCTCTGAAATTCGCCAAGGCGAAGAACAAGAACTTCGAAAGTGGATGCAAACACGTGATGTCAACTTCAAAAATTTGACAGGTCATCGCATCGAAGGCGGTGATGTCATCATCGATCGCGACACTGTCTTTGTCGGTATCAGCAGCCGTACTTCCAAAAAAGCTATCGGTGATTTACAGCGTGAGCTACCGGATTTTAAAGTCCTGCCTATTTCGTTTAATGAAAAATACCTGCACCTTGACTGTGTCTTTAATATCTTGTCACCAACAGAAGCACTCATTTTTCCTGAAGCGCTCGATAGGGCTACTGTCGAAATGCTCGCTGAGCGCTATACATTAATTCGTGTCAATGAGAAAGAGCAGTTTGCTTTAGGCACCAACGTACTGTCTATTGGCAATCGCCAAGTTTTCAGCCAGCCGCAGAACACACAAGTGAATAAGCAATTAACTTCCCGCGGCTTCCATGTAATTGAAGTCGATTATTCCGAAATTATCAAATCCGGTGGTGCTTTCCGTTGCTGCACTATGCCTTTGATACGCGTGTAAAAAAAGCAATTGCCCCATAAGTCTCTAAAAAGACGATGAAAAAGAAATTCTTTTTCATCGTCTTTTTAGGATAAGCGCCCTGAAAGCAGTTGGCGAATGCCTGCTACTTTCAAGAAATTGTAGGTCCATGTCACAATCCGGAACGTCGTGTGCCTTTGATAGGACCGAACACACTTTCTGCGTCAATTTTGCGTTATCTATTCAAAGAGGATGTCCACCATCCCTTTTCCGTGCTATCCTTTTTGGGAAGTTAGCTTCAGATTTCACATAAAAATCGTTCTTTCTGTAAGGAGTGTATGGGAACTTTCGTTTTACAGAAATGGACGGTTTTTTATCTCCTGATTTAAGTTTAGAATGGCTTGAGGCTGTGCCCGCGAAGCGTGTGTCGAAATGGACATCAGCCCTTTCTGACAATTGCCAAAAGAGGCTATCCCTGAAAGTAATGTTTTCATGACTTTTGGGACAGCCTCTTTTCATGTGTTCTATAAACGACTCGCTACTTCCTCATGGACCTGTATAACAAATTCTTTCATCAATGCTACCCCGTCCGGCGTACCAATCGACTCTGGATGGAACTGGATTCCATAAACCGGATAGTCCCGATGTTTAACAGCCATAATCGTGTCGTCATCGAGTGCCCGCGCTTGTACCTCTAAACAATCAGCCAAAGTTTCGGGCTCTAATACAAGTGAATGATAACGCATGACCGGTAGTGGCAGTGGCATATTCTTAAACAACCCTTGCCGAACATGTGATACTTGAGACACTTTACCATGTCGGATAAATGGTGCTTCGACAACATTTCCGCCAAATGCTGCTCCAATTAGTTGCTGCCCTAAGCAAATCCCTAAAATTGGAATCGATTGGTGCACCTCTTGAATTAGTTTAATCGATTCAGGCAATTCCAGTGGGTGACCAGGTCCCGGTGAAAGAATAATTGCTTTCGGGTTTTTGGCTTTAATTTCCTCTAGTGTTAACACATCGGAACGGACCACTTCTACTTCCACTCCCATAGCAGCAACAGCTTGATAAATATTATAAGTAAAAGAATCATAATGATCGATTAACAGAATCATCCGAACACCTCCGTGAGTGAACGCGCTTTATGAAGCGTTTCCTCATACTCTGCTTGTGGGTCTGAATCAAAGACAATGCCTGCCCCTGCTTGGACATGGACCATTCCATCTTTAACGACAAAAGTACGAATTGCCAGTGCGACATCTAGATTGCCATTAAATCCTAAGTAGCCAATAGCTCCCCCGTAGACTCCTCTGCGCTCTTCTTCAAATTCTTGTATCAATTGCATAGCGCGTACTTTCGGAGCGCCTGACACCGTCCCCGCAGGCAAGCAGGATACTAAAGCATCTAATGGGTGCATTTTTTTATCCAGCTGTCCTGTTACTTCCGACACCAGATGCATCACGTGTTGGTATTTTTCAATAACCATATATTTCGGTACTTCTACAGTTCCAATTTGTGCGACACGTCCTACATCGTTGCGGCTGAGGTCTACTAGCATTTTATGCTCTGCTTGCTCTTTTTCGTCACTAGCTAGTTCTTCTGCCAATCGATTGTCCTCAAGGTCGGTCTCACCGCGTTTTCGTGTGCCAGCAATCGGATTTGTTATCATGTGGCTGCCCCGGATTGTTAACAAACTTTCAGGTGACGCACCGACAATTGCATAGCCATCAAAATCGATAAAGAATTGATAGGGAGATGGATTTTGTTTGCGTAATTTCCGGTATAACGCAAAGGCATCTCCTTTGTAACTTGCCGTTAAGCGCTGCGACAAAACCAATTGAAAAACATCACCTTTACGAATATGGTCTTTTGCTTGTTCTACCTGTTTACGGAAAAAAGCATCACTCGTTTTGGAGTCGAATTGTAGTGATTCCTGATTTACTGCCATAGCCGCTTGTTCAGGAATGGCTAATTGTTGTTCAATTTCATCAAGCTTGTCTTCAAACGTTAAAATGGTCACATCATTTTTTACGTGATCGAACACCACAATGGTTTCATAGATTTGTAAATGAATATCCGGCATCTGCAAGCTATCTTCTTTTGGTGCTTTGATTGGTTCATACACTTGAATCGCATCATAACCGATATATCCAAGGGCCCCTCCTGTAAAAGGCAGTCCCTCTACTTCTGCTTCGTAACGAGGCATTCGTGCTTTGATCAACTCTAATGGTTTTCCCTCGTAGATTTTCTCAGCGCCTGTTCGAAAATCAATTTCACGCAATTGTTGACCGTGACCAATATAACCAACAGACGGATTTGCTCCGATAAACGAATAACGACCCGTAACACTTGTTTTTAACGAACTTTCTAACAGGCATTTACGTTCCCCAACTAGTCGGTTAAACACAGCAATCGGTGTTAAAGAGTCCCCATCAATTTTTCTCATTTTCATTTCTTTACTCATCTCAACTCAGCTCCATTTCTTAAAAACGCAGACCTTGCTGCACGTTTTACTCTCTTTTAAAACAAAAAAGCCCTCTGCAAGAACAGAACTGTTCCTTGCAGAGGACGGAATCACCGCGGTACCACCTCATGTTAAAGCTGACAAAGCCTTCACTTGATCCCTGATAACGTGGGGAAACGGATTCTTCTACTGCTTGTTCAAAGAATCACTCATAAGTCCATTCACCCAGACACCCCGTCAGTTTCCACCTGCCACTGACTCTCTTTGAGAGGTTGATCTGCGCTACTCTTCTTACTCATCGATTTAGCTCTACTATGCTCTGCTCAACTAGACTTCGGCGGTGTCGCTCCCGACACCTTCAACCGTAATCCGCACAAAAAAGGTTGTGCTTATCGTATTAAATACACAGTGATTTGTCAACTATAAGCTGGAATCATTTAGACAATTCTGGATTTAATCATTGGAATCACAACAAGACGAGAGCGTGGAAATACAGTTTGTTCAGGGTTATCATTTGGGAAGTAATCTTCGGATTGCACATCAAAATCGTCCTTTCTCCAATGTTGTGTGGTAACTCCCACTTTACAGAAATGGACGATTTTTTGTATCCTTTTTTCGTTTTAGAACGGCTGAGGCCGTGCCCGCGGAAAGCGTCCGTCGGAATGGACATCAGCCATTTCTCATCCATACAAAAAAAGGCTGCCCCGAAAAGTCATTTTTCATGACTTTTGGGACAGCTCCGTCTTTTTCGTTACCAGAAATTCGGCTTGTCGACCATGAACCATAGCATCAATGACAACAAGAAAATATAAATCCATAATGAACGATGTAACTTCTTAACTAACTGCAAGTGGTTGAATTTTTCATTGCCAAATTTGCGCAGAGTCGGCGTGAACGCACGTGCCAAGAAAAAAACAGATCCGACCATAACAGCCAGTGTACCTAAAATCCATGAAGTTCCCCAGCCCCACGGTCCTTGCCAAATTAGCAGAACGCCTGTTGTAACCAATACATGACCTGCATGCTTAACGAGGCGTGTCGCTGATTTAAAAGTTACGATATGCGACTGAAGAACATCTCCAGAGGCTGTCTCCATTCGCTTAACTAGAGGAAGAAGGACAAAGAATGGTCCAATAGATAGCACCGCACTTAAAATATGAGCGAATAATATGAGCGAGTACATGTTGCAGTTACTCTTCCATCAAATGAAATTCGTGAACCCAAACAGTCATTTGAGGTAACCACGGCATACCTGCGTGAGTAGACAGTATTGATTGTTTGTATTCCTCAACACTTGCATATCCTTCTCGTGCCACTAGTTCATCTGTTAACTCACCAAGTGTTTGTTGGTAGACGTGATTTACTAAGAATTTCTTATCGTTTAGCACCATGATTTCTCCTACATCTGCATAACGACCATTCCGGCGTGTCGCCGATTTCTGACCAAGCAGAACCTTTTCGACATCCTGCTTGTTCGTTACGAGTCTTTCGATGCTACAAGTTTTCGGCGGCAATTGCTGCACGTTTTTTTCAGACATTTAAATTCCACCTCTCATTGTTCTTTCTCAGTATAACCCTTTTCTGCCCTGTTATTCACCTCAAAAAAAATCGCCCCGTAAAAACCAGGGCGATTCTCAAAACTATTTTGCAAATACATGCTTACCGATTTTCGTAATCGTCGTGCGTGAGAAAATCCATGTATCCGTAACACCGCTCGGGTTATAGTAATAAGTTGAACCAAGTGATGGGTCAGATCCCTTCACCGCAGCCTTTACAGCCTGGTAAGACGATGCACTCGGTTTCAAATTATACTGCCCATCATTTATGGCAGTAAACGCATTACGTTGGAAAATAACCTGATCTATACTGTTTGGAAACGCAGAAGAGTCGATACGATTTAGGATAACAGCTGCTACCGCAACTTGTCCGGTATAACTCTCTCCTCGTGCTTCTCCATTTACAACACGTGCCATCATCTCAACTTCTGTTATTTTTTTACGTGTTAACGGTCCCGTAAAGCCCGTAGCTGAGACATTAAAGTCACGCTGAAACTGCATAACTGCATTTTTAGTTACAGAACCATAATAACCTGTAGCTGTCGTATGGAAATAACCTAATTTCCCTAATGTAGATTGTAGTTCTTTTACATCTTGTCCAGAAACACCTTCGTGTAAATCTGGCGAATGTGCTTCCACAGACGTTTGAGAAAAACCTAAAAATAAAACCGTAAACAAAGCAAACAATAGTGCTTTAAAATTTTTCATACTTTCTCTCCCTTCAATTCCAAGAATCAACAAACGACTCTTTTTAATAGTATATAATTGTAATTATATGAATTCAATCCAACGTAACTACTTTAAATTTATTGATAACTAGTCAAAATGAATAAGATACTGATTTTTTTATAAAAAAAGGTGCTTTCTCCTGCTAAATATTAGTTCTTTTCTCTTACGAAATCGAAAAACGAATGTTTAAAGCAAAACAGGTATCTGAAAATTTCTCAGATACCTGTTTTGCTTATAATTTTTTATAATGAAGCTGTACAAAGTCTCCATACGATTTTACCGATTTGAGCTTCAGAGAGGATTCCACATTGACCTCTTTGAATAACGGAATACCTTTGCCAAGTAATACCGGGGCGATGGAAATGATCCATTCATCAATTAGGTTTTCTTCGACGAAACTATGAAGCAACCCGCTACCGCCAACTACCCAAATATCTTTCCCTGACTTTTCTTTGAGTGCTTTTACAAAGTCTGAAACCGTTTGATCTGTAAACGTGACAAATGCATGTTCCTCAGCAACTGTTGATGTAAAAACATAACTCATTTTATCTTGATAAGGAAATTGACCATTTTCCGCTGCCATTACCCAATCATACGTTCTGCGTCCTAGCACTACCGTATCAATGGTAGCTATGAATTCAGCGTAACCCATATCTCCTTCTTGTCCTTCCGCTGCTTTGAACAGCCAGTCCAGTGAGTCTTCTGTTGTTGCAATATATCCATCTACACTCGTAGCAATGTAACAAACCACTTTTCTGTTGTTTTCCATATCATTTCTCTCCTCCAATAGTTGCTGCCCCTCAAAAATTCCGATATTAAAAGCTGCTTCGAGACTGGTCTCGTAGTTTTTTTAGGTTGTGGATTTTCTTTACTATATAGGTTGAATTAAAGAATCCAACAAATATGCCGCTTCGGCGCTATGGACAAGCCTTTGCTGGGAAGTGTCTCTGAAGAGATGGAGCAAAATAGCGAAGACGCCTTGGGGAGCAAGCGAAGTGCTGAAATCCACTCGGGCGTTTAGCCCGAGTTAGTTCAGCGCGAGCCCCCGGCAAGCGAGCTGTTTTGCGGAATATCGACTACTATAGGTTTATTAGTTCAACATATATATTTCTTTTTTACTTCTCATTAGACACTCTATCTTAAACTTCAGATTGAGTAGCTAGGTTTCGACGATGAGGCATTTGTTTGGTAAAGTAAACAGAAGATACTGACTGGAGGCGTTCAGATGAAGAAGATTGTTATTGTTTCAGATACACATATTCCATTTCGCGCTAAAAAACTACCTCAGCAACTGGTGGATGCATGCCAAGAAGCTGACTTTATCATTCACGCAGGTGATTGGCAAACGATGGATGTCTATCATGAATTAGCAGCTTATGCTGAAATTGATGGCGTCACTGGCAATGTCGATCCGTGGGACATTCTTGAAAAGTTTGGCCGCAAAAAGATTTTTACCTTCGGAGACTTGAAAGTCGGAGTCGTTCACGGTGACAGTGACCGTAAACCGACCGAACAGCAAGCTTATGACACGTTTAGCGATGACGATGTGGACATTATCGTTTTCGGACATTCCCATACACCCGTCATACGAGAAGTTGATGGTGTGACATTATTTAATCCTGGCTCACCAACCGATAAGCGCAGGCAGCAACAATATTCTTTTGGTTTATTAGAAATAGACGATTCGTGGGAACTCAAACACGTTTTCTTTGATAAAGAAAATTAGGCTGCGAGCAACTCATTTAACTACGTATTGCAGTCAAATAGGACGAAGAAAATCAGACCTCCTCAATGAGAGTCTGATTTTTCTTTGCACTCTTTTATCAGTACGAACCCAAGCTGTTTTAAAGCTGTCTCTAAATTAGCTTCAATCATGACCCCTTTTAGTGCAGCCGCAAAATGTGGCACTTTTAACGCCATAAAAGGCTGAATTCCCGTAATAACCGGCGTGACACCAATTACTTTCAGGATATTAACCAATTTTAGTAAGTATTCCCCAACAGTAGAGTTGATTTGTAAGACACCTGAAACATCGATAATCAAATAATCCATAGATTCTTGGCTACATTTTCCAAGTACGTGCTTGATGATAACTTCTGCACGCGAAGCTGTAATTTCACCTATAACAGGAACGATTGCTACACCTTTAGTTACTGGCACGATAGGCGCAGTCAGTGTTTGAATTTGCTGATTGGCTTTCTCAAGTTCTAATACATAGGTCAATAAAGTCGACATCATTTCAAAAGTAGAAAGGTCTTCCTCAGAAAGTTTATGGGATTGATCATCTAGTCCGCAAATCGTACCATAAACCGTACGATCGCTGTAATAAACTGGAACGCCGATGAATGTACCTTGACCATAGTTTTTTGTAATAGCCATCGAACGAGTTAACTCACTTGCTGAAACATCTTCTATGATTAACGGAGTAGGTCCGTGATTTATGCTCAAACTGCAGTAAGACTGAGGGAGTGGCATCGAACTCCCTTCTTCTACAAGGCTCTTACTGCTATTATGTGCTTTAATAATCTTATTTGTCTCGCCATCATTTTTAGCAATAAATAAGGAATTAATGCCAATTTGCTTGCTTAGCAACTGCAAAATATAGGCAGCTGCATCATCAAAGTTACCAAAACCTTTTGCTTCATGCGCAGTTTCCATTGCTGTTCCCCCTATCCGCTTTGCTCATTCTTTACGTAATTTTACCGACATTGCCATTAACAGCTTTCCGGTATGATGGTTATTTATTCTCTTCTAAAAAGGTTCATTTTTATTGTTGAAAGGGTATATGCCTAACAATAGCATGTGGAGGTGTAAATATGGAAAACGAATTAGATATTCTCGTATTGGAACAATCCAATACATTCATTTATTTCAGATGGACAGCGACCGAGGACGTTTGCCGCGTAAAGCGAGATGGGCAAATGGTTTATACCGGCACTCAAAATCGCTTTAAAGATGAAGGATTAAAAGAAGGTCACTTGTATACCTATACACTTGAACGCCTAGATGCGTCAGGACACTGGGTAGATAAAATCAAGCTACAAACAGCAACAGAAAAACGACAAATGAACAGCAACAATCGTTTAGCAGAGTTAGTTTTAACAACCATTGTTTCTAACAGTCGTATTTCTTTAGCTTGGGGAAAAATTGTTGGCATTACGGCTTATGATATCTATCGCAATGGAGCATTTATTGAAACCGTTGAAAAAAATCAGTACACGGACCGACAAGTTTCGATGAACGAAGAAGCAACTTACTGGATTCGTGGCAACCGTCCAATCGTAAAGTCTCAAAAAAAGGTTAGCGACAAAAAAATTGCGTTAAATAAGTTTTTTAATAGTTTACACCAAAAATCTCCGCAAAAAAAAGCAGCAACAGAAGACTTTTGGCTGACTAAAAAAATTGCTTCTCTCGATTCTTTATTGTCCGATAAAGAATCGACTCAACTAGTCCCAGCCTGGCAATTACGCTATACTACTTTTCTGCCAGATACCTTATTGAAAAACCCTAATCTCTTGTCCCCTTTTGCCTATTTTCAAGGGGATGGACGAAGCTTTGACGCTGAGTCACCGCATTACCGGTCTCAAGTCAATCTTACTATTAACTTTAACCAAAGTCCGACATTGGTATGGGACAAGCACATAGGACCCACCATTGGATACAATTGGCGAAAAAATTTTAGCAAAGCTGATATTGCTTCCTCTCAAAAAATTGAATTAGAGAAAGCAGCAGAAATCGAACCAAAAATGGTCATCACCTTAACGCATTGCGTAGGAAACCCACTCACAACGTCACCAAACATTGATTACGAACTATCAGCTGATTTTTATCAAAATGGCACGTATGACATTATTGGCGTACATGATCAATCGCCCAATCACGAAGTTTATTTGAAGTTTGAAGATAACCACGAATGGACGGCCATTCATCAAAAAGAAAGTGAAGGTCTCGCTTTTATGGCAGGACCTACTGCCAGTCACTATTGGCGAATATCCAATTTCTACTGAGATTTTCTATTCCTAAGAAAGCCCGAACCCGAGGATTACCGGATTCGGGCTTGTTCTATTATTTGTCCAGAAATCGTTTGCGTATGTGAGGAGGGGGCAGCATGCAGCTATCCAACTTGCCGAATACTTTATACCGATTTTTAGCGATAATGTCATACGCGCCGTCACGAACTACTCGTGGAAATGGTTTCAAGTAATGCGCCAATTTCCAGAGACCTGTTAAGTGATGCGAAATCATTAAAGCCCCTTCAGATTTCACAAACGCCTGTCCATCCTTGATCAATACTAAACTATCGACATCTCCCGGTACTTTGAATTTCCTTGAAAGTTCTTGGCCAATCTCACTTTGCAACGAAGCAAACTGATAATAGCCAGCGGGATCATGATTGATGATAAATTGAACGCTTGAATCGCAAAAATTGCAGTCTCCATCAAATAATACGATGGCATGTTCCATGAAAAATTCCTCCTTCGACAAAATAGTTCTGTTATGTGAATAGCCTATTCTTTCTTTATTCAAACACGTTGCTAGCTGAAACTGTTCCTTGATGGAAAAATAATCTCCAGCCATTTTCTCGTTTTTTCCAGACAGAACTCCGGTTCGTCAGCTTTCCCGTCTTTAAGTTGGTTATTTGGTACGTGGTCAGCACAGCATCTGGACCTAATTTGTGCATTTCGAAAAAATGAATAGCCATTGGGTCGGGATTTGATGGAAAATCCCCTTCAAAATCCTGACGTTTAATAAGACCTCCAGAACTGCCAAATTCAAAAAACTCATCGTCCAGCACTTCACTTAACTTATCGGTTGAAACCCAACACTCCGGCTCCAAGTGGCTGCATTCAAGCCTATAAATTTCTTCTTTCAATCTATCCATACTTAACCCCCTAGCTGTTATTTCCCGGGAAATCGTGCTGTTTTTTAAATCCCCTCCTTGCCTAACGGCAGGAGGGGATCGTTTTATTTATCGTCTTTGAAAAAATCTTGTGAATCTTCGCTTGGTTGATCTTGCGGTGTATCCGACGAGCCAAAATCCTCTACATCTTCAAAACTATCTTGGTAGTCTCGAATGCCGTCGTCTTCTTTTTTGACAGGCTGTGCTGTGGAAGCCTGTAGAACATCTTCTTCAGATGGGCGACTTTCCAAATCCGGATGTTGATCTGCGTGATCGATACAAGTCAACGCGGTTGGCAATGCTTCCAATCGTTCAAACGGAATTTCTTTGCCACACACTGAACACGTCCCGTAGCTACCGTCTTCAATTGCAGCTAGAGCTGCTTTAGCGTCTGCTAATTCTTCTTCTTTAAACTGAGTCATCGCCAGACCGCGTTCTTGATCGTATAAATCTGTGGCATTGTCAGCAGGATGATTATCGTAGTTTGAAAGTTCGGTCGTCTCAAACTCTTCTGTATGCTCTACGCGTTCTTCTAGTGATTCTACTTGTTCTACTAATTGCTTTTTCAATTTCTTTAGTTGTTCATCTGTCATCCAATTTCCTCCTCAAAAAACTCACTTATTGTTATATTGCCTTTATCGGGGAAATCAAACCTGAAATGATACTGACTCTTTTAGCAGGAGGACTTAAAAGTCATCAAATCGATCCAAAAGACTTAATAAATAATCATCTAATCGATGTCGTACCAACTCGTCAGACAATCCTTTCATACCGAACGCTTTCCACCCCGGGTACACAGTAGGTGATCCATTTAAGGTGTCTATTAGTGAAACCAGATCCCAATACGGATCGTAAACAAATAGATTCCCAGCATGCCGCTGATACGCTGCCAGAAACTCATTAGCAACAGAAATTCCATACATCTGAGCTAGGTTGACACGGCAATGGCCAACATCGATTCCTGCGGGCCCTCGACATGCGTTGACCCAGTCTACGATAGCACTAATTTCGCCGTTTTCCCACAGCACATTAGCTGGATGGAAATCTCGATGAATGAAACACTCCCGCACTTTAGGACGGTTTCCAGAAACAATGTAAAAAGCTCGCATCCAATCGTTTTGAACTTTGGACCACGTCGGCTTTTCAAGTAAGAACGCATCGTTATAAGAAAAATATTCGTATGGAAAGTCTTCTGCCTTTATTTGATGCAACTCTGCCAAAGCCGCTGCCAGTCGATCTGTCCATTTGTTATCATGAGTTGGTTGAAGTACGACAGAGCCAGACTCTTTTGTCATGAATACTGCAGGCACGCCATTTTCTTGTCCGGTTTCGTCATAAGCGATTAAGTGAGGGACAAGAAGGCCGGACTGCTCAGCGTACTGAAGGCTATCTGCTTCATGTCTTGCTAAATCAGGCTCTTTTTCCAACCAATCGGCTTTATGAAAAAGTCGCAGAACGTAAGAAAGCACTTGATCGTTCTCTTTGACAGTTAGCTCAAATAGCTTTGAAGAGGTTCCGCCCGTCAGCGGATCAACGTCGATGATTTCTACTTGCTCGTTTAGTTGGCTTTTCACCCATTCTATTGATTGCTTTTGTAATCCATACTGTTCGCCTGCCATTCTTGTCGCTCCTTTCTGCCTATCTTTTACCTTTAGTTTACCATGAAAAATATGGATGCTATCCGTCAATGATAGAGAAATTAACAGATAATCCACTCTTTTTAAATTTATACCTTTAGTGAGTCGTGTACAGTGTCGGTTTTTTCAATTTGGATGGTGGCATGTTCAATTCCGCACACATCATAAACCAATTTCAAAGCTTCTTGAAGAACCTTTTGCTCTTGTATATTGACATCGACATCAATGTGGCATGTAAACAAGTCCATGCCAGATGTAATCGTCCACACGTGAAGGTCATGAACGTCTAACACACCTTCGATTTCAAGCAGCCGCTCTCTCACTTGCTGCGTATCAATCGTCTCAGGTGTTCCCTCCATCAAAATATGAATGCTATTTTGAAGAATGCCCCAGGCGCTCCGCAAAATCAATAACGCAACAGCGACCGAAATCAGCGGATCCGCTATCGTCCAGTCAAATAACAGAATAAGCATGCCCGCTACTATGGCGCCTACTGAACCAAGCGCATCTCCGATAATATGCATATAAGCACTTTTCATATTAAGATTGCCTTGAACATCGGCACCACGGTTTAACACCCACGCGCTCAATACGTTAGCAGCAAGACCAATTGACGCAATGACTAGCATCCAACCTCCTTGAACTTCCGCAGGCTCATATAAACGCTGGACAGCTTCATAAATGATAAAACCTGCCATAACAAATAACGTAATACCATTAATAAAGGCGGTAAGAATTTCAAAACGGTAGTAGCCATAGGTTTTGTTAGCAGACGCTGCTCTTCCCGCAAACCAAATAGCTGACAAACTCAGTACCAGTGAAACCGTATCCGACAACATATGACCGCTGTCTGCAATTAAAGCCAAACTGTTTGTGAAGAGTCCGCCGAAAAACTCTAGCAACATGATGCCGGCTGTTATGATAAGTGCGATAGATAAAGCTTTTTTATTGCCGCTTCTAACTGTTTCAAAATGATCATGATCATGCCCCATGCGATCCTCTCCTTTGGCTGTTGCTAATATGTTAACAAATTTGGTCGATTGACAACGCATAGTAAGTCTTATACGATAGATGAGTAAAAAGTAAATACCCCGGCAACGGGAGAGGTTCATAGCATTTCACCCTCTATAAAAAACTATGGATTGTCGAAACTCAGCCAAATCCACATGCGATTTGGCTTTTTCTTTTGTCCGTTTTTTATAACCCTCTTCCTAACCGGGCATCTAAAAGGAGGCCGTTTTTATGGCAGGAAGAAACGAAGACACGCTCGAGCATTTAGAATTGCTTGGCAATCAAAACACCAAGTATAAATTTGAATACGATCCAGACATTTTAGAACCCATCGACAATCTGCACAGCCGTGATTATTTTGTGAAATTTAATTGTCCTGAGTTTACTTCCCTTTGTCCGCAAACTGGGCAACCCGATTTCGCTACGATCTACTTGAGCTTTATTCCCGACAAAACATTAGTCGAAAGCAAATCACTGAAGCTTTATTTATTCAGTTTCCGCAATCATGGAGATTTTCATGAAGATGTTGTTAACATCATTATGAATGATTTAATCAAATTGATGGATCCTCGGTATATCGAAGTTTGGGGAAAATTCACGCCACGTGGCGGTTTGTCGATTGATCCTTACACAAACTATGGCCAACCTGGAACAAAATACGAAGAAATGGCATCGTACCGGATGATGAATCACGACATGAATCCCGAAACGATTACCAATCGATAAGGAGCTCAGCAAATGTTACTTTATTTGAACGGCGCATTTGTCGGCTTGTTAATCTTATCGAATATACTCGCGGTGAAATTATTCAGTATCGGCGAATGGGCTGTTTTACCGGCTGCTGTCATCGTCTATGTTTTCACTTTCCCGATCACAGATACGATTGCAGAAGTATATGGCAAAGAAGCTGCAAGACAAACCGTTACAGCAGGATTTGTTACACAGCTTTGTGCACTGGCGTTTATTTTTCTTGCTATTCATTTGCCAGCTGCTTCTTTTTTTACGAATCAAGAATCATTCGAAACCATCTTTTCTGCAGGTTTTCGTGTTACTGTAGCCAGTCTCGTTTCTTACTTTATTAGTCAAAACCTGGACGTCACTATTTTCCATAAACTGAAAGAAAAACATGGTCATTCCAAGTTGTGGCTTCGCAATAATGCCTCAACAATGGTCAGCCAATTGGTCGATACGAGCATTTTCATCACCATCGCTTTTTACGGCACTTTGCCAACTAGTGTATTACTTGGCATGATTGTGACACAATATGCATTCAAATGGCTCGTGGCTGCAGCCGACACGCCACTGGTGTATTTACTCGTCAAGTTATGCAGACGCGATCTAGCAGGCCATCAAATTTACGGACATCAAAAACCGGAAGCTCTCCAATAGAGAGCTTCCGGTTTTTTCATCATATATGCTGAAGTTTGACTGTTTAGACCTTTGCCCGTTCTTTTTGCAAACCATCTTTACTGTGTACTGTCGCACCAGTCAGGACCATATCCGCTACAATCGGCATATGATCGGAAACGGCCGTCTCAATAACGGCTACCTGTACGACATCAATAGCGCTATCTGAAAAAATATAGTCGATTCGTATTGCTGGAGACAAAATCTCAGCTGTTTCTTTATTTGTGTAAGGAGAGGGATATGTGTAGGCATCGCCTCTTTTCATTGTCAAAAAAGCATCGTTGAACTGGCTGTTGAGTTTTTGCATATAACCGTTCGAAGGTGGGGCATTAAAGTCCCCAACAAGAATTTGTGGAAAGCGGGTTTTTTCTGTAAGGGTCAAAATTTCATCAACACTAACTGCTAGCTCTTCATCTTTCAGCGCTAAATGGGTATTAAATACACTCAAATAACTACCTTCCACTTCAATGATGGTTTCTAACAGACCCCGTTGTTCATTATTTCCAAATGGACACGGAACTTGAGTCAATAAATGATTTTCGACGTATTTGATTGGGTAGTTACTCAAAATGACATTGCCATATTGATGATTCGGACGTTCTGAATCTTCAGGTGCAAAACTCATATTGGCTCCGTAAGCCGCATGCATGCCAAGTCTTTTGCTCAACCACTCTACTTGGTCCACAAATGAACTGCGAGCAGAAAAATAACGGTCAACTTCCTGCAAGGCAATAATGTTCGCACAGGATTCCTCGATAACTCCTGCGGTCCTCTCCAAATCGACGACTCCATCCATCCCCAACCCATGAGCAATGTTAAAAGACATAACTTTGACAATTGGTGCTTTCTTTTGATTCCCGTGCATGCAAACCTCTCCTTTTCGATGAACACAAATCGTTGGCAGCTGTTTAATTGGCTTTAGTATAACAAGTGCTTGTGAAGTGGCTGTGACAAGAGTGTAAAGATTTCGTAAACGGAAAATCCGAGGTGTTACGACTTGCTTCCATTTCAGAAGAGTTTATGCACGTTCAGTAGAGTTTACACACGTTCAAGAAAATTTATGCACGTTCAGAAGAGTTTACGCACGTCCAAGAAAGTTTACGCACGTTCAGTAGAATTTATGCACGTTCAAGAAATTTACGCACGTTCAGTAGAGTTTACGCACGTTCAAGAAAATTTATGCACGTTCAGTAGAGTTTACGCACGTTCAAGAAAATTTATGCACGTTCAGTAGAGTTTACGCACGCCCAAGAAAGTTTACGCACGTTCAGTAGAATTTAGAGATGCGCAGCAAAAACAAAAGTTCCGCTCTAAACCAATCGCAACATAAAAAATGCAGACAGCCTATTAAGTCTCGGCTGCCTGCACTTGAACAAATTTTTATTCTTCTGGTGATGTATAAACCACAATGGCGTCCCTTAAAAATTCAGCGGCTCCATGGTTTACTTTGTTGTAATACGCAGCAAATCGCTCGTCTGCCACATAGATCTCTGCGAGTCCTCTATGCGCTTTCTTGCTATAGGACGGCCACGTAAAGTTTAACCACTGGCGATGTAACGCAGCCATTTGCTGAGCCGCGTCGCTCGACGGGTCTTTCGTTTCGATAGCGTTTGCCAAGCTGTTTAATACTTGCTGCTCTAAACTTTTAAACGCCAGAAACTTCTCTTCGCCCATCCCTAACATGTTGGCATTCGATTGATCGACTAGACTATCACCATATTTACTGCGTATTTCATTGCCATATTGCTGTTCGTTGTCGTCCACACGTTTTTGCTGAAAGCCTTGAAATTTCTCTTTGTCCCCCATCATGCTCTCTCCTTTTTTCGTGGAAATGGTTTTTTCCACATTGATAATCAAGAGATCCAATTGCCGCCGTTTCGCGAGAAGTGTTTCCCGGTGTGCTTTTAAAGCTTTGGCACTATCGAAGCCAGAGTCATTAACGATGTTCTTTATCTGTTCCAGTCTCAATCCGAGTTCGCGGTAAAATAAAATTTGCTGCAGCTTATCGACTTCCCGCGCGCCATAAATTCGATATCCGGACGCATTTTTTCTTAACGGCTTCAATAAATCAATTTCATCGTAATAACGCAAAGTCCGCGTGCTAACTCCGGTTAACTCCCCCAACTTTTGCACGGTATAGTCCATTTCTCCACCTCCTGATGAATCTACCCTACACCTTGACGTTGCGTTAAGGTCAAGCAGGTTAATCAAGTTAGTTGCTGTGTGGCAAAATCGCGGTACAGCGCGTGACTCGCTATTAGTTCTTGGTGAGTTCCAATTCCGGTAACACGCCCTTTTTCAATAAAAACAATTTTATCCGCATCCACAATTGTCGACAGTCGATGAGCGATAACCAAAGTAGTCCGCCCTTCCATTAAGCGACTTAAGGCCTGTTGAACGATGCCTTCTGACTGACTATCTAAACTCGCTGTCGCTTCATCCATCATCAAAATTTTGGGATCGCGTAAAAAAGCTCGGGCAATGGCAATTCGTTGGCGCTGACCGCCGGATAACTTAACGCCGCGTTCCCCGACTTCTGTATCCAGTCCATCAGCAAAGCCACGTATGAAATCTTCCGCATAAGCCATACGTGCAACTTGCCACAATTCTTCAGCTGAAATTGCTGCCGAGTTTGGCAATCCGTACGTTAAATTTTCGCGAATGGTGCCACCCATCATAGCACTTTCTTGCGACACATAACCGATTTGATCTCGCCAAGACGTGATTGAAATTTCATCGATTGGCATGTTCCCTATCAAAATCTCACCTGACAGTGGTTCGTAAAAGCGTTCAATCAACCCAAAAATTGTAGTCTTTCCACCACCACTTGGTCCTGCAAATGCAATCATTTCACCGGGTTGTGCTTCAAATGAGATATTAGCTAGAACGGGCTCTCCTTCCCCATAAGAAAAACTTAACTTATTAATTTGTAACGATTTCCCGGCAATATCTAAAGTTGATTTTGGCTGTTGTTCTTCTAATGGCAATTCTAAAATGTCGATAATGCGTTCTGTCGCACCTTTGGCTTTTTGAAGCTCTGTGAAAAAGCGCGCGAAAGTCGCCATCGGAACAATAATTTGAAATAAATACAATAAAAATGCAACGAGCGAACCTGTCGACATTTCCCCATTTGCTACACGAATTCCGCCGTAGCCGATGATTGATACGATAACGACCATGACGACCAAATACATTAACGGTGCAATCAATGCGTAAATTTTGGCTTCTTTCATACCAAGCGCAAACAATTTATGGATGCCTTGTACACCTTTTGTTTCTTCTGTATGTTCAGCCGTTGAAGATTTCATCAACCGAATTTCACCCAAAGTTTGTTGCACATGCCCCGTAAAATGAGCAGTCTCGTCTTGTAAGCTACGAGAAATTTTGGCCATTTGGCGGCCTAGCGGTACCATAACGACAACTGTTAGCGGAACCGACAACATCATCAGAAGCGTCATTTTCCAGTCCAGAATGACCAAAATAATTACTGCCCCAATTATAGAAATAATGCCGGTAATAAAAGAAGGGAAATGATCCGTGATTAAATTCCGAACAATTCCCGTATCATTGACAACTCGACTTACCGTTTCTCCACTGGAATGCTGATCAAAATAACGGACACGCAAGCGGATCAATTTTGCCCACATGCGCTCTCTCAAGCCAGCGACTACTCGTTGTCCGACCATGCTGAGCAAGTAAATCGAAATGCCATTAATGACAGCTTGCACAATAAAAGCCGCAACGATTCCAACAATCAACGGAACACTTAAGTCATTAAGGGAAAAACCATCAACTAGATTTTTTGTTAATAACGGTACCACAAGTCCAACAAGCGTAGTAATCAGACTAGCCGTCAAACCAATAGCTAGCGCAAGTTTCGGGATTTTCAATGTCAACAATAGCGAAATAAACGGCTTTAAACTCTTTTCTTTAGCGTTCTTTTTCATCATAGGAGCCCCTGTTCTGTCAGTCGCATGAAGCGAAGTTACTCTAGTTCTTCACTAGTTTATTACAGAAAACTTATAGCTGTTCTACATACACTAAAAACACCTGCAGAAAAATTCCACAGGTGTTTCCATTTATAAAATCGGTGTTTAGGCAGCTAAAGTTTTCAGCTGTTGCCAATTTTCAAGGCGTTTATCTAAAATGAAATTACCAAACGGCACGAATGCTGAAACAACGGCACCTACAGAAAAACGGAACGGCCATTTAAAAACAAACGTCATATAAATGGTAATTAAAATATACATACTGAACAAAGCCCCGTGAATCGGTCCAATCACGCTAACCGCTTCTGGAAAATCAAAAAAATATTTTAACGGCATCGCAATAAACAGCAAGATTAGCAGTGAACCGCCTTCAACTACGCCCATAAAACGAAATGTGCTTAACGCATTTTTAAACATGAACTATCCCTCGCATTCTGCTTTCATTATAAAAGCGAAAGGGGAACGCTGTACAGGGATTAGCGGGAGAACGCGGGAACTTTCTACAAAAGTACGCAAAATTTCGACACAAACCATGAGTCGTTCCTTAGTTGACTAGGCTAGAATAAAGAAACCTTTCTACGTTATCCTAGTTTCACAAAAAGAACTTTCAAGTAATTGCCTTCTTTAAATTCTTTGTGCACGCGGAAATCACTAGGTAATGTGAATTCCTCAACAATGCTGTATTTTCCACCAAGTTCCTTAAAGGCTTTGTCGATAAATCCTTTAAATTTCTTCATGCCAAAAGAAGCACTATTGGTCGAAGCAACGATAACGCCGTTTTTTTCTGTAATGGCGATTGCCTCTTTCATCAAGTTCGTATAATCCTTAGACGTACTAAACGTGTATTTTTTTGAACGCGCAAAGCTTGGTGGATCTAAAATCACGACATCAAACCTTAATTCTTTTCGCTTAGCGTATTTAAAATAATTAAAGACGTCCATAACCAAAATATCCTGATTTTCAAAATCAATGCCATTCACACTGAATTGCTCAATCGTTTTACTAGAACTTCTCTTCGCCAAATCGACACTCGTCGTTTTCCGTGCTCCACCAAGTGCGGCTGCTACTGAAAATGCGCCAGTGTAGGAAAACGTATTGAGTACTGTTTTGCCTTTGGCGTATTTTTGCTTGATCACATTTCGTACATCACGCTGGTCTAAGAAAATTCCTGTCATCGCTCCGTCGTTTAAGTAAACAGCAAAGTTCACACCATTTTCTTTGACGACTAACGGAAATTCACCGCGTTCGCCCGCAACAAAATCATCTTCCTCGATATACTGACCTTTTGTATCAAATCGTTTTTTCTGGTAAATGCCTTTGCATTCCGTCACATTTTGAAGTGCGGCAATGACTTGATCTTTAAACGTATAAACCCCTTCACTATACCAGCTAAGCAAATAAAAACCGTCATAATAATCAATGATCAACCCTCCGAAACCATCACCTTCACCGTTGAAAACACGAAAAGCGGTCGTCTCTGAGTTATTGAAAAAAGCTTGTCTACGAGAAATCGCAGTCGTCAACTTGCGTTCAATAAATGCTTGATCGACAGTTTCATTTTCATCATTGGTCAGCACCCAGCCATACCCCTTATTTTGTAAGCCGTAATAGCCTTTTGCTAAAAAACGTCCTTGTTTATCAACAAGTTTCAAAATACTTCCTTCGGTTTGGAGAAATTCTGCATTTTCTAAAGCTTCTTTCGTCACTAAAGGATAACCGTTAGCGTAACCTGTCTTAAATTTCTCATTTATTTTAACTGAAATTTCCGAATTCATAATCTCTCATCCTATCTGTCAACCACTGTTTTGCTTTATAATTAGTGTATACGATAGCTGACCGGATTCCCACCCTCGCCATGTGAATTTTCCAACACACTCAGTAGGAGGAATTGCCATGAAGCAGAAGTTTTATGTTTACAATATTCTATTAACTAATGGGGAATACCTGGAGAACATCCGCGTTGAAGGACCTCTTGAAGACCACTTTCCAGGGGTTTCGGTGAGTCTTTTTTCTGTTGAAAATATCGAAGGGAAAACGATTGTCTTAAGCGTATTCCACATCGTCAAAGCCGATTTAATTAGCATAGAAGAGTCATAAAGCAGATTCAGACTACAAAAAGCGTTTTGCATGACAGATGCAAAACGCTTTTTCTATTCCTGAATCCAGTCCCAAGCATTGTTCATTTCATCTAATGTAAAATATTTCACTTCGAGTTTCGGTAATAATTTTTCTATTTCTGCTGACTTTTCTTTTATATGGCTGGAACTGATTACAGCAAATTTATGAAAATGATTCCATGCATCCATGTTTACTTTCATGCTTTCTTCTAATCCTTCAAAAGATGCGCCTTGTCTTTCGCTTATGATGGCATAAATATTGAACTTTCCTTTATCCGCATATTTTTCTTGAATGATTTTATCAATTTTCATCGCATCCTGGTATGTGGCTGCTCCTTCGAATTCAATAGCGATTGTTTCTATGTCTTTGCTTGGTACAAATGACAACATCTTTATTCCTCCTCGTCAGTAATAGACTTGTTGTTAGTTTTCATATTCCCCATTTAGAAGCTAACAAACGGCTATAGCCAGACTTTTTAATGCTATCTACCGATATATTGCATGAAATATTTTGTCGATGGTGCCAATTACTGTATAATAGAATCTATTACGCAGTAAAAAGGGGAGCTTGTAATGCCTATTCCAGTTAATCACGCTAAGCCAGTCCGCGTGTCAGCTAAAGAAAGTGCTTATCTTCAATTACAGCAATGGATTATTGATGGTACGCTACAGCCTGAAGAAAAATTAATCGATACAGAATTGGCGCAAGCATTGAGTTTGAGTAGAACTCCAATACGCGAAGCGTTGCAGCTGTTGGAAGTTCAAGGGTTTGTAGAAATGTTTCCAGGAAAAGCTACACGCGTCACTACTATTAAAAAAGGGGACCTCAAAGACTTGTTGCCACCTCTCGCTGTTTTGCAAGCCTTGTCAGCAGAACTTGCTATTCCTAATCTTGATGAGCATGTCTTTCGTTTGCTCGAAGAAACTAACCAACGATTTATTGAAGCCATTGAAAGCCAAAATGGTTTTTCAGCTTTAAAAATCGATCAAGAGTTTCATCAAATTATTGTCGATGCTGCAGATAATCCTTATATCCACTCAATCCTCAGCAGTCTCCAGTCTCATGTAAGACGACAATTTTTTCATCATTCATTGATGTTAACTAAGAGCTCATACGATGAGCACGTCGAAATTATCCAGACCTTAAAAGAAAAAAATCCAACTAAAGTGACACAACTTATGAAATCCAATTGGATTCGTACGATTGATGAGTTGTCGACTGAAAAACTTCTGTAAACTAATTAGAAAAAGCTGCATCAAAAGCATAGACGCTTTTGATGCAGCTTTTATTTTAGAAGCAAACCTGGTTTACCAGACCCGCCATTATTGCTTAAAATTATGCGTTATGCTGAGCCGATTGAACTTTCACAGTTTTTTTGGTCCGAGCAATAACCGTTGTGATCGCGATAACAAGTAGCGCAGGCAAAAGCCAACCAAGACCGTTACTGTATAATGGCAACGTATCTGCATAAAAATCGATAATCGACTGCAACCATGCTGGATTGTCGACTCCGATTGAAGAAGTTAAGGTTTTCAATCCATCAATGACGCTAATAAATAATGTAACAATGATTGTCGATACATAAACCAGTTGCGCATGTCTGAACAACGGCGACAAGAACGCCAGGATGATCAAGACAATCGCTAATGGATACAAGAACATTAACACAGGAATTGAATAGGTAATGATGTTCGCAAGTCCCGCATTGGTCACGACCAATGAAAAGACAGAGAAAATCACAACATACGTCTTATAACCGATTTTCGGCGTTAATTTGTGGAAAAATTCAGCGTTTGCCACTGTCAAGCCAATCGCTGTTGTTAAACAAGCTAGGATGATGATGACAGCAAGCAACATGGCACCAAAAGTTCCGAAATAATAATCAGAAGCCCCACTGAGTACGGGTCCCCCTGTTTCCATAAGACCTAAAGTAGCTGTACTCGTTGATCCTAAATAAGCAATTCCTGTATAGACAATTGCCAATAAAGCTGATGCAACCACGCCACTTTTCAAGGTAGCCATCAATACGCCTTTAGGCGAATTCACGCCCATTTTGCGAACAGCCGAGATGACAATAATTCCGAACACAAGAGAAGCAAGTGCGTCCATCGTGTTATAGCCTTCTGTAAATCCAGTAAAGAAAGCGTCGCTTTTATAAACCGGTTGTGGTGCTTCTTGGTTGCCCATTGGTTTCACAAAAGCGGCGACCAACAAAACGCCCAACGTCAGCAAAATAGCTGGTGACAAAACTTTTCCGATACTATCAACTATTTTTGTTGGGTTTAATGACACAACAAGTGAAACGCCAAAAAAGATCAATGAGAAGATAAGCAAACCGATCGTTGCGTTTCCTGCTCCAATAAACGGAGCCACTCCAACTTCATACGAAACTGCACCCGTTCTTGGTAACGCGAAGAAAGGTCCAATTGTTAAATACAGCATTGCCGTGAAAATCAGTCCATAAACGGGATGCACACGGCTTGATAAATCCTGCAAATCATTGCTTTTCGAATAGCCAATTGCCAATATTCCAAGTAACGGCAAGCCGACACCAGTAATCAAAAATCCGAAGATTGCGATCCATACGTTTGTTCCTGCATATTGTCCCAGCTGCGCCGGAAAAATTAAGTTTCCTGCTCCGAAGAACAGCGCAAACAACATCATCCCTACTACTGCATAAGACTTAAACGATAACTTACTGTCCATTACTATTTCCTCCTGTAGATTAAAACCATGGTTTCGTCTTTAGTATTTACAATTTCAATATAACACGTTTCTTCTTTTTAAAACGTATACGATATATTGCATAAAATAATAATACAACATTGAGTCCAAAATGCAAGCTTTTCAACGGAAGTTGTTTTTAAATTCCGTCTATTTAGTCAATTGTCATTTTCGGGTTATTCTTCCAATATAGTATCTATACTATTAAGTGTATAAATAATCAAAAATCATATTTCTCTATGTGGATACACGCGCACCGTAACGCAATAAAGAAAGATAAATGACTTTAACACTATCCACAAAAAATACAGCTTGGATTCTCGCATCGTTATTTCTGATCTGATTAGACAAACACAGCCTCTACTCTCGCTTTTCAAATGAAATGCTGTAAAATAACTTACTATGGAAAGAGCAGGGTTTTTTATTACTAACCGGAAGGCGGCGTTCTCTTTGAAAATCATCTACATCTTTCTTCAGCTTTTCGCCATCACTGGCTTTTATTTATTAGGTGAAACAATTCAAGCCCTCTTCAACATTCCGCTGCCTGGCAGTATTATTGGTTTTCTTTTATTGTTTGCTGTTCTTATGCTTAAAGTTTTTCCACTAAAATGGATTGATTCAGGTGCACATTTTCTATTGGCTTTTTTACCACTTTATTTTATTCCTGCTACTGTTGGTGTCGTTGAATACGGAGAGCTGTTTTCTGGAAAAGGAATTTTACTAATTCCCATTGTCATGGTTAGTACGTTTCTTACCATCGCGGTATCCGGCTGGGTCAGTCAATATATCGCCGCGCGAAAGGAGCCGTCTTCATAATGGAAGTTAATCTAATTGCTGTTTTCTTTGCCGCCTTGACTATTGCTGTTTATTTTCTTACGAATGTTGTTTATGTGAAATATCAAAAAACGCTATTGAACCCAGTACTTGCTTCTACAGCAATCCTATCGGTTGTATTGGTAGTCGGCAACATCCCTTACGATACGTATTTAACAGGTGGCAGCTGGATCGGTACACTTTTAGGGCCGGCAGTTGTCGCGTTAGCCATTCCTCTTTATAAACAACGCGGTTTGCTTTTCAGTAATTTACTCCCTATTTTTTCAGGCATTATTGCAGGGGTGGCAGTTGGCATGACGAGCGGAATACTGTTTACTCAGCTATTCCATTTTTCAGAACAACTGATTTTGACCGTTTTACCAAAATCATTGACGACACCCGTCGCGATGCAAGTGGCAAGCGACCTTGGTGGTATTCCTTCTCTAGCTGCGGTTTTCGTTATGGTTGCAGGGTTTACCGGTTATATTATCGGCCCGTTCTTTTTAAACTGGTTGCATATCGATTCGGCAATCGGTCGCGGCATCGCACTCGGTACGTCCTCACACGGCATGGGCACAGCAAAAGCCTTTGAATACGGTCAGCAAGAAGCTTCGATGAGCTCTGTTGCCATGACCTTAAGTGCTGTACTTGGGGCCTTACTAGGTCCTGTTGCGGCGTTTTTGCTCCTGTAAAACAGTAAGAAGAGGCTGTCTCATAATCCTCTAAAATAAAAAAGACAGAGAAAAAGGGTTGCCCTCAAAAGTCGTTTTTCGTGACCTTTTGGGACAGCCCTTTCTTTTATTGCTTTCAATTCGTTGTTATTTCCCAATATCCCTCCGATTAAATCCAATCATGCCAATGACAATGAAACCAATGGCGACCAAAATCAGTATGGCTGCAGTCAAATAGTCCATCTCCTCAATCGGAAGTTGAGGCACATGACCATAAGGCGTTAATTTTTCTACCCAGTCTGGAAATCGAAACAGGTTGCCCATGTAAACGACGATAAAAGAAAACAGTAAATACAGCCATACCACACTCGTCCATTTAGGAGCCCAACCAAGCAACAGCGACGCGACCCCGACCATAACAAGAACTGCTGGAAAATAAACCATCGCCGAACTGTAAAACATGGCGAGTGACAGATTTTCTGCCATTACCAAATTTCCTACCAGCCCCATACTAACAGGCGCGATACTCAACATCACAACTGCCGTTAAAATGGCCATCGCTAGGTAACTAGTCATTATGTGGTTTCTGGAAACTGCACGACTCAAAATATGCTCGAGTCGATCGTTCTTTTCTTCTGTTTTCAATTTCAGAATGGCCATTAATACCGGAATGCTTCCTATAATCGCCATAACCGCCATAAGTATTGGAATGAATTGCTCTATCAAAGAAGAGCCCGTTGTCTGAACAATCATTTGTTGCATAATATCAATTTCATTAAAAAACGATTCTAAATCACCGAGAATTGAACCATAAGAAATGCCGATGAGTAGCAAACCTAGCCCCCATACAAGTAAACCGGTTCGCTGAAGCCGAAAAACAAGCCCAAACGAACTGAGAAGTAATTTTGAAGCTCCTTCTTTTCCTGTCCGTGAAGCCAAAAAGCCTGATCCGAGATCTCTGATTGAATTGAGGTACAGAGCTAATCCCATCAATAGCAACGCAACTATCACGGTTAACCCTATTGGCCACCAATAATTATTGACGTAAGCTTCTGTTCGCAAAATCCAGTTGAGTGGCGACAACCAAGACAAGGTTTCATTTGTCACGTCACCGATAGCGCGAATGATATAGGCTAGCAACAAAACAACAAAAGACAATCCCAATGTCGTTCTAGCGTTTGAAGATAGCTGTGCACAGACAGCTGCCACACCAGCAAATATTAATCCGCTCGCGCCCAAAGCAGAACCGTATACTAACGATGCTTCAAACCCCATACTTTCTATACCTAGCATCGTTAACGAAACAGCAGTCAATAGCGCCAATACTACATTGACTCCGATCAACACCAGTAAAATAGACAACAGATTCGATAGTCGGCCTACTGGCAAAGAGCGAATCATTTCGATGCGACCATCTTCTTCATCTGTGCGTGTGTGACGAATTACGAGCAAAATGTTCATTAAACCGACCACTATCGCGGTCATTAAAAGCATTTCATGAGCAGTCATAGCTCCGATTGTGTAATCATTAAACCCATACCCTGGTCCCACCATCGCAGTCATGGCAGGATTCCGCATCGTTTCAGCCATCGCTTGCCTTTCTGCATCCGTTTGATACAAGCCAACAAAAGCTAAGGAAACAATGACTGAGACAGCAGCGAACGATATCAACCAGATAGGTAGACGCAGACGATCGCGACGGAGAATAAAAAGGATTAACGTTGCTGTCCCTTCAAAAAGATGTCGCTTCATTATAATCCGCCCCCTGCTCCTGTCGGTTTACTGGCTCCTTCGTAATGACGCATAAATAGTTGCTCCAAAGTCGGCGGTGAACTTTCGATGCGAATTACGCCGAACTGACTAACATACCGAATTACATGCTCCATTTCTTGCGTGTCCACGTGGAAAGACCACGCATTTCCTTTCTGCTCAATGCCACTCACGCCTTTAAGTCCTGCCAAATCTTGAATTCGTTCTTTTGTTTCCACTAGCAAAACCGAACCTGTTAAATGGCGAAGCTCGTTTAACGAGCCCGTTTCAATGATTTTTCCTTCACGAATAATCGCGACTTTATCACAAAGCTTTTCGACTTCAGATAGGATGTGACTGGACAATAAAACGCTCTTCCCCTGTGTTTTCGCTTCGATAATGTATTCCTGGAAAACTCGCTCCATTAAAGGATCAAGACCAGAAGTCGGTTCATCTAGTATATACAAATCTACATCTGATGACAGCGCTGCAATCAACGCGACTTTCTGCCGATTTCCTTTAGAATACGTTCGGCATTTTTTTGTTGGATCTAAGTCGAATTTTTCGATGAGGTCCTGTCGGCGATTCAGGTTGTTACCTCCGCGCAGTTTGACAAACAAATCGATAACTTCTCCTCCTGTTAAGTTAGGCCATAAATTGACGTCGCCAGGAACATAAGCGACACGCTTGTGGATTTCCACCGCATCTTTCCACGAATCCTTACCAAAAATTTCAGTTCGTCCTTCTGTAGCTTTTAAAATGCCAAGCAAAATGCGCAAGGTTGTAGACTTACCTGATCCATTAGGTCCGATAAACCCGTAAACTTCACCTTTTTCTACTTGAATATTCACTTTGTCCAGCGCTGTAAAATCCCCAAATCTCTTCGTCAAGTCAACTGTTCTTAAAATGGTCATGGATATCCCTCCTAGTTTGCGTAAAATAATTTAGTCAAAATATCGAGATATTCATAAAAGTAACAGCTGATTCATTCTTAATGGAACTGATCCGCTAAGCCAGTTGATAGAATTGGTTTTATTCCTATCACCTAGCTTTACAATTTTTGAATTTCACGTGTTCTTTCGCAGCATGTTCTACGTTTACATTAAAGCTTCCGGTCATGTCGGTCAATAACCCCCCTCTCATTAAACTGATTTTTCCAACTATTTGTCGTGTGTGATTCTAGATTATTTAACTGCGATTGACACTCTGTTAATTTTAAAATCTGACCATTGCCACTACTCTTCAATAATGCTATGTTTTAATTGCTAAAAAATTATAGGAGGAATAGTAATTGAAAAACTCATCTTTCGGTAAAAAAGTATCCGTAGTTGCTGGTTTAGCCATATTATCGCTGCTTGCAGCTTGTGGAAATAATGACGATACAGCTTCTGAAGAAAAGGCATCCGCATGGGATGAAATCCAAGACAAAGGTAGCTTAACAGTTGCCACATCAGGTACCTTGTTTCCAACATCCTACCGCGAAGAAGGGTCAGACAAATTAACTGGCTTTGAAGTAGAGGTGGTTCGTGAAATTGGTGAGCGCTTGGAATTGGACATTGAATTCACAGAGCTTGGTTTTGATGAAATGTTAACGTCTGTTCAAACAGGACAAGTCGATCTGGCTTCAAATGATATTGAAATCACAGAAGACCGCGCAGAAAATTTCATCTTCTCTACACCGATTAAATATTCGTACGGAACAGCAATCGTCCGTTCAGAAGATTTATCAGGAATCAAGACATTAGAAGATTTGGAAGGCAAAAAAGCAGCCGGTGCTTCAACTTCTGTCTACATGGAAACTGCACGCGAATATGGCGCTGAAGAAGTCGTCTACGACAACGCGACAAACGAAACGTATTTACGTGACGTCGCCATTGGACGAACAGATGTCATTTTAAATGATTATTACTTGCAAACTTTAGCCATTGCAGCGTTTCCAGAGCTGGATATCGTCATCCATCCAGATCTAAAGTACAGCCCTTCCGAAGTTGGCGTCGTCATGAACAAAGACAACGACGAACTAGCTGAGAACGTCGATCGCGTTATCGAAGAAATGCTAGAAGATGGCACAATCGCCGAAATCTCTGCTGAATTCTTTAACGGTGCCGATGCTACCCAAAAAGTGAATATTGACGAATAAAAGCAAGAAGTCGCGGTCATTTGAGCGGCTTCTTTTTTGTTGTTTATTTATAATTAAAGATGAACTTATTCCAATTAATGGATATACTGTCCGAATCAGCACAAATACTGTCGAGTTTAGCCGAAATACTGTCCAAATTTGTAAAATACTGTCCAAAAGCGTTCAAATACTGTCCAACCTCCCCTATACTAGAATGAACAAGTAAGAATAATCAGGAAACGAGGAGATCTAGGTGAATATTTCTTTTTCGCCACTCGGCGACCAAGCAATTGTCATCGAGTTTGGCCATGAAATCAATGAGCAAACTAAACAAGCGGTTAGGAGAGTATCGACTTTACTAGAAAAGCAAAAACCCGATTGGATGATTGAATTTATTCCTGCGTTCGTAACCGTAACGGTCTTTTATAATCCCATCTTGGCGCTTTACGATAAAGTAAAAATTGAACTAGAAAGACTGCTATTACATCTAGGTGAAGATTTGGCAGTCAAAACCACCACCATTGAAATTCCCGTGTGCTATGGCGGCGAGTTTGGGCCTGATCTCGAATTTGTAGCGCGACATAACAAACTGACTCCACGTGAAGTTATTGATATCCACACTTCCGGCACTTATTCAGTACATATGATTGGTTTTGCACCCGGCTTTCCCTTTATCGGTGGCATGTCTGAAAAAATTGCAGCTCCGAGACGCGATTCTCCGCGTCTCCGCATTCCGGAACGGACAGTCGGCATTGCCGGTCTGCAAACGGGCGTCTACCCGATTGAAACTCCTGGTGGGTGGCAATTGATTGGCAGAACGCCGATTCGACTCTTTCTTCCTGAAAACGATGTTCCGAGTTTACTTCGTGCAGGTGACCAAATTGTTTTCAAAGAAATTTCCAAAGAAGACTATGATGCATGGGAGGAAAAGCCAGATGCTGAAAATCCTTAAAAGCGGGTTACAGACTTCCGTTCAAGACTTAGGAAGGACCGGTTTTCAGAAATACGGCGTGATTGCTAGCGGCGTCATGGATCCTTTCGCACACCGTCTAGCCAATTTATTAGTCGGTAACGCGGAACAAGCAGCGACCCTCGAAATTACATTAGTGGGGCCAACCATTGAATTTACCGAAAATGCGGTCATTGCTCTGTGCGGCGGAGATTTGAGCCCTCAACTAGATGGTGCCCCGGTAACTATGTGGCGAATGCACCCGATCAACAAAGGCAGTACCCTAACGTTTGGTAAGCCTATAATTGGCGCGCGGAGTTATTTAGCAGTAGCTGGTGGCATTGATGTTCCCGAAATAATGGGCAGCAAATCTACGTATCTGCGTGCCGGAATTGGTGGATTTTGTGGACGTGCCTTAAAAAAAGGGGATGAAATTTCGATAGGAAACATAACCCAACAGCAATCCCTAGCATTCCAGCATACTAGCGACAATGAGTTCGACTGGCTAGTCCCGCCGACTCGTTATTTTGAAGAACCCGTTCTTCGAATGATCAAAGGAAAGCAATTTGATTTATTCAATGAAGACAGTAAAAAGCGAATTTTTAATGACGTATTTACCGTTTCTTCGGATTCCGACCGCATGGGTTACCGACTCGAAGGCGCCGGTCTAGCTTTGGGGCATCCCACCGAATTGATTTCAGAGGCGGTGGCTTTTGGTTCTGTACAAGTTCCCGCCGACGGCAATCCGATTGTCCTGCTTGCAGATCGTCAAACAACGGGCGGCTATCCGAAAATTGGACAGATTATCTCTGTCGACTTGCCGCTCATTAGCCAGTTGAAACAAGGGCAACATCTACGCTTTAAAGAGATCTCTTTACTAGATGCGCAACAGCGCTTGGTTGAACAAGAACAATACATTCGGCAAGTCAAAGCCGCAATTCAATTAAAACAGGAGGAATGGACATGACTTTTAAAGTAGATTTAAACTGCGACATGGGTGAAAGTTTTGGCGCTTACCAGATGGGCAATGACGAGGAAATACTTGATTACGTAACATCAGCAAACATCGCTTGTGGATTTCATGCTGGTGACCCTTCAACTATGCGAAAAACCGTTAAACTGGCGCTCGAGAAAAACGTCGGCATGGGGGCTCATCCCGGGCTTCAAGACTTAGTAGGGTTTGGACGTCGCAACATGGCTCTGTCTCCTCAAGAAGCTTACGATTTGGTCGTTTACCAAATCGGTGCTTTATCCGGCTTTGTAAAAGCTGAAGGGGGCCAGTTGCAGCACGTCAAAGCGCACGGTGCCCTTTACAACATGGCGGTCAAAAACGCGTCATTGTCTGAAGCGATTGCAGAAGCTGTCTATAAAATCGATCCGGAATTGGTACTGTTCGGACTGTCGGGCAGTGAAATTATTAAAGCAGGAGAAAAAATCGGCTTACGCACTGCGAATGAAGTCTTTTCAGACCGAACTTATCAAATTGACGGCTCGTTAACACCAAGAACTGAGAGCCATGCCTTAATTACCGATCCACAAATCGCCATCAATCAAGTCGTTCGCATGGTTAAAGAAAACAAAGTCGCCACTGTTGAACAGACCGATGTTGCACTTGAAGCAGAGACGATTTGTATACACGGAGACGGCATCAACGCACTTGCTTTTGCCCTTCAGATTTCAAAATCCTTAAAAGAATCGGACATTCATATTGTGAAAATAGGCGACTTTGTTTAAGACAAACTAAGGGGGGATTTTGATGAATAATGTAAAGAAGATGAAGAATACGAATCGTAGCGTTTTGCTTGGTGCGGCTTTCCTAATGGCCACTTCCGCGATTGGACCTGGCTTTCTAACACAAACAACCGTTTTCACCGAAACCTTATTGGCTTCTTTCGGATTTGTTATTTTAATTTCCATCATTATTGATATTGGTGCACAAACGAATATTTGGCGCATCATTGCCGTGTCTGGAAAACGCGCTCAAGATATCGCCAATGACGTCTTACCGGGCCTTGGCTATTTTCTGGCTTTACTAGTAGTGATGGGTGGACTGGCCTTTAATATTGGGAACATCGGTGGAGCTGGACTCGGCACAAACGTGTTATTTGGAATCGATCCGAAAACCGGCGCCATTTTAAGTGGTGTGCTCGCCATCGGTATTTTTGTCGTAAAAGAAGCCGGACGAGCAATGGACCGCTTCGCGCAAGTCCTCGGCTTTGTTATGATCGGGTTAACCGTTTATGTGATGATCACTGCACAACCGCCGATCGGTGAAGCCATTACGAAAACATTTATTCCAGATACGATTGATATCTTTGCGATTGTTACGTTGGTCGGTGGAACAGTTGGTGGATACATCACTTTCGCCGGTGGACATCGTTTAGTGGACGCAGGATTGACTGGTAAAGAAGCATTGCCCGAAGTAACGAGAAGCTCAATTTACGCCATTGCTATTGCCTCACTTATGCGCATCATTCTGTTTCTAGCAGTTCTCGGTGTTGTTTCTCAAGGACTTTCATTGGATCCGTCTAATCCACCCGCTTCGGTTTTCCAGTTAGCAGCGGGGAATGTCGGCTATAAAATGTTTGGAATTGTGATGTGGGCTGCAGCTGTCACTTCCGTTGTAGGAGCAGCTTACACTTCGGTATCATTTATTCGGACATTCAGTCCACTTCTTGAAAAATATCATCGTGCATTAACCATCAGCTTTATCCTTATTTCTACACTTGTTTTCGTCATTATTGGTAAGCCTGTAGTCATATTGGTTCTTGTCGGGTCTGTAAATGGATTGATTTTACCCATTGCACTCGGCGTTATGCTAATTGCTGCGCATAAAGTCAAAATCGTTGGTGACTATAAACATCCTTTATGGATGACCATTTTTGGACTCATCATTGTGGTAGCCATGTCTTGGATGGGTGTTTACACCTTAATGAACGGTATTCCCGCCTTGTTCAAATAAAATATAAAAAAACCAGTAAGGCCAACTTCGGCTTTACTGGTTTTTTGCATTTAAGATGAAGAATGTCCTGCTTCTACAAATTCAGAGCGATCAGATGATGTGGTAACCCGTGAGTCCTGAAGCCAGCAAGCCACAGAATGCCCTGTTTCAGATACCGTATCTTGCGGTGTATACGTATGGCATACCGTCATTGTATGCGGGCACCTTGCCGCAAACGCACAGCCTTCTCCTAGTGTTGCCAGATTAGGTGGCGACCCGGCAATCGGCAGTAACGGCTGCTCACGATCTTCAGTTAACTTCGGCATGGATTGCAACAGTCCGAGCGTATACGGATGCTGCGAATTGTAGAAAATTTCATCCACCGTCCCTTGCTCAACGATTTTGCCGCCATACATAACAGCTACGCGATCTGCCATATTGGCGACTACACCCAAGTCATGTGTGATTAAAATAATGGCCGTATCCGTTTTCTTTTGCAGATCTTTCATCAATTCAAGAATTTGTGCTTGAATTGTTACATCGAGCGCAGTTGTCGGTTCATCCGCGATCAATACTTTCGGATTACAGGCAAGTGCCAGCGCAATGACCACACGCTGCCTCATTCCTCCAGAAAACTGATGCGGGTAATTATCCAGCCGTTTTTCCGCTTGCGGAATTCCAACTAGCTTTAGCATATCCAGCGCACGTTCACGGGCACGAGCTTTTGTTAGTCGCTCATGACGCTGAACACCTTCCATAATTTGTTTACCGACTTTCATCGTTGGGTTTAGTGAAGTCATGGGATCTTGAAAGACCATCGAAATTTCCGAGCCACGCAAATTGGTAATTTGGCTTTTCGACATCTTCAACAAACTTTCACCATTATAAACAATGTCGCCTTTTGTCACTTCGGTAGTAGCTGTTGGCAATAACTGCATAATCGATTTGGCGGTTACGGATTTCCCCGAACCCGATTCTCCCACAATCGCTAATGTTTCCCCTTTTTTCAACTCGAAGTTTACACCTCGTACAGCTGTCAGTTTACCGGTTTGGGTTTTAAACGCTACATGTAAATTATCAACCGTCAAAATAGTATTGCTCATGATGGGCCCTCCCCTACTTTCTCATTTTCGGATCTAATGCATCACGCAGTCCATCACCAAGCAGATTGAAAGAAATCATAATAATGCTGATCACTAACGCCGGGAAAATCAATTTATAAGGAAAATAACGCATCGATTTATAGCCGTCTTCAATCAATACACCAAGCGACGCCAGTGGTGCCTGCAAGCCAAGACCGATAAAGCTTAAGAATGCTTCAAAGAAAATAGCAGTTGGAATGGTGAACATCACGGTAACAATAATTGGACCCATCACGTTCGGCAACAAATGCTTTGAGATCAAACGCGGATTTGAAGCACCCAGTGTTCGCGAAGCCAAAACAAATTCCTGCCCTTTTAATTGCAGCACTTGGCCACGAACCACACGTGCCATTCCAACCCAGCCAGTAATGACCATCGCCAAAATAATAGAGGTAATGCCCGGTTCTAGCACCAAGATAAAGAGAATGATGACAATCAAGTTTGGAATCCCCATGAGAATTTCGATAATGCGCTGCATCACATTATCAATGCGTCCTCCGTAAAAAGAAGAAATACCGCCATAAATGACGCCAATCACTAAATCCAAAAAGGCTGCCACCAATGCTATAAACAGCGAGATTTGTGTCCCTTTCCAAACGCGTGTCCACAAATCTCGACCAAATTCATCTGTTCCAAACCAATAATTAATCTGGACATCACGTTCGGCATATTGATCGACACCTTGGGAATTCTGACCGTTAAATCCAAGCCATTCCAAGCCTTGCACTTTCGGCGGCATATTGGAATGCACTAAGTTTTGTTCGCGATAGGAAAAGTCATTCATTCCAGGTCCGATTAGCGCTAAAACAATTAGTAATACAAGCATGATCAATGAAATCATTGCACCTTTGTTTTTAATAAGACGCTGAAAAGCTTCTTTCCAAAAAGATACTGACGGTGTACCAATTTCTTCACTTTTTCGTTGATCCAGTGGTGCTTTAACAAATAAGTCTGACGGAATTTCATCATAAGCATACTGGTTTTGCACCTGCAAATCTTGATGTGAGGGGATTTTCGAAGGTTTTTTTGTCATGCTGAATCCCCCTTATAATTGATGCGTGGATCTAAGAAACTATAAATAATATCGACCACAAAGACCACAAAAATAAACAGCGCACTGTAGAAAATAGTGATTCCCATAATGACGCTATAATCCAATACCAAAATCGATAACGTAAACTGCTCACCAAGTCCCGGTACAGCGAATATTTTTTCAATAACCAAGGTACCTGTCATAATCGATACGGCAAGTGGTCCAAGCATCGTCACAACCGGAATCAGCGCGTTGCGGATAACGTGCTTGACAATAACTTGTTGTTCTTTCAAGCCTTTCGCTCTGGCAGTAATAATGTAATCCTGACCGATAACTTCCAGCATTTCACTGCGGATAAACCGAGCGACAGTTGCAGTAACCGTTACCGATAAAGCAATCGACGGTAACAGTGTACTGGAATATCCTTCCCACAAGGCAACCGGTAGCCACTCCAATTTCACACCAACATAATACTGCAGCAACGCCGCAAAAACGAATGACGGTATCGACATCCCCAATACAGCCAAGGTCACGGAACCATAATCCAAAATAGAATTATGTTTTAAGGCTGAAACGATTCCGAGAACCAGTCCAACAATTGCACCAAAAATTAATGCTTGTAAGCCAATAAATGCCGATGGACCAATCCGATCGCTGATCATACTCGTCACCGTTCGTCCTTCGTGTTGGAACGAATAACCCAAATCACCTTGAAGTAAGTTTCCAATATACTGTATGTATTGAATGGCGACAGGTTGATCCAATCCATACTTGGCATTTAAAATCGCTAATTGGCTATCCGTTAACTTTTCCGGATTAGTAAACGGTGTACCGGGTAACAGCTGCATCAAGAAAAAAGTCGCTGTCACAATAATGAACAACGTAAGAAGCATAAAGCCAATCCGCTGCAATAAATAACGTTTCATAAGAACACCTCAGTTCTATAATGTGAAAGAAAAGCGCAAGCACCCGTGTAGCTCTGGCGAAGTGGCAAAGGCTGTAATAACGCCGAAATGCTGAGCCATCTTAGAGCCATTAAAAATACGAGGATGTCCCGTTAATCGGCTACACCCTCGTATCTATAAGCTGCAAACCTGTTTTATTCTTCGATCGTCACCCATTTATAAGAGAATGAAGCTCCCGTTGGATGCACCAATAGATTTTTGATTTTGCTTCTCATTAAGACAGCAGCACCTTCTTGATAAAGTGGTACGATCGCCGCGTCTTCTTCTAATAGAATTTTCTCAGTATCTAATAGCATTTGGTAACGTTTTTCAAGGTCCGTTTCCGTTCTTGCTGCTGCTACTAGTTTTTCCAATTCAGGATTTGAATAATCCATACGGTTAGCCGATCCACCTTCTAACCACATATCCAAGTAAGTCATCGGATCGCTATAATCTGGGCCCCATGAAGATAGAGACAAATCGTATTCAATGGCTTTTTCGATTTCCAAACGCTGAGCGAATGGCACTGCTTTGATATCCAATTTAAGTCCTGGAAGATTGTCTTCCAACTGGGCTTGAATGTACTCAGCTACTTTTTTATGGTCTTCTGAATCGGCAATGTTAATCGAGATGGCTACTTCTGTTGCTCCTGTTTCTTCTAACCCTTTTGTCCAAAGCTTCTGAGCTTCTTCTACTGTTCCTGTATTGAAATCTCCATTCAAGTCACGGAAATCTTCACCCGATGGTGACTTGAAAAAGCCTTTTGGAACCACGCCATTTAATGCAGTAGAACCGTTTTTCAAAATAACATCTGTTAAGCTCGCTTTATCAATCGCCATATTTACTGCCTGACGAATGTTTTTATTGCCGAGTACTGGATGATTATGATTAAAGCGAAGGAAAATAATTTCCGGCTCTAAAATTGTGTCAAAGTTCGCGTCGTCTTTGTTTTGATCAACTGCCTCTGAACTCAAGACAATGCGATCCACTTTGTTCGTTTCGTATAAGTTAATCCCTGCTGCTGGGTCTTTGACAACATAAGCGTTGACTGCGTCAAGTTTAACCGTGTCTGCGTCCCAGTAGTCTGCGTTCTTTTCGTATTTCCACCCTTGTTCATGCGTCCAGTCAACTAATGTGAATGGTCCATTGAAAAGGATATTTTCTGCTTCTAGTGCATATTGATCGCCTTGCTCTTCAACAAATTTTTGATTTTGCGGCAAGAATGTTGGGAACGTCATTAGTGACTGGAACAACGGGTTCGCTGCTTCTAATGTAACTTCCAATGTTTTCTCATCAATTGCTTTAACTCCTAATTCTTCCGCATCCATTTCTTCATTCATGATGGCTTCAGCATTTTTGATTCCAGCTGTTACGAACATGAAGTTATACGGGCTTGCATCTTTCATAACGCGTTTCCAAGCATATTCAAAATCTTGAGCGGTAACCGGATCACCGTTACTCCAATTAGAATCGCGCAAAGTAAACGTATGAACGCTTTGATCCTCGTTCTCTGTGTGGTCTGTTACTAACGCTTCAATTGGTTCATTGTTTTCATCTTGACGGTAAAGACCCTCGTTAACGTTATTCAATACAGTAAAGGCGATTCCATCGTGTGCTTTTGTAGAATCTAAGGTAGGAATGTCTGCTGTGGTCGAAATATTAAGTACTTGTTTAGCTTCTCCTTCTGTTGCATTTTCTTCTTTCGAACTTTCCGAAGAATTGAAATTGCACCCCGATAAGAATAAAACAAATGCAATCAGAATCATGAAAATTTGCGTATTTCTCGTTCTCCCCATTTTCCTACCCCCATTTTTTTGATAATTCTATTTAATCATAATTGTTATTGCATAAATAGGCAACAAGATGTTTAAATTTTCAAAAATATAAATTACGTGGTAATGTTTAGATATGAAAAGAAAGGATCAATACCTATGAATTTCAAAGCTATTTTATTGCTAACGTCATTGAGCACATCAATGCTGTTATCTTTTTTTCTGTATAAAAGTTGGTCTCTTATTAACTGGGCCAATGCTTTGTTCTTGGTTGGACTGCTATTAATTATGATCTATTCGATGATGATTTTAATCGAAGGTCAGTTTTTCACAGCTTTCTTAACGAGTACTCGAAACTTTTTTGCAAAAACAAATAAAAAAGATCAGGTGATTCAAGAAAGTGAAAAACGCTCTCTCATTCCTCTCACTTATCGCAGAGAATTCCCGAACCGAAAATCTTTTTTGCAAATTGGTTTGTTTTTTTGTATTGGCAGTCTGTTGGTTTCCTTCTTTTAATCTCCATGCAAAATCGATGGAGAAAGCGTGTCCGGTCGTATCGGAGAGTTCAACATTATCGGCAACGATTCAATAAAACAGACGGAGAAAAAGAACTTCTTTTTCTCCGCCTGTCTTATTTTAGAAGCCTATGAGACAGCTCCATTTTACGGCACAAAAATTTTGTTGGGAACTATTTTTTTAATGCTAGACCTATCTGCTTTATAACCTTCTTCAAATAATCCTGACTGTGCGGAACTAAATCTTTTAAGCCAATCTGCTTCTTAAATCTGCTACTTTCACCCGCAACTGGGACAAATCCTTCGACCTCTACTTCTTCCTTCTTACCCATAACTAATTCAGCCAGTTCTTCAAATTCCACTTTCGCTATGCCAGAAACTTCTTCTGTCTGCAACTCAAACGCATCGTCATTGTTGTCTTGCTTCCGGTACAAAAAGCAGTGACAGCGCTCATTGTCGGTAAAGTTCAGCAGGTTTATTTGATCTTTAATCATTCCAAGAGAGGTTAGTTCTGCAAAATCGACTTGGAGTCCAAGCTCTTCCTGAACTTCTCGAACGCCGTCTCGAACTGCTTCGTCCGCCATTAAATGACCCGCTGCCGTAATATCGAATAATCCTGGAAAGTCTTTCTTATCTTTACTACGCAACTGCAAGTAAATGATATCTTTATTATTCTCACGACCTACTACCCAGCAGTGAAAAGTTTCATGCCAACACCCTTTTTCATGCACAGTCTGGCGTGTAGCAACTCCTTGCGCAATTCCATTCTCATCGTAAATACGTATTTTTTCATTTTCCATTTTCATACTCCCTTTTCTTCATTGTACAATAACAAACCCGGCCATCTATCGGGCCGGGTTTGTTTAGTCTGCGACAATCGCTTCCACTTTCGATAGAAACTGTTTGGTTCGATCTTCTTTTGGATTTTCAAAAATCTGTTTGGAAGTACCTTGTTCTATAATCAGCCCTTCATCCATGAACACGACGCGGTCGGCAACTTCTTTTGCAAAATTCATTTCGTGCGTCACGATGACCAAGGTCATGCCTTCTTCTGCCAAACTTTTAATAACCAATAGCACTTCACGTACGAGTTCCGGATCGAGTGCTGAAGTTGGTTCATCGAAAAGCATCACTAAAGGATCTAACGCAAGAGAGCGAGCAATCGCTACACGCTGTTGCTGTCCACCTGACAATTGTGCTGGGTAGTGATCAGCCCGATCAGCTAACCCGACTTTGGCAAGCAGTTCAATAGCAATCGCTTTGGCTTCTTCAGGACTTTTGCCATGTATAGCAATCGGACCTTCCATAATATTTTCAATCGCTGTTTTATGAGGAAACAGATTAAACGATTGAAAAACAAAGCCTGTTTTCTTACGCAATTCCCTAATTACTTTTTTGCGGTGACGATCAATTTTGCCTCCCGCGTTTACTTTGTATTCGCCAACTTGAATAAGCCCTTCTGTTGGCTCTTCTAAAAAATTCAAGCACCGCAACAAAGTCGATTTCCCTGATCCACTGGGTCCCATAATGACGACCACTTCGCTTTTATCAATGGTTAAATCGATTCCTTTGAGCACTTCGTTAGCTCCAAATTTTTTGACCAGTCCAGTAACTTTTATCATATGCCGATCAATCTCCTTTTATCCAGTCTTCCCCATTAACAGTGAGCAGACTTTATGCAACCAAATGTTATCTGACCAAGTATTTGGATGATCGAATTTCCAAACGATCCAATAATTTCGTGAAAAATGAGATCAATATCCAGTAAATCGCTGCAGCTACTAAATAAATGGTCAGTGGCTCGAATGTTTTCGCTATGATCAAGCTCGACATCTGCAACAATTCTGTCACCGTGATAACGGACACTAACGACGTATCTTTGATTAAAACAATAAACGAATTGGATAATGTCGGAATCGCAATCCGCAAGCTCTGCGGCAGGATAATTCGCTTTAATGCTTGAGAATAGGTCATTCCCATTGACATAGAAGCTTCCATTTGCCCGTTGTCCACTGCCAAAATAGATGCTCTAAATGACTCTGATAAATAAGCGCCTGCATTTAAACTAAGCGCTAAAATACCGGATGAAATAGGATCTAAGGCGATACCAACTTGAGGCAATCCATAATAAATAACAAAAATTTGTACCAATAACGGGGTTCCACGCATTAAAGACACATAAACATTCGCAATTTCGTTTACTACTTTTACTTTTAAAATACGAATAATGGCCGTCAAGAAGCCGATAACTAACGCAATCAGAATTGAAATAGCTGCGAGAAAAATCGTCATTCCTGTCGCTTTGAGCAACGATGGCAATGAATCAATCACAATTGTAAAATCCATAAATCCTCCCATTAGACAAGAAGTAACACGCTATTCCTTTTCAACGAAAGTTTCTTCTTTATACTCAATCTCAATGCCTAATTGGCTCAATTCAGTTAAAAAAGGATGGAATCGTTCCTGAACGATTAAACCTTCGATTGGAATAACGCCTGTCTCTGTTATTTTTTTAGTGGTAATCCATTGTGAAATGAGTAACGCTGGAATAGCAGTCGTTTTAGCCATCGATGTTATTTTCCGTTCGTGGTCGTATAAATCAATCATTTCCCACGTATGTTTTGTTGAAACCCCGTGCTTGATGCCGCTTACTTCTACTCTTAAAACAGTAATATCTTCAATTGAATGGCCTGACATTTTTGGTATCAAAACTTTCTGAGCGAATAATTTTGGACTGATGACTGTATCTTCAATAGCAACCGGCGTTTCATCCAGAAATCCGAGTTCACTTAATACCCTCATTTTGTCCCAATGCCCAGGGTACCGAACAGTTCGCTCTACTAGGTTTTCTACTTTCCCCTGAAGCATAAAGGCCGTACTGTGGGCGTCGGTAATGACTGTTTCACATAAACCCACTGGCTCAGAAAAAGTCATTTCTACCAAGTCGGATAGCGGAGCCAATTCCATAATTTTTCCGTTTCGAATGATCGTTGCTGGTTTTGTATAAAGTCCAAGTAGACTTTCTAAACGGTAGACGACCTGATACCCTAAAGGCGGATCCGGATATCTCGGAATTCCGCCACAGGCTAGCATTGCTTCTTGTGCTTCGTCCAATAGTTCAATTCCTTGTGCCGCCAAGAAATTGGTGATGCCGGGTGCGACTCCGCAACCTGGGACGATTAAAACCCCTGCTTGCTGTGCTTGTTCATGCAATGCCAATTTTTCTGGAAAATGAGATCCCACCAAATCAACTAAATGACATTTTGAAGAAATGGCTGCCTTTATTGCGGGCAAGCTTAACGAGTGAGGAAGGCAGCCAATCGCTAGGTCAGCACCTTTTAGCACTTCAGCAATATCGGCTTCTGTTGCTAATGCGGCTACTTTACCAATTACTTGCGGATCGTTAGCGATAGCTAGACATTTGTCGATGCTTGCTTGGTTAATATCAACAGCTGTGATGGTTTTTACACCAGCATACTTAGCCAATTCTGTTACTACTGTTGTGCCAATCATGCCTGTCCCTAAAACGAAGATATGCATTTCTCCACCCCTCACTTATGGCGCTTATACAAAAAACATCAAAATTTGTGACAAAGAAATTGTTCCAGACAATCAATGAACGTTTAGTTTTCTAACGGTTCTGTTCCAAACCATTTTTTATAAATTTCATCGTATGTCCCATCTTCTTTCATTTCACTTAAAGCGGCATTGGCTTTTTCGATAAAGTCTTCGTTGCCTTTGTTAACGGCCATGCCAATTTCGTCTTTGTTTAAAATATCGCTTGAAATTTTAATCGGAAGATTTTGTTCTTTAATGTTGTAGCTAATCAGTAATTGATCATTGATGATGACATCTAGACGCTTATTCGTTAAATCTTGAATGTAATCGCCTACAGCTTTGTACAATTTCACGTCAGCGCCTTCTACACTATTCGCCACGTCTTCAAAAGTTGTTCCACCACCAACGCCTACTTTTTTTCCTTTGATGTCTTCAAGCTTTGTAATATCGTTTGTGTCTTCACGTGTAATTAGCACTGATCCTGAAATTACATACGGGTCGGTAAAGTCGACACTCTTTTTCCGCTCTTCTGTCACCGTCATTTGGCTAATGATGATATCGAATTTATCCGCTTTTAGTCCACCGATCAAACCGTCCCATTTGGTTGCGATAAAGTTAGCTTTTACACCGAGACGTTCTGCAATCTCATTAGAAATATCAACGTCAAATCCTTGGAATTCATCTTTATCATCGATGAAATTAAAAGGTGGATACGTACCTTCAAATGCTACATTTAATTCTTTAGATTCTTCCATTCGTTCCAGCACTCCGCCAGATTTTCCTTCTGTTCCACCTTCAGAAGCAGGTTTTGATGTGTCTTCAGCCCCACATGCTGCTAAAAAGCCAAAAATAAATAAGAAAATAATAGCACTGATCGTCGTTTTTTTCATTTTCATTCCTCCATCTTCAAATTGGCTGTCTCTGTTGATTAGTACATAAACGAGAAGATTAAAGCACGTGCGGTGACAAAACCTGTATACGCATAATTACCCGTAACAATCGCCCTGTTTACTTCCATATTTTAGAAACGATTGTCTTCTTATTATTGTCTTAATAAGGAGTAAAGTCAAACAAATTTCAGATTTTTAAGAATATTTTGCATAAAATAAAAAACTTCCACAACTAAGCTGTGGAAGTTTTAATTTTCTTCATAATGGTCGAATGTCGTCTCATCCGGTGCCACATGTTTGATAAATAGCAAATCTTCTTCTGTTACGTCTGGAACAAAAAACTCTGTTCCCCAATGCTCAGAAGTGAAAATAAGCTGGTCCCCACTGATCAAGAATACTGAAAACCATGCCAATCTCTTTTGGTCTATGAGGTGACGTGTCAGCAGAAATTTCATGATATCTGCTGATAGAAAGCCTGTAAAAATCGTCATACCTTGTTTTTCTTTACTTTCGAACAATCCCATTAAGTCAGAAGTGATCTCTCTTATGGCCGTCACTTCCTCATTAAAGCAATGAATTTCAAAAGTGTCGGACTTAGCTAAAAAATACTCCATCAGCAAGAGCCAGTAATCGTAATTTTCTGTAGCGGGTATACGCATAAACTCTGGGTCATCTTTAAATTCGGTCAGTTCAAATTGCAATTGCTTTTTAGGTATCATGTTTGTGCCACCTCCCGCGTTCTCTCTTCGGTCTATTAGTTCTCTGTATTTAAGCGCCTAACCACTTCGCTGATTTCCTGTAAATGATCAATTTCTCCATCTGCCTCCAAGCAGCTCCAATGCTGACTTTTTTTCCAGATCGTTTTCATGCCTATTGCTTTTGCAGCCTGTATATCATTTTTTGGATGATCTCCAATATAGACAGCTTCGTTCGGAGAAACACCGAAACGTGCCAGCGCTTTATGGAAAATAGCCGGATTGGGTTTGGCCATTCCCTCCCATTCAGAAATCAAAAGTTCTTCAAAATACTCGCTAATTTTTAGTGACAGAATATTATCTAACTGAAACTGTCCCCTGCCGTTGGTGATCATCCCTAAACGTAGCGACTGCTTCGCTAAGTTCTTAAGCACCACAGTCAAATTCGGAAACGGTACGCAATGCTTGTTAAAATTGGTTACATAGTCTTCTAATAAGGTTTGCCAAGTTATCCCTTCAATCTCTAACTCTTCAATTAATTGTTGATAAACACGGTCTTTCCAAACGTATCCTTTGGCATCTAATTCGATAAAGCGATTACTAAAAAGAGCCTTAGGTACATGCTTTACGTGTTCATCTAACCGGTTGTATTGTTCATCTACAAACGCTAACAGCGAACTATCCCGGTCCAATAATGTGCCATCCAAATCAAAAATAACCACTTTGATCATTCGACTTCTCCTGTCTCGCTACTTTCTAGATTCAGCTTCTCATAAAACCCTAAAGATGCTAATAAAAATGCTTTATCATACTTTGTTTTCTCATGAATTCTATCTACCCAATCCTCCAGATTTTCTAACGGCTCATCGTGATAAAGTCCCGTGTTTGTACTCAAAAAACTGTTCCAGTTATCAAACTCCCAGTGGCGCGTCTCTCCTTTTTCATACAGCCGAACTTCGACCAGCGGCTCAGGAGAGATATGATGTTGAGAATACTCAGCTGCCGCTAAAAACTGGAGACGTTCCACTGGCTTTACCTTGTAGAGTTGACGGGATTGTTTGCCATTGGGTCGGTAATAGACCATCTCAACCTCTTGACCAACCGACTTTACTTGCACTTCTGCTCCTGGAAAATACCCAGACAATTGACTGCTTGTAAAATTCTGACTGTCTCCATCTATTAAGATGGGCTGGATCCACTGATCACCCAAATCACATAGAAATCTGCGCCCATCCCTGTCTTCAGCTATGATAGCTGCGTGAGCATCTACTGTTCCTAGCTTACTGCCTATTGGATAAGCGTTAACCCGTGCGTCATCAAAAGCTGCTAACAGCCAAATTGCCAAGTCAAAACAATTCCCTGTGATACCGTATTGGTCATGGTGCTGTTTCATGAGCTCGACATCGCGTTGCTTTTGGTCGCCTGATCGCTGATAATACCAAGCTTTTGTCAAAGTCTCCATGGGAAATCCATCAAACTGCTGCCAAACTGAAAGAATCTCTGCGGGCGCTTTTATTTGCTTCACCTTCTTTTTCTTTTTTGTATGCTATTACTTCTCTATATTCTGTAGAAATTCCTGCTGTTAGAAGAACTAAGCTATTTCGAACTCGGTGTACAAGTTTTCATATCCAGTCTATTGACGTCAGCGATTCAGATTCAAGGGCTCTTTTGATCTTTGCTTTCACTTACAAAATGATCTTTTATTTTAGCTCCAAACTAGCTGATGGCATTGAACATCTAACTGTTCTTCAGTAGGCAAAAGGGGCTATCCCAAAAAGTCATTGCTCATGACCTTTTGGGATAGCCCCTTTTCATCAAGTACTAGAGTTAATCCGTCAGAAAACTTTTTCGGTTGCGGATTTGGTAATGGTTTAGTTGCTTGAATAACTCTGAGGAAGTTCCTTGATCCACAGAAAATTCAACCCCGCATTCTACCACGTCGATACCTGTCGCTTTTCGAACAACAGTCCCTTCTATTAAGAAAGCGCTATCTACTAGTTCAAAACTACAGCGTACGCTTTCTCCCAAAGGAATATTAAGTACAGAAGAAAACACTAAACCTCCGGCACTAACATCATAAATTTCGACCGGTAAAAAATTACCTCCGTAAACTGAAACCTTGCCATTCAAAGCCTGGTTGAAAATAACTCGAAAAAATTCGCGACGATTTTCCGACATTTCACTCTCCCCATCCTCGGTCACATATACAAATTTACAAGCAGACCTTTGATTTCTCCTACTAGATCTAAAGTACCGATTCCTTCTTCTTCATTATTCAATACTTCGTCTTGAATTTCAATTAGTTTTTTATCGATTATTTTGATAATTCGTTGGGGTTTTAAGTTACCGCCTGATGTAAGACTTTGCTCATCTGATAAATGTAAACCATAACTCACAGATTCTGAGACAAATTGCTTAACAGCTTGCTTATAATTCACTAAATTTTCAAGTGTACGTTGATTGGCTAATTTTTGACCTTGCGTATCCACATTATTCATCAACTGATTTAACGAATCATTTTGCAGCTTTGACTGAGATTTTCTCATGGCATTTGAGAAAAGTTCGTTCGGCTTGTTACCATTCGTTTGTTTCAACAGCCGGTCGTTTTGAATCGTACTCTGACTATCAATACGCATTTACAGCACCTCTTCTTCTTTTAAATTACTGTACTGCTTATTGTTCATATTAAGGACAAGCTCTACTTCGCCAAAGTCGGCGTGAAGCACTTTAGCAATTTGTCTCGAAGAAAACCCTTGTCTAGACAGCTGAATGATTTTCTCTGTTTCTACAGTAGACTTTTCGGGACTGTCGATTTGTTCAATCTTGGTTTGTTCTAATCGTTCAACGCGTTCGACGAGTTGGGTTTCGCTGTTCTTTATGTAAGTAGTTAATTTATTGTAAAGTTCATTGTTTTCTTCTTCAAGTTGGGCCACAAACTGGGCCATCTTTTCATGAATTTCAGGTGAGCTGTTATTTATGTGCTGTTTTTTTACTATCAGCATCAGCCGTATATTCATTAGCACTAGCCCCGTACTAACTGCTATCAATAGCCATTCCATCCCCATCACCTTAGCCTTCTGTTTGGTAGTTTCACTTCAATAATGATCGTGTACAGATAAAATCGAAGCATGCAGTCGAAGCATAGCTTTTGAGTGAAGCTGTGAAACTCTTGATACACTAACGCCGAGAATTTCGGCAATTTCGGTTAATTTCATTTCTTCAAAATAGCATAATGACACCGTAATTTTTTCTTTTTCAGGCAACCGTTCAATGGCACGAACTAGCGATTCTTTCATCATTCGATCTGATAAATGGCGTTCTGGCGAGCCTACGTGATGGTTTTTCACTGTTCGTCGTTCTTCAAAGTGTTCGTCATCCATTGAAATCATTGTTGATAGCGCTGCTTCTGAAACTGTCTTATTAAGCTCAGCTTTCGTAATACCCAAATACAAACTAACTTCCTCGTCAGACACAGAAGCGCTATTTTGCTGCTCTAATAAAAGATAGGCTTTTTCAATTTTCTTTACTTTTTCTCTAACGGATCGCGGCAACCAATCACTATGTCGCAACCCGTCAATAATCGCGCCTTTGATGCGCCAGGAAGCATAGGTTTCAAATTTCAAATCTCTTTCGATATCGAATTTACTTAAGGCATCGAGTAATCCTTCATAGGCATAGCTGCGGACATCATCTTTTTCCACAGTTTTCGGTAAACTGATCATGAACCGTTGAATCACGTAATCAACCAAAGGAAGATATTGTTCAACCAAGTATTCGCCAGCTTCTGGATCTTGGTGTTGTTGCCAATCGCTCCAGCAGGAGAGTTCTTCTTTTGATAATTTGGGATTCAGCATGATTTTCACCACCATTTCCAAGCGTCAAGCCGCTCTTATTTAAAAAATATTTTCATAATAAACCCTTTCAGTCCCAGTTTATAAGGAACACGGAGATGTAGAAATTCACCCGTTAGTTGACGAATGGCCACTGCCGATTCACTATTCGGATAAACCAGCAGTAGCGGCTGTTGCTTTTTGACAGCTTCTGGCACGTGTAAATCATTTGGGATAGAACCCAAGGCACCAATCTCTTTCCCTAAAAACTGAGCTGCTGCTTGGGTAAAGTTATCAGCTGTTTGTTGTCCTTCTTTGATACTGACGCATTGATTGACTACTAACTTCATATGAACATTTGGATCTTTGCCATGCACCATCTTGACGACTGAATAGGCGTCAGTAATCGACGTTGGCTCAGGAGTAGTAACTAAGATGACGTCATCAGCGGCTAAGATAAAGCGAAGATTTTCGTAGGACAAACCTGCTCCCGTATCCAAGATGATGTAGTCTACTTCACCCTGTAAAGTGGCCAGTTCCTGAAAAAATTTATGCAGTTTGTGATCATCCATTCGAAACAGTTCGTTAAAACCATTGCCCCCTGAAATGAACAGCAAGCCATTTGGACCTTTTTCAATAATATCCCGAACAGCCAAATCTTTTTCAATCATGGAAGCAATGGTTTCACGTGGAATCTGATCAAGTAACACATCAATATTAGCGAATCCCATATCAACATCAAGAATCAATACCTTTTTATCCTGTTCAATAAGGCTTAAGCCAAAATTTAATGCGAAATTTGATTTTCCAACTCCGCCTTTGCCACTAGCGATTGCCAATACTCGTGTTTTTTTAACGGTTTTTTTGCTAGGCTTATCCGATTGCTTTATCAGCATTTTTTCTCTTAACTGGTTGGCTTGATCAAGCATTAGTTTTTTCTCCCAAGATGAAGTCCGCTACTAATTCCGGTGTGCAGGCCATAATGTCATCCGGTACATTTTGGCCATTAGCGATATAGCGTATCGGAATGTCGTAATGGCAAATCAAATTCACGATAGCGCCCGAAGAACTGGTTTCGTCTTTTTTAGTCAATAGCAGTTCATCCATAGAAATGGAGCGGAAATTATTAATTATTTTTTTCATATCTTCGTATTTGGCAGTTAAGCTCAATACTAAGTGAATCTGTACCTTACTATCAGTTGGCAGTAACTGCTTAAGGTCTTCAATATATTGCGTCTGCTGATAATTTCGGCCTGCCGTATCCATTAAGATGATATCGCAGTCATGAAAATCTTCGATTGCTTTCGTTAAATCTGCAGAAGACTCCACTACCTTAACTGGAATATTCAAGATGCTGCCATAGGTTTTTAATTGCTCAACTGCCGCAATACGGTAAGTATCCGCAGTAATCAATCCCACTTTTTTATCCTTTGCAAGCAGATAGCCAGCCGCAATTTTTGCGATTGTCGTTGTTTTCCCAACCCCTGTTGGGCCGATAAAACAAATAATTTCTGGTTGTTGTGTAATTTCATCACACTGATGCGAATCCATCATTGCGACCAATTCTTCACGAGCAAAGCGCTGAACACGCTCTAACGTTTGGTCAGTGTTAAATTCATCTCTTGCGATCAATTTTGCTAGCAAGTCTGTCAAAATATCCGGCGCTATTTCTTGCGCAATCAATTGCTTTTTCAACAACCGAAGAGATTCAGGAAGATCCTCTTCTTTCATCTGTTTCATCATAAATTGTTTCATATTCTTTAACTCATGGATCAATTCTGCTGAGGAGTCTTTTGGATCACTCCACTTTGATGGAGATTTCGCTTCAGTAGGCAATCCTTTTTTCGGCGGGATTGGATCAACGCCAGCTGTGATTTCTAATTTTTCTTTCTTGAAAAAACCTAAAAATCCACCTGTCTTGATTTTTTTGGTATTTAAAATCAACGCATCTTCGCCTAGATCCTTTTTAATCATTGGGAGTGCTTCCGCCATCGTATTGACGATATATGTTTTCAACCTCATGAGACGTTCACCACTCCAACACTTTGAATTTCAATCTCCGGCTCTAGTTCGTTATAGGACAGCACTGGCAGGTCGGGTGCAAAACGCTCGACGAATTGTCTCATGTAAATACGGATAGCAGGAGACGTCAGTAAAATGGGCTGAACGCCGGTTTGCTGCAGTTGCGCCGCTTGTTCTGTGATCTTTTGGAAAATTGTTTGAGAAGATTCTGGATCAATGGACAAGTAATTGCCTTGCTCTGTCCGGTGCACAGAGTCAGCGAATTTCTTTTCAAGACTCGCGCCTGCTGTAATCACTTGCAACGGCTCTTTTGGCGTAGCGTATTGCAAGGTAATTTGACGTGATAGGGATTGACGTACATACTCCGTCAACAAATCTGCGTCTTTTGTTTGCGTAGAGTAATCTGCCAACGTTTCCAAAATGGCCAATAAATTGCGGATAGATACTTTTTCTTTCAAAAGTTTCATTAATACTTTTTGTACTTCACCAATGGTCATTAAATTTGGTACTAACTCTTCGACTACTGCTGGTGCTGTTTCGCGCATATTTTCAATGAGCGATTTTACTTCTTGTCTACCGATTAATTCATGCGCGTGGCGTTTGATCACTTCTGTCAAATGAGTAGACACAACAGACGGCGGATCAACAATGGCGTAACCTGCCATTTCCGCTTCTTCTTTCATGTCCTCATCGACCCATAAAGCAGGCATACCAAAGGCGGGTTCCACGGTTTCAATGCCTTCTACTGATTCGTCGTCAATGCCCGGACTCATGGCTAAGTAATGATCAAGCATAATTTCACCTGATGCGACTTGGTTGCCTTTGATCTTAATCATGTATTCATTCGGCTGCAGTTGGATGTTGTCACGGATCCGAATGACGGGAACGACAATACCTAGCTCCATCGCGCATTGTCGACGAATCATAATAACACGGTCCAGTAAATCGCCGCCTTGATTTTTGTCGGCAATTGGGATTAATCCATAGCCAAACTCAAATTCAATGGCATCCACATGCAGTAAATCAATGACACTTTCCGGACTTTTCATTCCTGCTATTTCTTTATCTTCTTTGCCTATTTCAACTTCCTGTTTTTCCTCAGATTTCAAGGTTTTTTGCATTTGGAAAGCACCATAAGCGATGACACCCGCAATCGGCACAACGAGCATTGGACTGATTGGTGTAAAAACTGCAAACATCACTAACGTTCCGGCCACAATATACAACATCTTTGGATAGGCGAAAAGTTGTTTTGTGATATCTGACCCTAAATTGCCGTCTGATACTGCACGTGTGACGACAATACCCATCGCTGTCGAAATTAATAGCGCTGGAATTTGAGAAACTAAGCCATCTCCAATAGACAGTAGCGTAAACAGCTGCGCTGCTTCTGCAAATGGCAATTTGTGAACCATGACACCGATTAGCAAGCCACCAATGATGTTGATGAGGGTAATAATGATTCCGGCAATCGCGTCTCCTTTAACGAATTTACTCGCACCGTCCATGGCCCCGTAAAAGTCTGCTTCTGAACTTACTTTTTCACGACGGCTTTTTGCTTCTTGATCCGAAATCATTCCTGCGCCGAGGTCGGCGTCAATACTCATTTGTTTACCCGGCATGGAATCGAGCGTAAATCGTGCAGCCACTTCGGCTACTCGCTCGGAGCCTTTCGTAATCACGAGAAACTGGATAATCACTAAGATGAGGAATACCAAGATCCCGATAATGGCGCTTCCTCCAACAACGAACGAACCAAACGTCTCAATCACTTGTCCACCTGTTTGATTGGTCAAAATCGAACGCGTTGTCGAAACGTTTAACCCCAGTCGGAACAAAGTTGTTAACAACAGTAACGTAGGAAAAATAGAAAATTGCAGAGGTTCTTTTGTATTCATAGCCACTAACAAGATCGTTAGTGCCAAACTGATATTGATCATAATCAACACATCTAACAAGAGCGGCGGAAGAGGGATGACCATCATCACCACAATCATGATAACGGCTACCATGATGGCATAATCTCTGAATTTCACGCGGGTCCCTCCTCTATCCGGGTTATCGGATTTTTCCTTTTAATCGGTAAATATATGCTAAAACCTCAGCCACAGCTAGGAACAATTCTTCCGGTACAGCATCCCCAACTTCAACTTGGGCATACAGTGCTCGTGCGAGAGGTTTGTTTTCCATCGTCACAATTCCAAATTCTTTCGCTTTTTCTTTAATCTTCAGCGCCAAATGATCTTTGCCCATTGCGATGATGACCGGAGCCTCCATCGTTTCGGCATCGTACTTGATCGCGACAGCGTAATGCGTGGGGTTGGTGATTAACACATCTGCACTTGGCAGATCCTGTATCATGCGGTTCATGCTCATTTGTCGCTGCTTGTCTTTTATTTTTGATTTGATGAGCGGATCGCCTTCCGCTTTTTTGTATTCATCTTTGATGTCTTGTTTTGACATCTTGATGCCTTTTTCAAATTCGTATTTCTGATAAATGTAGTCTAGGATAGATAAACTCAGCAGGATCAGTCCTGCAATCAAGCCCATTTGGAAAACCAATGAACCGATAAAAGAAAACGAATAGCCAATGCTTTTTTGTGACAGCGTAAATAACTCATCTTTGCCTACCCACAATACGCCAAATGCAGCGCCGCCGATAATGCCGATTTTCAAAAGGGACTTCCCTAACTCGACTAAAGCGCGCATTGAAAATATTCGCTTTGCCCCTTTGATTGGATCTAGTCGTTCAAACTTGGCCATGATGGGGTCTGATGTGAAAATAACACCCACTTGGATAAAGTTTCCGAGAAAGCCGAAGACCATACCGACGAGCATGATAGGCAGCATCAACAAAAAGGCATTCATGGCCATCTGCTCAAACAAGGTACGAATGGTGGCCGGTGTTATTTCCCAGGAAATATATTGCGTAAAGTGAATCCGGTAAATAGCTAAAATTCGGTCCATCATCCAGCCACCGAGCGAATTCAGCAGCACAATCCCCCCGATAATAATCATGGCAGCTGCGACTTCCGGGCTTTTGGCTACTTGGCCCTTCCGCTTGGATTCTTGCCTTTTTTGCGGTGTCGCTTTTTCAGTTTTCTCACCCGCAAAAAATTGCAAATCCAAGGGATATCTAGTTGCCACTTACGTTCCTCCTAACAAACGAATCAGTTGAGCCATACTCACCAAGAGTTTCTCAAAGAGAACCTGCAGGATATAGAAAAACACGGGCATGGTTAGAAAAAGCATGATAAAACCGACAAAAATTTTCAACGGCAACCCGACAGCGAATATATTCAGCTGAGGCACCGTTTTCGCCAAAATACCAAGGGCAATATCCACTAAAAACAAAGCGCCAACGATTGGCAAGGCAATTTGCAACGCAATCAAGAACATTTCTGCAAACAAGCCCGTCATAAATTGTGCGATGTCTTCAGCTTTCACCGAAATAGCTAATCGCTCTACCGGAAACACGCGCAGGCTTTGCATCACACCGTCTAACATCAAATGATGACCATTTACAGTTAACAAGAACAACAACGCCATCATGTACTTGAAATGACCGATAATCGGCACTTGCGCACCGGTTTGTGGATCCAGCACGTTGGCCATCGAAAAGCCCATTTGAAAATCAATAAAAGCGCCTGCAATTTGAACCGTGTACAACACGAGAGCTGCAGTGAAGCCGAGTGCCAAACCCGTCGCCAGCTCTTTAATAATTAACAAAAGATACGTCGAGTCCAAAAGAATCGTTTCGCCCATAGGCAAGGTCGACACAGCGACAAACGCTAAAAATGCTGCGATGCCTACTTTGAATTGAGCGGGCACCCCTCGCATTGAGAAAATAGGAGCAATTAGAAAAAAACTAGTTAAACGGACGAGCATGAGTAAAAAATAAGGCAAGATATCAAAAATTTTGTCCATGTCCGTTTACCCGATAATTCTTGGCAGCTGCTCAAACAAGTCCCGTGTGTAATCTAGCAACAAGGTCAACATCCACGGGCCAAAGACCACGAGCGAGATAAAGACCGCCAGTATTTTCGGGATAAACGCTAAGGTTTGTTCTTGAATTTGTGTCATCGCTTGGAACACGCTGACCAATAATCCAACAGCTAACGCAATGAGCAGCATTGGAGCGGATATAAGAATCACTGTAAAAATTGATTGTTCCGCTAGTTTGATCACCATATCTGGAGTCATTCGTATTCTTCCTTTCGTCAAAAGCTGACCAGCAGCGATTCGATTATTAAGTACCAGCCATCGACCAACACAAATAGCAATATTTTAAACGGTAACGATATCATGACTGGCGGCAGCATCATCATCCCCATTGCCATCAACGTACTGGCGACAACCATATCAATGATTAAGAAAGGAATAAAAATAACAAACCCAATTTGAAAAGCAGTTTTCATCTCACTAATAGCAAATGCCGGAACCAATGAAGTTAGCGGAATCTCTTCAATGCTGTCAGGTTTTTCTAGCTCCGCGTATTTAAAAAACAAAGCCAAATCTTTTTCTCTTGTATTTTTTGCCATAAATTCTTTTAATGGCACAATAGCGGTATCCAGTGCTTCTTGTTGCGCCATGTCGCCATCTAAATACGGTTGAAGTGCAGTTTCATTCATTTCTACTACGATAGGAGACATGACAAAAAATGTTAGAAATAGTGCCAAGCCAACCAATACTTGGTTCGGTGGCATCGACTGTGTACCGAGTCCAGTTCGCACGAATGACAAAACGATGATGATCCGCGTAAAACTAGTCATCATAATTAGAATTCCTGGAGCTAAAGACAAAATCGTTAGCAGGAAGAATAATTGAAGCGTTGTTGAGACATCTTCAGGGGACTCTGCGCCAAAATCAATGCCCGGAATATTAATAGCAGATAAGATTTCCGGAATCATAGCGGACGTCCTTCCTTGTCTTGCGTTTCTTTTTCAAACTCATCTTCAAGCGCTTGTTGTTGGGCTTTTTGTTTGTTTAAGCTTTGCTTAAATAACTGATCAAAGCCATTTTTTTGCGCTTTTTTTGAAAAACCTTCCATCTTTTTCTTTGTTAAATCAAACAAGTTTTTCGATAATGCGGGTTGTTGCTGCTCAAAGTCTTTTTCAATGTTGTTAATTTCCATCGCATCTGAAAATTCCTTGATGAGCGTTACTTCATCACCCACGCCAAGTAAGTACATCTGGCTGCCAATTTTCACCACTTGCAGCGACTTGTTATTGCCCAGCGGCGTACCACCCATCAGTTTAACGGCTTGGTTCGGTTGCAGGTTTTTCTGACGTGCCGCTAAAAACTTAATAAGTCCATAAATCATCACCACAATCAACAACGTATAAAAGATTAATTGAACAATAATACCGGCTAAGCTTTTTTCTTCTACCGGTGCTCTTTCTACATCATCAACGGGTGTTTTTTCTACCGGATCTTCATTATTTAGCCATTCCACCACATTCGGACTGGCTTGAACAGCTAGTGGTACCGACATTGCGCTCAAAAACAACAGCGCTAAGAGCAATGGCATCCACATATAACTTGACTTAGGCACTCTTAGTAAACTCCTTTTATCCATCATTAACGTAGTTTTGAGATGCGTTCAGCTGTGCTCAATACATCTGTTACCCGGACACCGAAGTTCTCATCAATGACAACTACTTCTCCAACTGCAATCAATTTATTATTGATTAAGATATCAACGGGTTCTCCTGCTAATTTATCCAATTCAATAATAGACCCTTGCGAGATTTCCAGTATTTCCTTGACCACTCGTTTTGTACGGCCTAGCTCCACAGTGACTTGGAGCGGAATATCCAATAACATATTCAAATTATTCGGTGCAGATGGCGCTGTTTCCGTATTGTCGAAGCTTGAAAACTGAACATTTTGTACGGTCGGTGTTGCTTGAGCCTGCTCATTTAGCCCATCATCTGATTGCTTTGGCATTTCACTTGTCTCCTTTAGTTCTTGCGGATTAAACGGTGCCGTTAAAATCTCCACCAAGGTTTTTGCAAGTGGTAGAGGCAAACATAAACAAAAACGGATGTTTTGCTTTCCGCTAACATTCAACTGAAATTCCGACTCTGTAAACCACTGCTCTTTCGTAAAGTTAGCTAACGAAAATTCACCCGTTTGGTCCACAACGTCCATACCCGACAAAGAGTAAGCAAGTTCTTTTTCTAACAGCGCTGACATCGACTGTGCCACTGAATCAAACATTTTACTAACCAACTCTTGAACCGCTTGAAATTCTGTTTGGTCCTCTGTAGTCTTTAATGCAGCATCCATGTCCTTTTTAGAAACAGCAAGAACCTGCATTCCGCTAGCTGAACCCGTATATTCACCAAGCGCCACATAAAACGGTGCGCCGATAGAACCAAATACAGCATCTCGACTGGTCACAGTTAGCGTTGGAGAAGTGACAAAAACCTGTTCTGCAAGCAACGACGTGAGTAAAGCAGCCGAACCTCCTAGAGACGTGTTCAATAATTCGATGATAGCTTCTGTCTCTGTTTTTGATAATGCGTTTTCAGGCATCGCCTTTCCTCCTGTCTTCTGGTAATCCGAAGAATTTTTACGTTCTTCTGGAGAATGATGATTAGTCGTCATCAAATTGAACTCCTTGAATCGATAGTTCTGTTACCTGTACAGCCATCCGACCTTTTGAAACACCAGGTTGGGCATAAAATTTTAATTTGTTGTCTACTTGAAGCGTGACAGGTGACTCGTAAGATTCGTCCAAACGAATGACATCGCCATTTTTCAGGTTCAGGAAATCTCCAAGTTCGATCGTTGATTTTCCCAGTACCGCTTTGATTTCCATTTTGGTGCTTTGCAGCTTTTCTTCTAACGCTTCCATTTCATGTGTTTCAACAGCCTTTTTTTGGTTTGCCAGCCAATGTTTCGCTGACAGCTTCGGCAAAATTTGCTCGAGCACTGTGTGAGGCAAACAGATATTGATGATGCCTTCTGCGTGTCCAATTTTTGTTTGCAACTTGATTAAAATGACCGTTTCGTTTGGAGGAGAAGTGGTTAGGAATTGTGAATTCACTTCAATCTCTCTGAGTTCTGGAGACAGTTTCACTACAGATGACCAGGCTTCTTCAAAACAATCCAGTGATTTTGAAAACACCCGTTCAATGACGCTGATTTCAATTTCAGTCAACTCACTGTCCTTCTGCAAGAGATTGCCTTGCCCGCCCAGTAGCCGGTCAAACATGACATATACCACCTCTGGAGAAAAATCCATCACCATGCTGCCCTGTAGCGGTGTTGCTTCAAAAACACCCAACATCGATTTTTTTTGGACATTTCGAACAAATTCTTGATAAGAAACCTCTTCAACTTTTTCAACGGTCACTTGAACAAATGTTCGAAGCTGTGCCGAGAAATAAGAAGTCAACAAGCGCGAAAAATTCTCATGGATACGCGATAAGGTACGGATTTGATCTTGTGAAAAACGTAACGCTTTCTTGAAATCATATGCTTGAACATTTCTTTTTTTATCAATCACTTTCGGTTCTTGATTGCCCATTGCCGAAAGGATGGTTTCGATATTTTCATTTGATAAAACGTCTGTCAACTTGATTGCCTCCTCATTCGTCTAGGTTCGGCTCATGCAAACGAGGTAAAATGTTCAGCTTCCGGTAATAATCGGTTACTTTGTCCATAACTTCCTCTACAGTTTCCAGTACATGGACTTTCTTACCGGTTGTTAACGTCACCACTGTATCCGGTGTCGATTCTAGTCGCTCGATATAGATTGCGTTTAATACGATAGATGAACGGTTTAACCTAGTTAAGTTAATCATTTCGATGGACTAAGCTCCTTCCATTAACGTTTTAGGTTCATAATTTCCTGTAAAATTTCATCAGAAGTGGTAATGGTTTTTGAGTTAGCTTGGAATCCGCGTTGCGCTATAATCATTTCCGTAAACTCTTCCGTTAGGTCAACGTTGGACATTTCGAGCATGCCAGAACCGATTTCTGTTTTAGCGGCTGTAGCTGTTTGTAAAACTAAACCACCCGCACTCGCTATTTCCGTCATCTCGTATAGTGAGCCACCAAACTTGCGAAGACCTGAAGGATTTTCAGGTTTTGATACGCCGATAGAAGAAATAGTTGTTTCATTACCGTTTGCCGCTTTACCAATCACTTCACCCAATCGATTAATACTAAATGATTCATAGGTTTTCGCATCAATGTTAATCGCGTTTCCGGCATTGTTCAAAACCTTATACCCTTGAGCTGTTACTAAGTCGCCTGCAGCTGTTACCGTGAAATTTCCTGCACGCGTTAAGTATCGTCCTGCCGTACCAGTAGCTTCTGGGTCTTGCACAACGAAAAAGCCGTCTCCCATAATGGCAAGATCAGTTCCCACCCCCGTAGACATTAATGAACCTGCATTGTGATTGACGTTGATGGAAGAAGTTACCGAACCTAGACCCACTTGCATCGGATTCGCACCACTACTCGACATATTCTGGCTTAACAAATCTTGAAAATTAATGGTGCTTTTTTTGTAGCCGACTGTATTAACGTTAGAAATGTTATTCCCGATAACATCTAACTTTGTTTGGAAGTTTTTCATACCTGACACACCTGAGTACATTGAACGTAACATTTAATTTTCCCCTTTCAAGAACCGCGTTTCATCCACCATGGATTACACAGTTTCTTGTTTATTAGCTGGTGCTGTCGTTTTTTCAATATGAATGATTGAGTTGATTGGCACTTTTACATCTGATCCTTCAAGCTCTGCCATTACTTCTCCGTTTTTACTGGACAAGGCTTTGACAATTCCTTCACCTGACGCTGTTTCGGACTGCCACTTAACCGATGTTCCGATTAAATGCGCATAATCTGCCAATGACGAATTTCCTTGATTGTTGACGAATTGCGTCATCGTTTTATTTAGATTGGTCAATTGTTCGAGGCTTGTAAATTGAGCCATTTGGCCAATAAATTCGGTGTCCTTTAACGGCTCCATCGGATCTTGGTGTTGCATTTGAGTCACTAGAATTTTAAGGAATGCATCTTGTCCAAGTGCATTTGTTGGTGCCGTCTTGGCCACTGGCGCTGCGGCAGTAGCCGCTCCCGTTGTCGCTGTCGAAATGTTCATCCAAACACCCTTTCTTCTATACGGTGTAATCTACTTTTGGTAAGCCTTCAGGCAATCGCTTTGTTGTTTCTTTAACTACGTCTTCTTCAGACTGAAAATAGCTATGACCACTACGCGAATTTTTACTTTGTTGTTGCGTAAACCGCTGTTCTGCATGAGGTTGTTGCTGATTAAAAGGCTGCTGTGGGCTTTGTTCGAGCACTTCAATTTTTTCAACTTCCACACCCTGTTGAATCAATGAAGTTCTCAACTGATTTAGCTGAAGTTCAATCGCTTCTTTTGCCATCGGTGTGCTTGCCATAATTTGAGCGGCTAGCTTGCCATTGGTTGATGTCAATAAGATTTCAAGGTGTCCCAAATGTTCCGGGAAAATATTAACACGCATTTTCATACCTTCTTGGCCGTCGACTAAGCGCATTGAATTTTTCAACATCCCGCCGAGGTCTTCTAGAAGATTGGGTAAACGTACTAATGGAACTGGCTGTAGACTGGCTTCTGCTTTTACAAGAGTCCCGGCAACCTTTCCAGCATCTGCTGTCATCGTTAAAGGCTGCGCAGCTAGATCTGGAGTCGCTTTCACTTCTATGGATTCTTTGGGAGTTTGAAGTTCTTCTCCACTTTGGAGCTTCGGAACAACCTTCCCTTCTCCTGCTTCAAGTTCTTTTAACGCCTCTTGCATTTCAACAGACACCTTAGAACTGTTGCTCACTGGCTTCAGTAATTCACCAACAAGTGTGGGAATATCCTTTACCGCACGACTTTCTTCACTAGACGCTATAACCGGCTTTAGTTGAAGACTCGTAGTGATTAGGGCTTGTTGTTTTTCAAGCATCCCCAACAAATCATCGAGTTGTTTAGAAAGTTGTGTTAGGCCATTAACGCTTGTCTTATTCGCTTTTCCTTCTACCTCGTTCAGCATCAGGGATTTCACAGTTTCTCCAGCTGATTGTTCGACTAAAATTTGGAGCTGCTGTTGTATTTTCTGAAGCAGTGGAACGAGTTGACTAGGATCTTCTGATGCATTCGCAGCTACCTGACCGGGCGCTGCCAAACCAGTTGGCTTGTTGTCAGCCTGCAGTTGCTGCAACTGCAGAATGGCGTATTGAATTTCCTGCTGCTCAGTTGTTGGCTCTTCAACTAGTAGTTCTTGTAAAGACGCTAGCACAGATTCCACGTTTTCCAACAGGTTTTCTGTAGGTGCTTGTGGTTCGCTAACAGGTGGAAGTGCCAATGATTCCAGTAAAGAAGCAAATGCCGCTTGATTCACAACAGGTTTCGAAGTTGTTTTTGTGACAGGGCTAATGGTTTGTTGAAACGTCGGCTTTAAAGCTTCCATACGTTCAAGTCCCTTCCGCCAAGTTATTTGCCTTAGCTAAGCGATAAAACCGCGTACTGGCCATTTCGTCAAAAAAGCTTTGTTCGGCCGCTTTGTTTTCTTCTTGGAAATGTGTTAACTTTTGTTGCTTTAAGTTTTCCCACGTTTTTTCTTCTTTCGCTTTTTCTTGCAATACACCTTGAGACGCTGAAACTTTTTTCTGTAAATGTTCCAATTCTCTTTCGGAAGAAAGCGATTGACCTTGAAGCTGATAAATATAGTCTTCTAACATGCGAAGTTCTGAAATGTTGACGCCACTTTGCTGTTTGGCATTTTTTAATAACTCAGCATCTGAGATTTTCTTTTGAATCATTCTTTTTTGCTGATGTCCTACTTCATGTTGTTTGATAGCTTCAGCCATTTGGATCTGCGCAAAGCCCTTTTCATTTTCTTTTAAATCCAATATCTTTTGAAATCGAAAGTTGAATTGTGTCAGTTTAAATCCCTCCAAATTGTGCGGATAGCCGTTCAACACTTTCTTCTATTTTGGCTTTCTCGTAAATGTCTTGCTGCAAATATTCTCGGATCAATGGATACGCTCGAATGGCGTCATCAATCTCTTTATTTGCACCACTCTTGTAGGCTCCGATATTAATCAGATCTTCAGAAGTCTCGTAAGCTGCTAACAGACGTTTGAAATCTCGTGCGGCTTGTTGATGTTCTTCTGATACCACTTCGTGCATCACCCGGCTAACACTCGCCATTACATTGATCGCTGGAAATTGACCTTTTTGAGCAATTTTTCGGTCCAACACAATATGTCCATCTAAAATTCCGCGCACCGCATCGGCAATCGGTTCGTTCATATCGTCTCCATCTACTAAAACAGTATAAAAAGCGGTGATCGTCCCTTTACTGGAAGTACCCGAGCGTTCGAGTAATTTCGGTAACAATGCAAAAACGCTTGGGGTATAGCCTTTACTCGTTGGTGGTTCGCCTACTGCGAGCCCCACTTCACGTTGTGCCATCGCAAAACGCGTCACCGAATCCATCATCAACATGACGTTTTTTCCTTGGTCCCGGAAATATTCAGCAATCGCTGTTGCGGTTAGTGCGGCTTTAATGCGCTGCATGGGTGTTTGATCGGAGGTTGCTGCGACGACGACGGATTTCTTCAGCCCTTCAGGACCTAAATCACGTTCAATAAAGTCACGAACTTCACGGCCACGTTCTCCAACGAGCGCAATGACATTAATATCTGCTTCTGTATTGCGAGCAATCATGCCCATCAACGTACTTTTCCCAACACCACTTCCGGCAAATACCCCAATGCGTTGACCTTGGCCAACAGTTAGCAAACCGTCAATGGCACGAACTCCGACTTCTAAAGGTTTATCGATTCTCGGGCGCTTTAACGGGTTCGGCGGGGCATTATTAGTAGAATATTTTTTCAACCCCCGAGGCAATAAGCTTTCATCAAGTGGCATCCCCGTTCCGTCCAAAACTTTCCCTAAAATAGAAGGCCCCACTTTAATCTGCAGTGGCCCTCCCGTGGCGACGACTAAACAACCGGGTCCAACTTGCGAAAGATCCTGAAGTGGCATGAGCATGATTCTGTTTTCTTTAAATCCAACAACTTCGGCTTCAATCGGTGGCTCGTTGCGATTTGGGTAAAGCAAACACAATTCACCAATTTTTGCATTAGGTCCTCGTGATTCAATCGTCAAACCAATTACTTGAATCACTTTCCCGTGCTTTTTGATCGGTTCAATGTCACTCAGCAATTCCAGGTATTCATCTTCCCACAAGTTCATCGTTGGTTTTCTCCTCACAGTAAGCGAGCAATTGATTTTTGATTTCTTCTAGTTGATGATCAATCATCGCATCATAAGATCCACTCGCTGTATGAATTCTGCAGCCACCTGATGTCAGATTCGCTACAGGAACT